>CANKTP010000188.1 GCA_947486375.1 Candidatus Hydrogenedentota bacterium | reverse complement strand
CGGCCAAACAATCCTTCCACGGGCGGACGCTCGCGGCGGTAACCGCCACGGGCCAGCCGAAGTATCATGAGGGGTTCGGCCCGGCGCCATCGGGTTTCAAGTACGTCGATTACGACAACCTCGCGCAGCTCGATGAGGCCATCACCCCGGATGTCGGGGCCGTATTTCTTGAGCCCATCCAAGGCGAGGGCGGCGTGCGCATTCCCTCCGAGGGATACTTCAAGGCGGTGCGCGCGTTGTGTACGCGGAAGAACGTCCTGCTCATCCTCGACGAGGTGCAGACGGGACTCGGGCGCACGGGGACGTTGTTCGCCCACCAACATCTCGGGTTCACGCCCGATATCATGACGCTGGCCAAGGGGCTCGGCAATGGCGTGCCGATTGGGGCGATGGGTTGCACGGAGCAAGTGGCCAGCGGATTCAGCGTGGGATCGCATGCGTCTACCTTTGGCGGGAATCCGCTTTGCACCACGGCGGCGCTGGCCACGCTTAGCGAACTTACGAAGCCGGGTTTCATCGAGTATGCGGCCGCCAATGGCGAGTATTTCGCCGAACGGATCCGGGCCGTGGCGTCGAAACATCCGGCCTATGTGGAAGTGCGTGCGCGGGGCATGATGCTGGGGCTGGAATTGAACAAACCGATTGGGCCGTTGATCAACCTCATGATCGACAACGGCGTGATCTGCGGTCCGGCGGGGCCGAATGTACTGCGGTTCTTGCCGCCACTGATCGTCACGCGGGAACAGGTCGACCGGGCGGTAGCCGCGCTCGCCGCCTCGCTTGGGGCCTTCTGATGTACTCCGATTTCATCTCGCTCGCCGACTTCACGTCCGAGGAACTCGTCGATCTGCTCGATGTGGCGGGAGAGCTGAAACGCAAGTTAAAGTCGCGCGAGGATCATCGGGTCCTTGCCGGCCAGATGCTGGTGATGATTTTCGAGAAGCCCAGCCTGCGCACGCGAGTGACTTTCGAGACGGGGATATTCCAGTTGGGCGGTTCGTCCATCTTTATCGAGGATCGGCTCGGACGCCGGGAGACCGTGCCCGACGTGGCCCGCAACCTCGAGCGCTGGGTGAACGGGATCGTCGCGCGGACACATCGCCACGAGGATGTCATCGAGCTGGCGCACCATGCGTCGGTCCCCGTGATCAACGCCTTGACCGACAGTCAGCATCCCTGCCAAGTCCTCGCCGACGCGATGACCCTCCGTGAACATCGCGGGACGCTCGACGGTCTTCGGGTTGCATTCGTCGGCGACGGAAATAACATGTTCGCGTCGTGGGCCGAACTTGCCACGCGCTTTTCGTTTCATTTGACGCTGGTGTGTCCCGAGGGCTATGAGGGCGATCCCGCCGTGCGCACGCGCGCCGAGAAAGAAGCCCGCGCCGGATTTACCGTCTCGAACGATCCCATGGCCGGGGTGAAGAACGCTGACGTCGTGTATACCGACGTCTGGGCGAGCATGGGCCAGGAAGACGAGCAGGAAAAACGGGCGGCCATCTTCGCGCCGTTCCAAGTCAATGCGCGGATGATGGCGCAGGCCAAGGCGGACGCCCTCTTCATGCATTGCCTTCCCGCGCACCGCGGCGAGGAGGTCACGGACGACGTGATCGAGGCGTCGCGCTCGATCGTGTTCGACCAAGCGGAGAACCGGCTGCATGCGCAAAAGGCCGTATTGGTCCGCCTGATGGCGCCCCGATAGATGGGAAATTAGGGACAGTCACCTATTATTCGATTTAACGCGCATAAGCGGGAGGTCGGTTGACTTGGATTGGACTCGCGATCGGCATGTACCAAGCTATATCGAATAATAGGTGACTGTCCCTAATTTCCCACCCAATCGCAGCAATTAGAAGGAATTCGCTCCCATGGCAGGCAATGTAAAAAAAATCGTCCTCGCATATTCCGGCGGCCTCGACACGTCGATCATCTTGAAGTGGCTCCAGGAAAAGTACAAGGCCGACGTGGTGGCCTTCGTGGCCGACGTCGGTCAAGGCGAGGAGACGGAACCGGCGCGCCTGAAGGCGATCAAGACCGGCGCGAGCGCGGTTTATGTGGAAGACCTCCAAGAGGAATTTGCCCGCGACTTCGTGTTCCCGGCGATGCAGGCCAACGCGATCTACGAGGGTTGTTACCTGCTCGGGACGAGCGTGGCGCGGCCGCTCATCGCGAAAAAGCAGATTGAGATCCTGCGCCAGGAGAAGGCCGACGCGGTGTCGCACGGCGCGACCGGCAAGGGGAATGACCAGGTCCGCTTCGAGCTGACGTACATGGCGCTCGAGCCGAACGTGAAGATCATCGCCCCGTGGCGCGAGTGGGACCTCAATAGCCGCACCGCGCTGATCGACTACGCGGAGAAGCATGGGATCGAAGTCCCGGTGACGAAGGCCAAGCCGTATTCGTCGGACCGCAACCTGCTCCACATTTCCTTCGAGGGTGGCATCCTCGAGGACCCGTGGTCTGAAGCGCCGGAAGATATGTTCCTGCTTACCGTCGATCCGCGCAAGGCGCCGGACCAGCCCGCGTACGTCGAGGTCGAATTCGAGCAGGGGACCCCGGTGGCGGTGAACGGCGAACGCCTCTCCCCCGCCGCCTTGCTCGCCAAGCTCAACACGATCGCGGGTGCGCACGGTGTGGGGCGCGTGGACCTCGTCGAGAACCGCTTCGTCGGGATGAAGTCGCGCGGGGTCTACGAGACGCCCGGCGGCACGGTGCTGTACACGGCGCACCGCGGCGTGGAATCGCTGACGATGGATCGCGAAGTGATGCTGATGCGCGACCAGATGTCGCCGAAGATCGCGCAGTTGATTTATAACGGCTTCTGGTATTCGCCCGAGATGGCGCTCATGATGGACTTCGTGCGCAAGACGCAGGAGAATGTCACAGGCACGGCGCGGGTCCGCTTGTACAAGGGCAACTGCATGCTCGTGGGCCGGAAGGCGCCGAAGTCGCTCTATGACGAGAAGATCACCACCTTCGAGGAAGACGCGGGCGCGTACCAACAGTCCGACGCGGGTGCGTTTATTCGGTTGAATGCGTTGCGGTTGCGGGTTCGGAAGAACGCGGGGTTGTAGAAGTTCGCATTGAGATTTGGGTTCCACGCTAACATCCCCCTTGATCCCCCTTCAAAGGGGGACTTGAGTGCGGTGAGATCTCACGTGAATTGCGACAGGCTATTTCGGGACTGACTCGATCGAGTAGAGTTGTGGCGACTCCTTGATTTCTCGTGCGGACGTCGGCGCCGTTGATGAAACGAAAGCAGCGCCACCTTGATCGACGTCGATTTGAAAGGCCCCCTTTGAAGGGGGATCAAGGGGGATGTTACGCATTGTCCGGCAACCCTCACCGCGGCGCTGGGAGAATGACATGAAAAAACTCTGGGGTGGACGGTTCGAAGGCAAGACCGATTCCCTCGTCGAGGCCCTCGGCGAATCCGTGTCCTTCGACCAACGCCTCGCGCCGTGGGACATCCGCGGTAGCATCGCCCATGCGCGCATGCTCGGCGACTGCGGGATCATTTCCAAGGCCGACGCAAAGAAGATCATCGCCGGGCTGACCGAGATCGGCAAGGAGATCGAGGCCGGCAAGTTTCGCTTCGACATCGCGCTCGAAGATGTCCACATGAACGTCGAGGCGGCGCTGGCGAAACGCATCGGCGATGCGGGGAAACGTCTCCATACGGGACGCAGCCGCAACGATCAATGTGCGACGGACACGCGCCTTTGGGCGCGGGACCAGATCGACGCGATTCTTGGGCTGCTCGTGGGCATCGAGCGCGCGCTCGCGGAATTCGCCGGGGCGCATATCGACGTCATCCTGCCCGGCTGCACGCACATGCAAAACGCGCAGCCCGTGTTGCTCGCGCATCACCTGCTCGCGTACGTCGAGATGTTTGCGCGGGACCACGAACGTTTCGGCGAGTTGCGCTCGCGGGTCAACGTCCTGCCGTTGGGCTCGGCCGCGTTGGCCGGCACGACGTATCCGATTGACCGCGAACAAGTGGCGAAGGAACTCGGCTTCGACGGGATCTCGGCGAACAGCATGGACGCCGTGTCCGATCGCGATTACCTCATCGAATTCTGCGCAAACGCTTCCATCGCCATGATGCACCTCTCCCGCTTGAGCGAGGAGCTCGTCCTCTGGTCTGGCCCGGCCTATGGTTTTGTCGTCATTGGCGACGCCTTCACGACCGGCTCGAGCATCATGCCGCAGAAGAAAAACCCGGACGTGGCCGAACTCGTGCGCGGGAAAACCGGGCGCGTATACGGCAGTCTGACCGCGCTGCTGACGATGATGAAGGGCCTTCCCCTCACCTACAACCGCGACATGCAGGAAGACAAGGAGCCGGCCTTCGACGCTTCAGACACGCTCCAACTGTGCCTCGCGACAACGTCTCGGATGCTCCCGTCGATCAAGGTCAATCGCGAGGCCATGCGCGAGGCGACGAAGGAAGGGTTCCTCGAAGCCACCGACCTCGCGGATTATCTTGTCGGCAAAGGGATGCCCTTCCGCGAGGCGCACGAAGTGGTCGGCAAATTGGTGTTGTATTGCTCGCAGCGCGGGAAACGGTTCGCCGAATTGAGCACCGGGGAATTCGCCGCCGCATCGCCCCTATTCACGCGGGACATTTTCGCCATTCTCAGCCCCGAGGCCATCGTCGCCCGCCGCGACAATCCCGGCGGCACCGCACCGAAGCGGGTCAAGGCGGCGTTGCGGGCGACGTTGAAGCGGCTTGGGGCTGGCTCGCGGAAATAAAAGTGGGCCGGACGCTGGGGTGAACGTCCGGCCCTGGGGAGGGAAGGAGTTGGAGTCGTGAGGGGACACGCTCCAGTCCTTGGGGTGCGTCCTGTAGGGGGGCAGGACGCAAGCCTATGTCAAGCGCCATGTAGGTGGCTTGGGGGAACTTGGTTGAGTTCCCTCAGCCCAGGGGCGCTTCACGTATGATTAAACTGTTACGCGGTGGCTGCTTTTCGCACTAGCGTTATTTCTTCCACTTAGCCTCCGCCACCGCCTCCGCCGTCACCTGTTGTATTCAACACCGACTCGATCCAATTTGTTTCATGCGCCCGGAAGTTTTTAAGCTGCCTTCGCCTTGCGTTCCCGGAACGCCAGTTTGTCTCCATCCACTATAACGCTGACCACCGAGTCTTCGCTGACACGCCCCTCGAGAATTTCCATCGCGAGCGGATCCAGGATGAGTCGCTGGATCACGCGCTTGAGGGGCCGCGCGCCGTATACGGGGTCGTAGCCGCGTTCGGCCAACAGGGCCCTTGCTTCGTCGTTCAATTCGACCGCGATGCGCTTTTGCGCCAGTCGCTTCGTCAACCGCTCTACCTGTATATCCACGATGCCGCGAATATGTTCCCTGCCCAGGGGCCGGAATATCACGATATCGTCGATCCGGTTCAAAAATTCGGGCCGGAAATGCTTGCGCAACACGGCGTGAATGGCCAGATCGTTTTCCTCGTCCGTCCCGCCATCAGCGAACACCTCCGAGCCGAGGTTCGAGGTCATGATGATGACGGTGTTCTTGAAGTCCACCGTCCGGCCTTGTCCGTCCGTCAGGCGTCCGTCGTCGAGCACCTGCAACAGCACGCCGAATACGTCGGGGTGCGCCTTTTCAATTTCGTCCAGCAACACAACGCTATAGGGGCGGCGGCGGATGACTTCGGTCAACTGGCCGCCCTCGTCGTAACCCACGTAGCCCGGAGGCGCGCCGATGAGCCGCGAGACGGAGTGTTTCTCCATATACTCGCTCATGTCTATGCGCACCATGGACTTCTCGTCGTCGAACAACAGCTCGGCGAGGCTGCGGGCAAGTTCCGTCTTGCCGACACCGGTCGGTCCGAGGAACACGAAAGAGCCGATGGGCCGCTCCGGTTCCTTGAGTCCCGCACGCGCGCGGCGGACGGCCTCGGCGACGACACGGAGCCCCTCGTCCTGGCCGACAACCCGTTTGCGGAGTTCGTCTTCCAGCTTGACGAGGCGCGCCATTTCACCCTCGAGCATTTTCTCGACCGGGATGCCAGTCCACTTGGCGACAATTCTCGCGATGTCCTCGTCGGTCACTTCCTCGCTGATGTAGCTTCCGTTCTTTTGGACTTCGGCCAGCCGCTTTTGGTTGTCCACCAGTTTCTTCTGGAGTTCGCCGACGGTTCCGTAACGAATCTGGGCGACCTTCTCGAGGTTGCCGGCTCGTTCCGCGATTTCTTCCTGGCGGTGCGCCTCCTCGATGTCGCTGTTTACCTTGCGGATGTCGTTGACCACGTCCTTCTCGGCCTGCCATTGGGTCTTTTTGCCGGACATTTCCTCGCGGAGTTCAGCGAGTTCTTTCTCGATGCCGTGACGGCTTTCCGTGGCAACTTTGCTCTTGTCCTTTTTCAGGGCAAGCTGCTCGATTTCCAACTGGCGAATTCGACGGTCGAGAACATCGAGCTCATAGGGCATGCTCTCGATCTCGATGCGGAGCCTCGAGGCCGCCTCGTCGATCAGGTCAATGGCCTTGTCGGGCAGAAAACGGTCGGTGATGTAGCGGTGGCTGAGT
>CANKTP010000187.1 GCA_947486375.1 Candidatus Hydrogenedentota bacterium | reverse complement strand
GAATGGGTCAAGGAAGTCGCGGCGATGCGCGAGCGCATCCACAAGATGCGCCAACTTTTCGTGGACACCCTCAAGAAGAAGAAGGCGAAAAAGGACTTCGGTTTCCTGATTCTCCAGAAAGGGATGTTTTCCTTCTCCGGGCTCACGAAGGAACAGGTGCAGCGATTGCGCGAGGACCACGCCGTTTATGTCGTCGGCAACGGGCGCATCAACGTCGCGGCGATGACCGGGGCGAACATGGACCCCCTGTGTACGGCCATCGCGGCGGTGCTCAAGGCGGGCTGACGGCGCCGCTGGCGGGTCTCTCGCCGGGGCGTGCGAGCAAGACTAGGAAGGGAATGGTGCCGGGAGAGGGAATCGAACCCTCACGGGATTGCTCCCACTGGATTTTGAGTCCAGCGCGTCTGCCAATTTCACCACCCCGGCACGGAAAGGGAGTATACCGAATGACGGATCTCCGTGCAATGACGACGCATTGACCACAGCGGCGTGAAATGGGAATCGAGCAAATCCGGTCCTCGTTAGTTTTTGCTTTTCGGGGCTGATCGAGGCGGAGTTTTCCCGTTGGGGTTTTGCGAGGGCCTACATGGATTGGGGTAGCGACCGGCTGGAGCGAGGAGTTTCCCGTCTGCGCGTTGTTATGGCGGGGCCTTGGCAAAGCGGATTTGGATTCGGGGCAGGTTGGGGTCGAAGAGGTCTTCTGTCAGGGGCAGGTTGCGCATGGCCTCGATCAGTTGGAGGGCGAGGAAGGTGAGGTGGACAACGCCCTCGACGAGGTCGCTCTTGGCCAGTAGCTGCATGAATAGATGTGCGATTTGGAGCACGGTGTAGAGGTTGAGCATGGTGTTGAGGTCTTTGCAGGCGCAGAAGTGTTCCAGTTCGTAGCCGGTTTTTTGTTCGTTGAAGCCTTGGTTTTCAATGGTCCAGCGGGTGCGTCCTCCTTGGGCGATGTCGAAGATGTTCTCGCGGGTAACGGTGAAGTTGGTGAGGAAGGAAAAGGTCGTGGTCTTGTCGCCGACGGTTTCCTTGCACATGACGAAATCGAGCGTGACGCCCTGGTATTCCAAGCCGTTGACCCAAGTATGGAGCTGTTCGACGCGGTGCCCGTCGCGCGTGATGATTTGTACGGCGCGATTGCCGGGCGTGAGTTTGTGGAGTTCGAGGGCCTCGGCGTAGAGGGTGGGAATGGACCCTTCCTTGAAGCCGCAGATGAACTTTTGTCCGGTCGCCTCGATTGCCTTGAAGACCGGGCCTTGGCAGTACAGGGCGTCGAGCAGGTGGACAATGGGCTGGCGTGGAAAGAGCTCCTTGAGCCGCGCGAGGGCGCGATGGAACCCCTTGGTCTCGCAGTCCTGCTTGTCGTATTTTCCGTCCGCGGGGTTGAGCCACGCCGAAGGCGTGGTCAGCACGGAAATGGCCAGTCCATTGCGCCCCAGCGCCTTGAGCTCGAGGACGTTGTGCAAATAGGTTGTCGAGCCGTCCCTGTGCTCCTGCGTCAGGCATTGGGCGCAATGCCTTTTGGACGACGAGAAAATCCCCGTGCCGTCGGCCGCGATCATGACGTGATCCAAGAGGTAGATGTCTGGGACCCGCTTTTGGCGGATCAACGTCTTGAGGAACTCCGGGAGCAGGGCCGCGAGTTCCTCGCGATCCAACGCGGCCAGGACATTGGTCATCTGCTTGGAGCAAATCACGGTCTCGCTCCGGGCGCGCCCGAACACGCCCCAGTTGTCCCTGAACTGGGCGTCATGGGTGATCAAGTCCAGTTGCCGCCGGGACGGGACCCTCATCGCGAACATCAGCACGGCCAAGGCCAGCACCTGCGTCAGGCTGTAACGCGGGTCCTCGCGCGGGTCGTGGAGCTCCCCGAGCCATTCCCAAAACCTTGGAAACTCGTGCCGGACCAGCCGGACCAGCGCCTTGCCTACCGGCGGCTTGGCGCTCCTCGGCGGCTTCCGGCGGCGGCCCGCTTTCCCGGCACGTAGCCCTGGATAATCTCCGTGCCCAGGCCGGAGACCTCCGCCAGGAGTTTCTTTATCCTGCGATAGTTGCGTATCCAGCGTTCCACCTCCTTGACCATGTCCTTGGGTACGTAGACCGACTTGGTCTTTCCCCCCTCCTTGCAGGTGAGCAGGTGATAGACGGCGGCGTTCCCGTCCTTGTCCTTGCGTTCCACCCGGCACAGCGAGCCCGCGATGCAGGGGGCCAGCTGGGCCATGGCGGCGAACTTTTCCTGGCGCTTCGTTTCGAGCGATTTCATGTGGGGTTCCTCCATGATATAAGTATACATACTTATATATATCATGTCAAGAAAAAAACGCCCGGGGCAGGCGCCTTAAAAACCGAATTTCCCCCTTATTCTCCCGGAATGGGATTAGCGCGAAGAATTTCCCATTTCACATCGCTGGGAAGGCAGCCTGTCGCGCTCGTTCGAGTCAACGCAACCGCTCGCCAACCTTGGGCCATTGCCACGGCGGAGGCCAGTACCAAGTGACGGGAGTGGTAATCATGGCTGTGCCGATGGTCAGGCTCCCGAGGCCCGTCGCGACCACGACATGCGGTCTCGTCGCGATGACCGTTCCCGGGGCTTGGGGTACGGGCGCATCGTCATGGGCAGCCGTGGCGAGAAAGACCAAGCGTCCCCTGTGGAAAAACCGGGCGAAGCCGAACTGGTGCAGCGCGCGGACGAGACGATGAATCCGCGCAGCCGGTTGCGCCCAATCGATTCGCATGCCCTCCTCGCCAATCAGCTTGTCGTAGGTCGCGTCGGACTGGTCCTGCGGGACGCCGTCGAGTCCATGCCTGTCGATGGCCTGGATGACGGGCACGATGCGCGCCCGCGTGATCTCACAGGCCTTCACGTATACCGACATCGCCGTGTCGTCCGGTCCAATGAGAAACGGAGTCTGGTCGAGGATGTCGCCCGTATCGACCCCTGCGGCGGTCACGTGAAACGTGACGCCGGTCTCGTCCTCGCCCGCGAGGATGACGTGGGAGAATGGATTCGGTCCACGGTGCCGTGACAATAGGCTGGAATGGATGTTGATGCACCCAATCTGCGGCAGCTCGAGCAGGGGCCGCTTCAAGATGATGCTGAACCCGCAGGTGATGAGCAGATCGGGCTTGACCGCCGCAATCGGCGCGAGTTCCCCGTGCGACATCGTGTCGAGCCACAGGACGGGGATCCGTTCCAACGCCGCGAGGCGGAGCGGACTGTTCGAGCCGTGCGTGAATCTCGATTTGAACGCGAGGACTCGGCGCTGGAACCCGCGCACAAGGCGCCCGTTCTGGACAAGGGCCACGACGGAATGCCCGGCCTCGAGCAAAGGTTCCATGACGGCCACGGCGAGCAACCCGCTTCCGGCGACGGCGATTCTCATGCGGAGTGTTCGATGGTCTGTCGGGTGTGTGGGCCCATTAGAAGGTCTTCTTCGAATCCACGAGAATGGTCACAGGGCCATCGTTGAGAAGCCGAACATCCATGTGCACGCCGAAGACTCCCGTTTCCACACGAAAGCCCCGGGAGCGGAGCGCGGCAATGGCGCTCTCGTACATCGGGATGGCGGTCTCTGGGCGTGCCGCCGCAATAAATGACGGGCGGCGGCCCTTGCGGCAATCGCCAAAGAGAGTGAATTGCGAGATCACGAGAATGGCGCCACCGGTGTCCTCGAGGGAAAGATTAAATCTTCCGTCGGCATCGTTGAAGATGCGGAGCCCGGAAATCTTGTCCACTACATAGCGGAGATCGTCGCCGGTGTCCCCCTCGTCGACACCCAGTAGCACGAGGAGGCCATGCCCGATTTGACCGGTGATGTTACCCTCGACCGTGACCGAGGCCTCGGCGACTCGTTGGATGACCGCGCGCAATGGAGTTCTCCCCGGTGATGAACTGGGCACGGGGGCCTATTGTGGAGGGGGGGCATGGGCCAGCGCAAGCGTTTCTGGGTTGACGGCGGTCGGACGCCACAGTCATACTCTTGGAATGAATCCGACCGACGCCAATACCGAGGCGATTCCTCCAAAGCCGGAACAACAATTTCCGGATTGTCCAGTCATTGTCACCGAAGCGATGGATCGCGTTTACGATATCGTCGGTGAGGATCACGACCCGTTCGTAACTCGTGCCGCCCTCCGAATTCTAGAAAGTACGGAGTGGTAATCCTCCAAGGTGAAGTCTGCTGGATCGACCCTTCGCGCCACAGAGGTCAGGGCCCGGAATTTGAATGGAGTGCAACGACAATGACGAGGCTATTCCGGACGGCGGCCTGTGCCGCAGTTGTTGCTTGCGTGACGGCCAGCGTTTCTTCCGGAGCGGAAGAGCCCAAACCCACCGCCGTCCGCGGCGAAATGGTGCTGTCGCGTGCGAGCCACGAATGGATGTCGCAGCAGATCGAGGAGCCGTGCATCCTGCCCAATCCCAAGGTTCCGGGGCGGCTGATTATGTTCTACGGAGCGGTGCCCGCGTCGGACCGGGGCTATGCAGCGATCGGGAAGGCTTGGGCGGATGTGAGCAGTCCGTTTGAGTGGCAACAGGACGAGGCGAACCCCATCTTCCGGCCTGCCGAAAAAGGTTGGGACTCGCGCTCGATGCGCCTAGACACGGTGCTTTACATTCCCGAGGAAGAGGCCTACTACATCTACTATTCGGCCACGATGGGCACGGTGCAGGATCGGATTGGCCTCGCAATCTGTCCCGTAGGACCCGACGGATATTCATCGGTGACCGCTGACGCCATCGTGCGCTACGGCGACGCGCCCGTGTTGGCTCCGGAACCCGCCGCGCCGTATCACGAGGATATGGCCTCGCAGGCAGCGGTCATGCGCGAATGGAACGAAGCCGCGAAGCGGTGGGATTGGTACATGTACTACTCCTACCGCGGGAAGGACGGCGTCCTCCCCGGCATCCGCCTCGCAACCTCGCACGACGGCAAGGCATGGACGCGGCAGTTCAACGCCGGCGACCCGCGCGGCATGGGCCAAATCTTCGAGTCCACCCCCAATGCCTATTACGAGTGGCACCAGATTCTCAAGGTCGATAACACCTATGTCCTCTGCATCGAGGTGGGCGTCGAGCACGGCGTGCGTTGGCGGCCGGGACTCGCCGTTAGCACCGATCCCGTGAAGGGCTGGACACAACTCGACTTGGACACGATGCTGCAAACGAAATGGCAAGGGCTTTACGACGACCGCACGCTCTTCCATGTCGCCACGCCCGCGCTGTACGAGATCGCCGGGAAGTGGTACCTGTTCGTGCAAGCCTGCGGAAAGCCGGGCAACGACAATTACATCGACGGCGCTTGGGAAATGTGGGGCGTCGCCTGCGACCGCACGATCCCCACGCGCCCCGGCTGCGCCGACCTCCGAATTCCGGGCCTGCCTGCATCGCGGCCGTAGCTACCCGCCATTTGCACTCCCCCGGAACTAATGGGAGAATGCGGCATGACACGACATGAGGTTGATCGGACGGCGTGGTAGACGAGTCCCAATTGCGGCGCGACATCGAGTTCCTCTCGAACCGCCTCGCCCATCGCCGAGCCAACACCGAGAGCGAACGCGTCGCGGCGGAATACATCCGGGACCGCTTCAAGGATTTTTCCACGAGCGTGACCCTCGACGACTTCTACAGCATCGACGCCTTCGCGTACCTCTTTGCGTCGTACTACGTCGAATTTTTCATGGTGGCGGTGTTGTCCGCGTGGCTCCCCTGGGCGGCCTTCGTGTACGGACTCGTGATGTTTGTCCTGTACATGGCGGAATTCACCGGGACGCCGACCATGTCCAAATTACTACCCCAGTTCGAGACGCAGAACGTCAGCGTCCGCTTCCTCAGCGCCGCGCCGCGCCGCCTGCTCGCGATCACGGCCAACTACGATTCACCCCGCGCCACCGCGTGGACGCTGCCAAACCGCGCGCGCTGGGTCAACCTCGCCCACCGCATCGTCGTGTTGTGCATGGTGATTGTGGTCCTTTCCTGCGCAGCGGAGGGACTCGGCGTCCTGGCCGATTCCGGCCTCCGGTTCGACCAATGGCTCCGATGGGCGGCCACGGCAGTCTTGGTCGGCGCCGCGCTCACGCTCTACATCGCCGAAAACCAGGGCACGCATTCGCGCGGCGCAAACAACAACGCCTCCGGGGTGGCGCTGCTCCTGCACTTGGCGCGGCGCTTCCACGAAGAACCCCTCGCCTCGACCGACGTCGTCATCACCGCCACCGGCGCGAAGGAGTGTTGGTTCGCGGGCATGCGGCACATGGTCCACGGCCTGCGCGGCAGTCCGATGAAGCCCTACTTCCTGAACATATCCGGCGTGGGCGCGGGAACGTTGCGTTACACGGCCGGGGAAGGCATGTTACACGTGTTTCGCTCGGGGAAGGAATGGCTCGCAGTGGCGCGGCGGCACGCGGCGCAATTCGACGCGACGCCCCTCGTCTACCGCGGCATCCCGACCGACGCGCTGATACCGCTCGCCAAGGGAATGGAGTGCATCGGCATCATGGCGACAGGCCCCCACAATCTCCCGGTCGAGTGGAACTCGACGGGCGACACCCCGGCCTGCCTGGACTATGAAACGCTCGCGCGCGCCTGCGAATTCGCCGAGACCCTCGTCAGGGATTTGGACCAGTAGACGTGACGGAGGAGGCGCGCATGTCGTCCGTTGACATGGCGTTTATTCAACGGTCGTCCGGAAGCGTATCATTT
>CANKTP010000186.1 GCA_947486375.1 Candidatus Hydrogenedentota bacterium | reverse complement strand
GGGGTCCCAGCGACCTACCCACCGGAGCCCGTGAATGGGGTGATGGTTTCCGGTTTCGATTCGCCCGTGTGTACTGTGGTGGACCGTTCATTCGTGCATCCGCCAGAAGTCTACGATCTAGTGCGCAAATGGACTTTCGCCGATTTCCAAGAAACATCGATCGGGCCCGGTTGGCACGATACGGCCCTGCCCCGATTGCTCCGGGGTATCGACACCAAGGAGCGTATCGCAACGAAATTGTTGCACCGCGAATCCTGGGACTTCGCCATGATCGTGTTCGGCGAGAGCGACACCGTCGGCCATCACTTTTGGATGTTTCACGATCCGAAATCCCCGCGGCATCGACCGGGTCACGATGACGCGATACAAAAAGTCTATGAACGCCTCGACGCGGCCGTCGCGTCGCTGATCGATGCCGCGGGCGATGACGTGACGGTGGGCATCGTGTCAGACCACGGCTTCGGCGGATCGGGCGACGGCGTAGTCCACCTGAACAACCGCCTTGCGGAAACGGGACATCTCGCGTTCGCCCCCGGCCGCGACAGCGCGTTGAAGAAGGCCGCGCTGACCTTGACGCCACCCGCGTGGCGCGGCCCCTTGTTCCGGAAATTTCGCGATCTCGCCGCACGAGCCGAGGGGCGGTCACGGTTCGGCGGCATCGATTGGACGCGCACGCGGGCATGGTCGGAAGAGCTGAACTATTTCCCTTCGATCCGCGTCAATCTCAAGGGGCGCGAGGCAAAGGGCACGGTGGAGCCGACGGACTACCAATCCTACTGCCGCGGCCTGTGCGCCGAGTTGGAGGCGTGGGGACCCATCGCGCGGGCGTGGATGCGCGAGGACCTGTATTCAAGCGAGTGCGCGGATCGTGCCCCGGACATCGTGCTCGAGTTGGCGCTCGAGGACGGGTATTCACACTCGTGCTTGCGCGCACGCGGCGGCCCGTCGTTCCGCCGGTTGCGGCCCGAGGAGCACGTCGGCGGCAAGGAACGCGGGATGAACGGCAATCACAGGCCGGTGGGGGTCTTCCTGTGGTCGACGCCGCTGGACGCAAAAGCGTGTTCATTGCTAGACATCGCGCCGACCGTCTACGCCGCGCTCGATGCGGCGGGGCCGGCGATGGACGGACGAAGCCTGTTGGGCGGCGGCGAAGCGGTGACGGCGGTTTCTGCTGCACCGGCGGACCGCGTGTACACGCCCGAGCAAGAGGCCGTGATCGAGAAACGCCTGCGCGACTTGGGATATTTCGAGTGAGCGTCGAGCGGCCGCTGAATGTGGCGGTCGTCGGCGCGTGTCCGTTTCCCGTCCCCCAAGGCTCGCAAGTTTTTCTGGGCGATTGCGCGCGAATGATCCGCGACGCCGGCCACGCCGCGCACCTCGTCGTCTACGGATACGCCAGCGGCCCCGATCCGGAGGATCTTCATATTCACCGGGCATGGAACCCGCCGTGGGCATCGCGTCTCGAGGCGGGACCCTCATGGGCGAAACCGTTGCAGGACGCGGTGCTGGCCAGACGGCTTCGCGACGTGGTGCGCCGCGAACGAATCGACATCGTGGACGCGCACAACTACGAGGCGCTGATCGTGGCCGTACTGGCCGGGACGCGCCCGCTGGTCTATCACGCCCACAACGCCATGGCGGACGAACTGCCCCATTTTCTGGGCGACCGCGCGGGCACCGCATTGGGTAGGTGGTTGGATCGCACGTGGCCACGCCGGGCAGACTGGGTGATTGCACCGCATGCGCGATTGCGGGATTACCTCGTCGAGTGTGGGTGCGCGCCGGAGCGCATCTCGGTGATTCCGCCGTCGGTCGATGTACGCCTATTCGAGTCCGTATCGAAGCGAGTCGATCGACCGCCGGTGTTGTACGCGGGAAACTGCGACGCCTATCAGAACCTGGGGTTATTGGACGCGGTGATGGAACGGGTGCGGCGCGGCATTCCCGGCGCGGAGTTACGCATCGCGACAGTTGCGAAGCGAACTCCAATCCCAGGAACGCTCATTCGGACTCCCGACACGGCCTCGTTAGATTCGGTTTTGCGTGAGGATTCCGTGTTCGTTTGCCCACGGATCTCGTGGTCCGGGTACCCAATAAAATTGCTGAACGCCATGGCGGCGGCACAGGCGATTGTGTGTTGCGCCGGTTCCGCCCATCCCTTGACCGATGAACAGGATGGTCTTGTCGTGCCGGACAACGACGCGGAGGCATTCGCGGAGGCGGTGACACGGCTCCTCGGGGATGCCGGGCTTCGGCGCCGCTTGGGCGGGAATGCGCGGCGAACCGCCGAGCTGAACCATCTACCTGCCGAGATCGGGAGGCGGACCCTCGACGTGTATCGGCGGGCCTGCACAGCCTCGCGTCCCCGTCACCCGTTCAAAGGGTATCGAGTGTGAGGCGGAAGACGATGAGATCGTGGTATTTTGCCCCGGTGTAGAGGGCCTCGCGCTGGATGCCTTCCCGGGCAAACCCGGCCGATTCTAGAAATTCGTGAAGCCCCGCTTCCCAAGGGGCGGCGGGCACCACGAGGCTCTTGATCGATTGCTCCGCTCCCGCTTCCTTGAGCACCATTCGGAAGCTTCGGCGCACGGCATCGGAGGCATAGGCCGCGGGTTCGTGGAAGTAGAGGTACCCGTCCGCAACTCCCGGAAGACGGTCCGGCCTGACCTTAAACAGCCCGAATGGCTTTCCGTCCTTGTGAATCAGCACGCTCTCGAACTCGAGCGGCCTCGGGTGGAGCGCGTCGAGCTCGCGATCGTATTGGTTGGAGACGAATACGGAGCGTTCGTTGGACAGGAAGTAGGCCGACCGGTTCCAGCTCTCCCACGACGTAAGCATCTCCGCGTCCGCCTCGGCAAGGGGCCGCATCCCGATGTTCATCCGGAAGGCGGCGCGGGCGAGCGTGAACCAGGAAACCTGCCGTTTCGCGGGACGGTCGATGGAGTGATACACACGCGTAAAATTTATGCCCGCGGCGGAGAGCCTATTGAACGCCGATACCGCGACGCCGAACCAATCGCGCTGGGCGTCGCACCAATCCGGATGCGGCGCGCGGAAGTCGCCGGAGAGGGCCTGATGGACCGCCGCCACGCCGCCGCCGCAGAGATTGCGCGCCCAGCATTTCATGCACGCGGGCGTCGTGGCCGAACCCACGTCCTCGAAACGGCGGAGGATCGCGTTGTCGAGGACACCGCCGGCGAAGGAACCAAGGGCGAAGCCGTCAACGCGGCGGAAGTGTTCCGAGGGATAGATGCGTCCGTTTCCGTCGACCGCGAGGGCTTGCGTTCCAGTGGGGTCGATGCGAGGCGTGACCGTGCCGTTGTAGATGCGCCAGAACACGCTGGCGATGGGATCGACGCGAAAGTACCGGTGGCTTAACAGGCTTTCCGCATAGTCTTCCGCGCATTGGGCCATGGCGGGCAACATTTCCCGGGGACCCAACGAAGGATTGGCGATGTAGGCCTCATCAACGTCGATTTCGATTGCCCCGAAGTGCATCGACTCGAGAATCCGGACGGCATCGCCAAAACCGGGATGATTTGGGCGCAACACGATTTTGCCGGAAAAGTGGTCCTCGCCCGCCGCGAATATCTTGCGTATTCGCGCAAGCGAGAGAGGGGCGCTGCCGGAGAGCGCCTCCAATGCCGAGGCCGGGATGTCTTCCGTCTTCAGTTCGAGGCGGACGCCGAAGGTATGCCCCTCGAGGGACTCGGGGAGAGATTCGACCGGCATCTCGCTGACGCGCAACGAGACCTTGGGATTTTTGCCCGCCGAGCGAATCGCCTTGATGGCGTGCGCGGCGCCGGAAACGATGGCCGCCGGATCCCAAACGCGATTCGCCTCGTGGAATTCGACTTCGAGGTCTCGCTGGCCCTCGGCACGGCCCAACAGCATCGTGACCGCATCGCGGACAAGGTCGATTGCCGAAGGCGCGGATTCCTTGGCCGCCGCGGCGCCGCGGCCAAGGAAACCGCGCTTCATCGGGATGGCGGGCGCGGACTCCCGGGGAAGGGACACGGCGATTTTCGCCAATCCCCCGCGAAGTTCGAGCGCCTTGTATTGGTCATCGAGTTTTCGGGGAGGGAGAATTGACTTGGACGCCCGGAGCCATTCGAGCTCGCCGACGACTTCCCGCAATTCGGTCTCGGGATAACGCGCGCGAAGCAGGGCGTAGATACGATTGACCGGCGTGTGGGGATAATGCTCAAGGACATCCCACGAGATTCCGTCGCATTCGAAGCAAAAGCAGGTCTCGACATCGATCGCGAAACGGCGCCCCTCGATCTCGAAGCGATGTATCCGTACCTCGTTCATCAGTAGGATCCCAGGGTGCCCTTATCGCGGCTCCAATTCTCCATCCATTTGAACACGGAAATGCCTATCGCCGTCCAGACGAGGCTATTTAGCACGAGGTAATAGAAGGACGAAATCTCGAAGACGCTGACGAATTGTCCCGTATCCAAGAGGATCTGGTTCCGGATCAACACATGTTTGAGGCAAATTGCCGCGTCGGTGACGGGCAGAATATGGACCAGGGCGTCGAGTACGGCATATCCCGTATCGACCCGATCGGACGCCCAGACAGCAAGGCCAAGGAGTGCGATCCGGACGATCACGGCGATCTGTCCCGTCTGCTTGAATAAGAGAACCAGTCCGCCGAGCATGAATCCGAAGCCAATCAGGTCGACATAGGTCAGGAACAATAGGGCCGCCACGGGGAGCGGATCGGCATAAATGCGGCCCTCGACGGAATGCGCCACGAGAAACAAGATGATCGAGGAGGTGAGGATCGAGGCGGTCGACCCCACCAGCGAACGGGCCAGGAAATTGGTGACGAGGCCGTGGGGGCTGAGGCAAAGTTGCTCGAGCTGGCCCGAACGCGCCATGTTCTGGAGACCTTGGGAAAAGATGCCGATGATTCCGAATGCGAAGGAGCCGATGATGAGGCCGAGGGCGGCGTTGGTCGCGCTCGAGGGATCGACGCCGAAGCGATTGTCGATCATCTCGGTGACCTGGTCGCGCCGCGCCATGAAGCCGAGGATGAGTCCCATCAGCATTCCATACCCGATGACGAGGCTGGTCAACGTGGCGAACCAATAGCGGCGCATGATAATGAACGTGCGGACAAGTTCCGCCTTGAGAACGAGGAAGAACCCCACGGCTTAGTCCCCCGTCGCCGGCGGCAAGCCGGAGGTAAGTTGTATAAATACGTTCTCGAGGGTCTGTTTGCGCCGCTCGACCCCGTGGAGGAGCCGCCCGGAATTCTTGAGCAATTCGACGATGGCGTATAGCGCCGCCGAGCGCTGGTCCTCCTGGCGGATCAATCGCAGCACGAGCGCATACTCCCCGTCCTCCGAATTGCACTCGGCCGAGAGCACGCCCGGAATTCCGAGGAATGGGGTGGGATCGGCGGCCCGATCGAGATAAAAGGCGCAGGTGACGTCGGAGAAATAATCGATGAGGGCATGGGTTGGCTTGCAGGCCACGAGCCGGCCATCGGCGATGATGCCGATGTTATCGCAAAGCTCCTGGGCGACGTTCATGTCGTGGGTGGTCACGAGGACGCACTTGCCCAGCTCGCGGGTGATCTCGAGAATCTTGTCCTTGATCGAGCGGCTACTCTGGACATCGAGGCCCGTGGTGGGTTCGTCGAGCAGTAGCACGGGCGGGTCGCTAATGAGTGCGATACAAATGGCGAGCTTCTGCTTTTGCCCGCGGGACAAATGACGGACTTGCACGTTCATCTTGTCCTTCAACCCGATGAGGTCGAGAAGTTCCATGCCGCGCTTTCGTAACACCGGTCCCTTTACGTCGCGAAGATTTCCGAAGTACGCTAGGTTCTCCAGGGGCGTCAGGGGCCAGATGCTCGTGCGAGTGCCCTCGAGGACCACCCCAATCCGGCGCAACGTGGCCAGGCGTTTGGTATCCACGTTCATTCCATCCACGTAGACCGCGCCGGCGGTGGGCCGCACGAGCCCCGAGATCATCTTGACGGTGGTCGTCTTGCCCGCGCCATTGGGGCCGAGGAGGCCGAAAATTTCGCCCTTCCGAATCCCGAAGCTGATGTTGCGGGCCGCGCGGACCGTCTTCTTCCGATACCAGGCGCGCTTGCCGCTTTCCTCGTGCCGCTGGAGGAAGTGATGGGTATGGAACACCTTGTTCACATTGGCGACCTCGACCATGTAGCCCGGGTTCATGCGCGTCTCCGGGCCGGCCGGGCGTATATCCGCTCGACTTCGTCGGCGGCGAGGGATTCCTCCCCGAGTTCGTGGACACGGATGACGTATTCGAGGTAGGCGATCTCGATGTCGCGCAGGGCATGGACGATGATCACGAGGATGAGGCTTCCGGTGAGATGAAAGAGTACGCCCAACAGGAGGGCGAACAACAAGAACTCGAGCGAGACCAAGGGGGTGTTCTTCAGAAAGTGTTCGTGGACCGCCGAGAATGCCGCGGCGACCAATAGAATCCCGGCCGCGGAGACGATGTGCGCGGGTTGGCCGGGTCCCAAGAGGCCGGACAGCGTCTGGATGGACAGGGGTTGCGCGGCGGCGCGCCAGATGATCTCCTCGGAGACGCCCACATAGAGGAATCGTCCCAGGACGCTGGGGTGATCGACGATAAATCTCCACACGGAGGCGAAATCGAAAAAGTGGGAGGAAGCGTCTTCTGCGGAACGATGGGTCACCAACAGGGACACGCCGAAGATGAGGTG
>CANKTP010000185.1 GCA_947486375.1 Candidatus Hydrogenedentota bacterium | reverse complement strand
GGCGGACGGCATCCTCGACGGGCAGACGTATTACTGGCGCGTTATTGCAGTGGACGAGTATGGGGCTGAACTCACGCCGGACGAATCGCGCTCGTTCACGGTGGACCAAAACAATCCCGACACCGACGGATACCTGACCGTGACGGTGATCGACAGCGTGACGGACGCGCCGTTGGCCGGGGCGGCGGTCGCGCTGAAAAAGGGAACGGCCACGGTAACGTCGGACACGTCGGATTTGCACGGGACCGTTGTGTTCCAGGCGGCAAAGGACTCCGGGTATTCCGTCACGGCGTCGCGCGGCGGCTATGTGCCCGGGACGGCGGCGGACATCGGTATCGGGACGAATCCGGGTACCCTTGAGATTGAACTCGATTCGACTTCGCAGCCGTTCCGCTGGGGCGATGTGAACGCGGACGGCGTGGCGGGGATGCTGGATGCGGTGGCGATCGTGAAGTATTACGACAACGAGGTGGCGAATTCCTTCATCCACCCGCGCGGGATCGAGGCGGCGGAGCTGGACGGGAAACCCCTTGCGAACCCCTCGATCAATGTGGCCGACGCGATCGAGATCGTGAAGAAGCGCATCCGCTTGATCGCGCATTTTGCGGTGGACACATTGGAGCCGTTCGATTTCGGGCCCGAGGGCGGGAAGGCGTTCGGCGGGCATGAAGGACTTATGATCGAGGATTCGCGGGTGAAGTTGGCGGACACATCGGCGCTGATTGCAGCGCCGAGGACCTTGTCGGTGGCGCGGGCGGTGGGCGGCGAGGCGGGGGAGGCGCTCGAGTTCCCGGTGACGATTGACGACGCGGCGGGGATCGAGGGGGCGGTGATCTCGGTGCTGTACGACGCGGCGGCGCTCGAGTTCATCGAGGCCGCGCCCGGGAATGTGTCGGGGGCGTGGGAATTGTTTGTCTTCAACGGCTCCGAGCCGGGCGAGGCGATTGCCGCGGGCGCGGGGACGTCGACGCCCGGGGGCCCCGGGTCGCTGGCGGTGTTCCGGTTCCGCGCCTTGGGCGTGGCTGGAAGCCGGCACCACAACGGCGGCGGCCCCGGTGGAGTCACCCTGGGCGAGGAGACGGAGCTGAACGACGGCGAGGTTGGGTTTGTCGTGACGAAGTAGGGTGGAGCGCGAGCGAGCGCGGGGAGGGGGCGCCGCGGGGGTATTTGTACTGTATATATATAGTATATATAGTTTAGTATTGCCATGAATCGCTAGGGGGTGCGCGGCAGCGCTCCCCAACCGCGGAGGATTTCGTAGAGCACGACGCCGAATGCGGTGGCGACGTTCATGCTGTTCTTGTGGCCCATCATGGGGATGGCGACCACGGCGTCGCAGCCATCGAGGACGCGCTCGTTGATCCCCGCGACTTCGTTTCCGAAGACGATGGCCGCGGGCTTTGGCCAGGGGAATTCCATCAAGGAGGCCGCGCCCTCGACGACCTCGATGGCGACCCGGTGGATGCCTTGTTTCCCGAGCGCATCGAGGGCGTCGACGGTCCGTTCGTGATAGGTCCATGGCACATACTCGAAGGCCCCGAGCGCGGTTTTCTGGAGCTTGATGTGCGGCGGATGGGCGGTCATTCCACAGAGGTGGATGTGTTCGACGGCGCCGGCGTCGCCGGTGCGAAAGATGGATCCGACGTTGTAGGCGCTGCGGAGATTGTCCAGCACGACATGGACCGGATTACGGACGACGGCGGGACGCAGTTCCAACGGCACGCGCGCGTAGTGGGGTTCGAGTTCAGGCATGTGGGGGGGCGAATCCTGGGTGAACTATGGGTCAATGCGGAGATGCATGGGCGGCGGCGGAACATCCCCCTTGATCCCCCTTCAAAGGGGGACAGGTTAACTGGGGTCTCGCGATGCCTAGGCGATTAACCTCCTGTCGCATGTACGGTCGATACGGGATCGTCCAAATGTGCGGCGTCGGCGATGGTGTGCATGGTCCAACCGGCGCCGTCGAAATCCGCGACGGTCAACGAGGTGTTGGGCCAGGCCCGCCCCTCGATGTCGGCATCGGAAAATCCGGCGCAGGCGCGGAGGAAACCGGCGCAGACCATGCCGTGGGTGACGACGGCGACGTGGCGTTCGCGTCCGAATTCGCGTTGGGTCAATTCCGCGAAGGCGCGGCGGATGCGATCTTCGAAGACGGGGACATTTTCGCCGCCGGGCGGCTGATAGCCGCGGTCTGTGAAGAAGGGTTCGGTCACGTCGTAGCTTAGTCCCGTGAGCTGTCCCGGGTCGCGCTCGCGGAAGCCGGAATCGTACTCGATGGGGACGCCCGTGTAGGCGGCGATTACGGTGGCGGTCATGACGGCCCGACGGAGGTCGCTGCTGTAGATGCGATCGAGCGGCATCGACGTGAGCCGTTGCGCCAAGCGGACCGCTTGTTGGATGCCCGTGTCGTTGAGCGGCACTTCGCCGTGGCCCTGCATGACGCGGTTGAAATTGTGGCCGGTCTCGCCGTGCCGGATTAGGTATAGCCTCACGCGTTCAACGCTCCCAGGATGGATCCCCATTGTTGTTTAACGTTCATAGACCACCGCGCCGCCGAGAATGGTCAGCTCGACGCGCGTCTCCAAAATCTTGGCGGGGTCGATCGTCATGACGTCTTGCGATAGCACGACCATGTCCGCGAGTTTGCCGGGTTCGAGGCTACCCTTGATGTTCTCCTCGAAGGCCGCATAAGCCGCGTCGATGGTGAAGCTACGCAACATCTCGATGCGCGTCATGCGTTCCTCGGGGCGCCACCCGCCCCCGGGGAATCCGCGCGCGTCCTGCCGCGTGATGGAGGCATGGAATCCCAGCAGGGGATCGACCTTCTCGACGGGGAAATCCGATCCGTTGGCAATCTTGCAACCGGCTTCGAGAAATTTCCTCCATGCATAAGCACCCTTGATGCGCTCCGGGCCCACGCGATCCTCGGCCCAATACATGTCCGAAGTGGCGTGCGTCGCCTGCATCGACGGGATGATACCCAACGCGGCGAATCGGGGGATGTCGTCGAGGGCGACGATCTGCGCGTGTTCGATGCGCAGCCGCGCATCCTTGGCCGTGGTTACCGCTTTGAAGGCGGCCTCGTAGGCATCGAGCGTTTCGCGATTGCCCCGGTCGCCGATGGCATGGGTGCAGACTTGGAAGCCCGCCTCGAGCGCACGCGTCGTGAGCGGTTCGATGACGTCGCGCCCCATGATCGACAGTCCCCGGTTGCCCGGATCGTCGCTGTAGTCCTCGAGCAGCGCGGCCCCGCGCGAACCGAGCGCGCCATCCGCCATCGCCTTCACGCTGCGGACGGTCAGGCGGTTGTTGCCGTACCCAATCAGCGGGCCGTCCTTGAAATATTTGTTCAGGGCCGCGCGGTCGTTGGCGCTGATCATGGCGTAGACGCGCAGCGGAAAGGCATCCTCCGCGATCAGTTGTTTGTAGAGTTCAATCTGTCCGGCCGAAACCCCGGCGTCGTGCATGCTCGTGATGCCGTAACGGAGACACTCCCGAATTGCCTCGCCCACGGCCGCCTTCGCGTCCGCACCGTTCGGCGCCGGCACGCGGCGCTCGACGAGTCCCTGCGCCGCGTCGATCAGGACCCCCGTGGGCGCGCCATCCGAATCGCGAAGAATCTTACCGCCATCCGGATCGGCGGTGTCCTTCGCGATGCCCGCGGCGTCGAGGGCCAACTGGTTCGCCAGGGATGCATGACCATCGATACGTGTCAATACGACGGGGTGATTGGGCGAGACCTCGCTGAGCGCCTGATGCCGGGGGAATTCCTTCTCCGCCCAATCGTTCTGGTCCCATCCGCGGCCGCGAATCCAGGTTCCCTCGGGCGTCGCGGTCGCTTTCGCCGCGACCATGGCGACGATTTGTTCGTAGCTCGTGGTGCCGGTGAAGTCGAGGTTCTGGAGACCCTGGCCGAGGTTGAGCAGATGCCCGTGGCTGTCAATGATGCCGGGGACGACGGTGCCGCCCTGGAGATCGATGCGGCGCGTGGCGGGAGACGCGAGGGCGACGATTTCTTTGTTGGAACCGACGGCAAGAATACGTTCGCCCTCAATGGCGACTGCCTGCGCGGTCGCGTTCGTGGCGTTGACGGTGTGGACGATGCCGTTGTGGAGGATGAGCGACGGCTCTGCGAACGCGCTTGCGGCGCCCGTCAGGGCCGCAACAAACGCCACGCGGATTCCCCAAGGCTTGTGGTGCAGGCTTTCAGCCTGCTGCGTTAGAGTCGGGCAGGCTGGAAGCCTGCACCACAAATTGACGATGAGCCGGTGTAAATTCATTTCCGAGTTACTCCGCCGCAGGCTCGTAATCCGCATGTCCGCGGACGACGGCGTAAAAGCGTTCCTTCCCCTCGGTTTGTTCGCGGGTGAACCATGAGAGCAGGGGGATAAAGATCAGCGGCACGAGCGTCGTTGCGTACGAGGGATCGATGCCGTCGCCCTGGTGGATGAAGAAGTAGTACGCGGTCTCGCGCAGGGCGGATGCGCCTTCGCCGGCCTCGAAGCCGATCGATATCATCCACTTCGTGACGGCGAACCACGCGAGGCCGGCGGCGTAGCCAGTGAGCATTCCCCAGAAGGCGCCGGGCTCGGTGGTGCGGGGCCAGTAGATGAGGTAGCCGATGGCGATGGCGGGGGGAACGACCATGGCGAATCCGAAGAGGAGCAGATCGAGGATGGAGATGCCCGTCGTGGACAAGACCCACGCCAGTATAGCCGCTAGGAATCCGTAGATGACGGTCGTGATTCGATAGGCACGGAGTTTTTCGGTTGCCGTGTAGCTGTTCGTGAAGGGGAGCCAGTCACGGACAAACATGGTTGAACTCGAAAGGAGGATGGGACCGCCGGAGGACACGATGGCGGCCAATACGGCGGCCAGGGCCGCGCCGCCGATGTAGGGGCTGATGTCCGTGGCGAACTTGGTGATGTTCGAGTAGCCGCGAATACCGGCATCGGGACCGTACTCCGCGAGCGTGAGGATGCCGATAAGACCGGCGAGAATGGGCATGATGGCGGCGAAGACGCCCGCGAGGAGGAAGCCTGGGATGAGGACTTTTTCGTTCTTGGCGGCGGTGGCGAAGTTGGTGTAGACGGAGGCGGCGGGCGTATGGATCGCGGCGGAGAAGAACATCCCGAGCACGGGAATCCATCCGGGGCCCATGAACGCCCACCAGCGCGTGGTGTCCTTTCCGGCAGCGATGAGGTGCGCGTCGACCCGCTCGGTCACGGCCTGCCATCCGCCGAGCTCTTGGACCCCGAGTATGCCGACCAATGCGAAGCCGCCGATGATGGCGATGCAATGGATGAGGTTGGTCACGGCGGCGCCCCACAACCCGCCGAAGGCGGTGTAGGACACGATGATGGCGGCGGCGATGAAGACGCCGTAGATCATGGGCACGTCCATCAGGCCGCGCAGCATGACGGCGATGGCGTAGGCCTCGATGATGTTCACCGCGAGATATTCCGTTTGCACGCAGAGGCTGGTCAAGACTTGGGAGCGGCGCGACCCGAAGCGGATGGTGAAGACTTCGCCCACGGTTTGGAGTTTGAGGCGCCGGTAGGGCACGGCGAAGAACAAGCCGGTGATGGCGAGGGCGAAGAAGGTGGTGATGCCGTACCACCAGAGGTTCCAGACGCCGTCGCCGATCACGTCGCCCGAGACGCCGTAGGTCCCGGCCCCGCCGATGCGGGTTCCCGCGATGCCAACGGAGATCATGGCCAGGCCCATCCCGCTACCGCCGACGGCCCATTGGCTGCCGCTGGTGTTGCGGCGGTACACGGCGATGCCGATCGCGGTCGTGAGCGCCAAATAGCCGATCACGACGGCGATCGGGATGAATTGGTCCATCTGGGGTTACTCCGTTTCCCGCGGGTAATTTATAGCTGTTGTTGCAAGGCGCAATTGTGCCGCCCCTTCGGGGCTTTCCCTTAGAACGTGGTGTTACCCAGGGCGTCGCTTCGCTTTGCCCTGGGCTGAGGTATGCCGCCCCGTTGGGGCTAAAAATCTACCGAGTTAATGCTGACGGGCCAACCTTGCAGGCTGGAAGCCTACACCACAAATTCTCCCTACCCGTTCAAAACGACCGCCCCCGGACGGGGGCGTCCAGGGGCGTAAGCATGCCTACCATGATGCGGGCTAATCCAGTGTGTAGCGGATCCAGCCGTCGAGGACTTCGCCGTTCGGGCCCGCCTTAACCTCGACGGAGGCGTCGGGATTTTTCACGTTGTCTTCGGAGTTGTCGAAGACGGCGGAGATGATGACCTTCGTTCCCTTGGGCGCGGCGACGGGTTCGGCGAGCTCGTAGGTGAAATGCCAAGCCGGGTCCCAATGGGGGATGCTGACGAGGACCGTTTCCTTGCCGTCGGGCGCGGTGGTTTTGCAGGTCATGGAGGTGGTGCGGAAGCGCGATACGGGCGTCAGGGCGCGAATCTGGCCGTCGGCGGGGAAGGTGAATTCGGAGGTCACGGCGACATCGGCTTTGCCTGCGGGCACGGTGAAGTCGTCGTTGCCCATGCGGTCGGTTTCGAGGTTCTTCGTGATGCCCGCCGGGTTCTTCGCGAACACAACGCCGAACTGCGTCGCGTCGTCGGTGGCGTCCCAGCCGGCTTCCTTCGTGTAGAAGATGCGGACCTTGACCTTTTCGCCCTTCTTGAGCAGGTAGCCTGTCTTGTCCGGGGCGGTCTTCACGTTATTTCCCGGGTGATAGGCGCCAAGCGGGCCCGCGTCGATCTGGAGCACGAGGAAGGGGTCGGTGG
>CANKTP010000184.1 GCA_947486375.1 Candidatus Hydrogenedentota bacterium | reverse complement strand
GTGCGCTCGATCACCGTGACGCGGGGGTCTTGGCGCAATTTCCAGTGGAGCTGGCCGTACCCGACGTCGACGGCGTATACGTGCGCGGCACCATGCTGCAACATGCAGTCGGTAAAGCCGCCGGTCGAGGCGCCGACATCGATCGCGACGAGGCCTTCCACGCGGGCAGAAAAAGCGACAAGGCCAGCCTCGAGCTTTTCGCCGCCCCGGCTGACATATTTCGGACCGCCGCGGATATCGAGCTGGATTTCTTCGTCGACCATCTGGCCTGGTTTATCGAGGCGGGCGCCCGCCGCGTCGAATACGTTGCCCGTGTGAATGAGTCCTTGGGCTTTCGAGCGGGAGACGCCCGCGCGCTCCTGCACCACCACGTCCAACCTCGCCCTGGCCATGTGTCAGCGGACACCCAGGAGGACGATGGCCTGGGCGCTGATGGCCTCTCCCCTGCCTTCCGGGCCGACGGACTCGTTGGTCTTTGGCTTGACGGAAATTTGGGGCAGGCCGATGCCGAGGCAATCGGCCAAGCGCTGACGGATGGCGTCGATGAAGGGATTGAGCTTGGGGCGTTGGGCGACGATGTTGGCATCGATGTTGACGATGTCGAAACCGGCGGCCTGGACGGCGTCGTATGCCCGCCGCAGGAGGACGAGGCTATCGGCGTCCTTGAATGCGGGATCGGTATCGGGGAAGTGAGTGCCGATATTTCCGAGGGCGGCGGCGCCCAGGAGGGCATCGGTGATGGCGTGGGAGAGGACGTCGGCGTCGGAATGGCCGAGGAGGCCCTTGTCGAAGGGAATCGCGACACCCCCGAGGATTAGCGGGCGCCCGTCGACGAGTTGGTGGAGGTCGTAGCCGATTCCTATGCGCATGGGGGATTGGAACCGTGTGGCCTATGGGACCTATAGGAGTTATGGGACCTATGGGGCTTATCGGACGGCATGGTGTGGGTTACTCTACCAGATTGTTTCGGAGTAGATGGGCGGCGTAGGCGAGGTCTTCGGGGGTGGTGATTTTTCGATTGGCGGGCGAGCCGTTGACGATGCGGACGCTGCCTCCGTGCCATCGCACGAGCGAGGCGTCGTCCGTCGCCCGGTATCCGGCGCGGGCGGCGGCGGCGTGGGCGTCTCGGATGGCGTCGATCCGGAAGGTTTGCGGGGTTTGGCAGGCCCAGAGGTTCGCGCGGTCGGGGGTACTATCGAGGAAGCCTTGTTCGTCGGCAACGAGGATGGTGTCGATCAAGGGTATTGCAACGGTCGCGGCCCCGCAGGACTGGGCCGCGGCGATGGATAGTTGAATCGCCTCGCGGGATACGAAGGGACGCGCGGCGTCGTGGATGACGACGATCTCCGCCGTGGGCAGCAACGCATCGAGGCCGTTGGCCACCGACTGTTGCCGCTCCGCGCCCCCGTCGACGAGGATAAACGCAACCCCAGGAAAGGCGGCACTCAGGGCTTCGTTGAACTGGGCGCGTTGGTTGGCGGGGACGATGATGACCGCGTTTTCGACTAGGCGAAGCCCGGCGAATCTCTGGAGGGTCCTGACGAGGAGGGGCGTACCTTCGAGGGGGGCCAAGGCCTTGGGCCCGGCACCGCCGAGGCGGAGTCCCATGCCGGCGGCGGGTATGAGGAGTTGTACGTTCACGCGCGACGGGGACCGGGCGGCGTCATGCCATCCGGGTGAAGATCATGCGGCCGGCGGCGGTTTGGAGAACGCTGGTGACGGTGACCTTGACCGAGCGCCCGATGTGTTCGCGCCCGCCATCGACGACGATCATGGTGCCGTCGTCGAGGTAGCCTACGCCCTGGTTCGCTTCCTTTCCTTCCTTGACGATCTTCACCTCGATGCGCTCGTCGGGGACCAGGGCGGGCTTGAGGGCATTGGCGAGGTCATTGATGTTGAGGACGGGGACGCCCTCGATCTGGGCAACCTTGTTCAGGTTGAAATCATTCGTGATGATCTTGGCCTTGTATTCGCGGGCGAGGGCGAGAAGCTTGCCATCGACTTCGCGGACATCGGCGGGATCGTCGTCGATGACCTCGACGTCGACGCCGGAGCCATCCTGTTGCATGGCCTTGAGGATGTCGAGCCCCCTTCGGCCCTTGGCGCGGCGGAGGACGTCCTCGCTGTCGGAAATCTTTTGGAGTTCGACGAGGATGAACCGGGGCACGATGAGCGTGCCCTCGAGAAACCCGGTCTTCAGGAGATCGGCAATCCGACCGTCAATGATGACGCTGGTGTCGACGAGCTTGGGGTTCCCGAACTCGACCTGACGTTTTTTGACGGCGGTGACGAGGGACGCGAGGGTCGAGGCGCGGGTGAGGCCGAGGACGATGCCGGCGAAACCGAATAACAGGACGAGGGTTGAGGTGAGGTAAATGTGGCGGCTGATGGCGGCTTCATCGCCCGGGGCGATCGGGAAGAGGACTTGCATGAACTTGGCGGCGAAGTAGCCGATGAGCATGGAGAAGACGATGGTGATGAAGACGGGCAACAGGCGTTCGTAGAGTTCCTGGGTGACGTAGCGCAGGGCCAGGAGGAGGAGTGCCCCGACGCCGCCGCCAATGAAGGCCCCGAGGAGATACCAGCGCATATAGCCGGAAGTGGTGAACATTTCGTCGATGGGTACATCGACGACGTAGTTTGTCCAGATGACGCCCATGCACATGCATGCGAGCAGGAACATGGCGTTTATTAACTTTAGCGACATTGAGCCTCCCTCATGATGGGCACTGGCCAAGGCGTTCCCGCAGCAGGCCGAGCCCCGCCCCGTGACTATACCCGAAACGATTCCCCCGGCCCAAGAGGGGGCCGCGAGCCGGAATTACGACGGCATCCTCTCGATACATGCGGACACTAGACCCGTCAAGACCGGTTCGACCCGGTTGGCGACGGCGATGATCTTCTCGATATCGGCGGGCTCGAGGGCGTCGGGGAAACATTCGTCGGTGATGGCCGAAAAACCGAGGACCTCGAGACCGGCGTGGACGGCGACGATGACCTCGGGGACCGTGCTCATGCCCACGACGTCCGCGCCCATGGTGCGCATCATGCGGTACTCGGCGCGCGTTTCGAGACATGGCCCCGGGCACGCGAGATAGACGCCCCGTTGCAAGCGGATTCCTTTTTCGAGGGCGATCGCCTCCGCCAGATCGATCAACGCGCGCGAGTAAGGAGCGCTCATGTCGGGGAACCGGGGACCGAGGGAGTCGTCGTTTGGGCCAATCAGGGGATTGTCGCCCATGAGGTTGATGTGGTCGGTGATGAGCATCAAGTCGCCCGCGCGAAATTGGGGATTCAGCCCGCCGCAGGCATTGGAGACGACAAGGGTGTGCGCCCCGAGGGCCTTGGCCACGCGGACGGGGAAGGTCACCTGTTGCATCGAGTAGCCCTCGTAGAAATGGAAGCGGCCTGAAAGCGCGATGACGGCTTTCGATCCAAGGGTACCGAGAATGAGCTCGCCGGCGTGGGTATCGACGGTGGACATGGGGAAATGAGGGACGGCCTCGTAGGGAATCCGGGCATGGGCCTCGATCCGATCCGCGAGGCCGCCCAGTCCCGTCCCGAGGACGATGGCAACCTGGGGTTTGAGATCGCAGAGGGCCCGGATGGCGTTGACCGATGTCTCGATTTGTTCTCGCAGCTCCAATGCGTTCCCCCCTTGAGTATCGGAATTGGAATTCATCACCGGCCTGTTTGCAGCGCCAGGGCGTGTTCCACGAACTGGATCTCGCGGCCCAGGATGCGAAGGGTCTTTTCCCTCGACTTTTGCCCGTGAACCAAGGTGACGGCGGACTTCGGAACATCCATCGCGCGGGCGACGAGCACACAGAGCGCCTCGTTCGCCGCGTCATCCACCGGGGCAGCGGTCAGCGCCACGCGGAATTGCCCGCCGGGGGATTGGGTAATCGAATTGCGCGAGGCGCGGGGTTGCACTCGGACCCTCAATAGCGTGGCATCCCCATCCGGCTCAATCGACGGCTTCGCGGACATTCGCCAGTTCTTCGTACCACACGCCCATGCGCTGGAACTTTCGGCGACGGCGCTCGATATTCCACCGTCCTTGCTGGCATCCGAGGAGGAAGCGGTCGATCTCGGTGGCAAGGACCTGGGCGGCGGCGTCGGGGTTTCGGTGCGCCCCGCCGCCGGGTTCGGGCATTACGGCGTCGATGACGCCGAGGTCCTGGAGGTCGCCGGCGGTGACGCGCAGGGCGGACGCGGCCATGTCCTTCTTCTCGACATCGCGCCAGAGGATCTCGGCGCATCGCTCGGGGGGGCAAATGACGTAGATCGCGTACTCGAACATGGCGACGTAGTCGCACACGGCGATGGCGAGCGCGCCGCCGCTGCCGCCTTCGCCCAAGACTGCCGCCATCGTGGGCGTGCGGGTGTTGAGGCATTGGAGGATGCTTTGCGCGATGGCGGGACCTTGCCCGTGCTGCTCGGCCTCGATGCCGGGATGGGCGGCGGGCGTGTCGACGAAGGAGATGACGGGGAGACGGAGGCGCTCGGCCATCTTGAAGAGGCGGCGGGCCTTGCGGTATCCCTCGGGATGGGCCATGCCGAAATTGCGGGAGACCTTTTCCTCGGTGGAGACGCCCTTTTGCTGGCCGACGATCATGACGGTGCGGCCTTGGAAGCGGGCGATGCCGGTGACCATGGCGGCGTCGTCGCCCAGGGCCCTGTCGCCGTGGAGCTCGAAGACGTCGTCAAAAATACGGCTTGTATAGTCGAGCATTCGGGGGCGCATGGCGTGCCGCGCCAGTTGCACCCGTTGCCATGCACTTAGGTTCGGATAGACGGACTCGCGCTCCTTTTGGAGCTCCCGTTCGAGCTTGACCCGTTCCTCTTCGGAATCCGAGGAACGAATCTTGTCCTCTAATTCCAGAAGATGCCGCTCGAAAGGCAGAATCGTCTCAACCGCACCCGAGTGGCCGCTCTTTCGTTCCGCCACGCTGGTCTATGTCCTTCTGATGGTGTGCTGGGTCTGGCCGACAAATTTCTCGACCGAGGCAATCGTATCACGAACGGGGAAAAAAAGACACCCTGATTTTGGGAAATCTCGATCCGTTGACGAAGGGGCGATTTCGAGCGGGGACAACTAGAGTGCCGCGACCGGGTGTCCAGAATACTGGGACTACACCGCAGGGGATGGAGGGGCGAAACCTGACTGGATTTGACCAGCCAGGTTTCACCAAGAATTATACGAAAATTTACACTTCCTCGAGAGCTTCGTCGAAGTATTCAGCAAAACATTCGGCATGCCAAAATTCTCCTTGTACCTTGTATGCTTCGCCGAACTCGATTTGAGACTCTTCAATATACTCGTTACATAACGTGCATTGCATGGCGCGATTCACCTCCTATCCTAGGGAATTTATGCACTTACGAGGTGCAGGGTTGGACAAACGGGCGAACTTATAACAGAACTTCCACCGGTTGTCAAGGCCGTTCTCCGAATGAACTATACCCGATATCCGGGCAAATGCAAGTCTATTCCAGAAAATCTTTTTTGTCAAGTATAAACTTCGCTAGTACAGGAAAATGATCAGAGGGGTACTGCGGGCCCTCATGATGGAGCACCGTCTCGCACTCCTGGGCCACTATTCCGCCGCCACGATAGAGAATCCAGTCGATTCGGCTCTCGACACCGGGTTCGGGGGCGGCAAACCCCGACCAAGTCGTTGCGGGGCCGATCCGTTTTTTTGCGGTGGGCCAGGCATCCGAAAGGCCCGCCGCCGTCAACATGGCATAGGGAACGCTGTCCCCGGCCCTTGAATTGAAGTCCCCGAGGAGAAACAAGGGGATTCCCGGGGGCAAGGTCCGAAATCGCTCGGAAAGTATGCGGGCGGCGTTTCGCCGGGCTTCTTCGCTTATATGGTCGAAATGCGTATTAAAGAGGTAAAAGTAGGTGGCCGAGCCGTGGTGATAAAACCGCGCCCAAGTCGCCATGCGATTGCAGGCCGATTCCCACCCGGAGGACCCGGGAACCTCCGGGGTCGGCGAAAACCAGAAGTTTCCGGTTTCCACGGGGCTGACCGCATCAGCGCGGTAGAACACCTCCATGCGTTCGCCGGTTCCATCGGCGTCTCGTCCCATGCCGAATCGAAGGTACCCGGGGAGTTGTGACGCGATATAGGCGGCCTGAAAATCGAGGGTTTCCTGGGTGCCCACGATGTCCGGGTGGGACTGGCGAATCGTGTCGACGAGAAGGTCGCGGCGTTTTTCCCAGGAGTTCTCGCCATCGTCCGCGGTCCCGTAGCGAATGTTGAAGGTCATCAGCGTCAGGGGGAAAGGGTCCGCCGTGGCCTGGGAGACGGCGAGCAGGAGCAATAGCGCGAAGTGCAAGGGGATGAGTTTGGCCGTGGGAGTCATTGGATACCGCCTTTTGCCGGTTGGTGTGCGAAGGTGTCGTGAATGAATAGTTTGCCGCCGTGGTTCTCGTGACTCAACTTTGCGGGCCATTGTGCGGCGGGATGCGGCCGGAACGAGAACCACGAATGAACGCGAATGGACACGAATAGGGTTGTCCATCGGCGTGGGAGGGCACGGGCATTCGTACTACTGCCCGTCGGAATCTTGTTTCCTTTCGCGCAATCTACGGGTGTGCATCTTTGTGATCTCCGCGTTCTTTGAGGCTATTTTTTGACGTGATTAATTGGCCTCAAAGAACGCAAAGATCACAAGGAATTTGCTGATCGGTTGGCACACAGGACGCGACGGCCCGACGTTTTATCGTGAGAGGATGATGGGGAATTTTTGTGCGTTGGGTAATCGCCGTGGGGCGGAATTGTTCAGG
>CANKTP010000183.1 GCA_947486375.1 Candidatus Hydrogenedentota bacterium | reverse complement strand
GTTCTTGAATCTCGGCCAGATACCCACCATTATTGACCTTGGTCATCGTTTGCTCCTTTCTGAGCTTGGCTGTTTCGCAATCACCAAGATCAGAGCAAACGATGGCCTTTTTGACCAGCCCTATTTACAGAAACATTTTTACACTACCTAACGCAATGGCCGCATGCTCAAATGCAGAAGCCTTTTACGATCATTAGGTTTTAGGAACCTAGCGGTCGCGAAAAACCATTGCGTTTGATCATGTCAACATGGAGTTAACCACGGTTAGGCCGCCCTTTCAGGGCTTGTGTTTGTTGGCATCTGGTTCCCAGGGCGTTGCCCTGGGCTGACTTGGTTTGCCCCTTTGGGGCGCTCGCAATCCGCGGCAAAAGTCGAAATCTACCGAAGGCTACAGATACAGTCACAAATCCTCGTGGTAGACGTTTCCATCCACTGCGTATTTTGGTTCGAAGGCTGTCCACGGGACTTTTCGCCGAGTGATATTCTGCGAAAGAATACAAGATTCAAACAGGTAGCAGTGCGGATGGCACGGATAAAAATGAACAAGGACTGAACCGCAAAGAATCACTCCCCCCATGATAATCTGCGAAAGAGGCCACGATTTTTGACGAGTAGTAGTGTAGTGGTACGGATTCCGAGTTTATACGACAGGGGTTGAATCGCGAGGAAGGGATCGAGCGCGGCGGAGGGAACCATCGGCTGCATGAGGTACCGCGCACGAAGACGAAAAATTTGTACGGAATCGGTGGAATTCGGGGCATGAATGGGCTGCAGGGACGCCTCCGCGATTCCTACCAAGTTGACATCGTTTTGGAAGATTTTTACAATTGTGGCGTTGTCCGACCCCATTCCCACGAAACCGTATAGAAATATCGTAGAGAGCCGTCTCGATGCCGTCGATCCCGCAAGTCAAGAGTGAAGTCTCCGAATTGGCGCTGCTGTTCGATATCGGCCAGATTCTCGACCAGAGCATGGATCTGCGGGATGTGGTGGGGCCGGTGCTGAAGGCGATCGCGCGGCACACGGGCATGCTTCGCGGGACGTTGACGTTGCTCGAGCGGAAGACGGGCGAGTTGGTGATCGAGGCGGCGCATGGACTATCGGAAGGCCAACGCCAGCGGGGACGATACATGCTGGGGGAGGGCGTCACGGGCCGGGTTGTGCAGTCGGGCCGGGCGATGGTGGTGCCCAAGATATCCGAGGAACCGTTGTTCCTGAACCGGACGCGGGCGCGGGAGGACCTGGGGCTCGACGACGTTTCGTTCGTGTGCGTGCCCATCAAAGTGGGGAACGAGACGATAGGGGCGTTGAGCGTTGACCGGTTGATGACGGAGACGCTCGATGACGACGTGCGCCTCCTGTCGATCATCGCGTCCATGATCTCGAGGGCGGTGAAGCTTCGGCAAGACGCGCAGCAGGACAAACAACGGCTTGTCGAGGAGAACACCCGGTTACAGGAGGAGTTGCGGGAGAAATTTCGCCCGGCGAACATCATTGGCCGGTCGAACGCGATGCAGGCCGTCTTCGACATGATCGCGCAGGTCGCCTCGAGCGACGCGACGGTGCTAATCCGCGGGGAAAGCGGGGTCGGCAAGGAACTGGTGGCGCATGCGATACATTACAACAGCCACCGATCCAAGCGGCCCTTCGTCAAGGTCAATTGCGCGGCGCTCCCCGAGTCGGTGATTGAGAGCGAATTGTTCGGGCACGAGAAAGGGGCGTTCACCGGGGCCACGTCGCTGCGCAAGGGCCGCTTCGAGATGGCCCACGGCGGCACGATATTCCTGGACGAGGTGGGGGACTTGTCTCCCCATACCCAAATCCGGTTGTTGCGGGTGTTGCAGGAGCGCGAATTCGAGCGGGTGGGCGGCAACGAGACCGTCAAGATCGACGTGCGGGTGGTGACGGCGACGAACCGCGATCTCGAGGAGATGGTCGCGCGCAAGGAATTCCGGCAGGACTTGTATTACCGCCTGAACGTATTTCCGATCCACATGCCGCCGTTGCGCGAACGCCGGACCGACATCCTGGAGCTGGCGAATTATTTCGTCGAGAAATACGGCAAGCTCAACAACAAGAATGTGCGGCGCATCTCGACGCCGGCGATCGACATGCTGACGAGTTATCACTGGCCGGGGAATGTGCGCGAGCTGGAGAACTGCATCGAGCGGGCGATATTGTTGACCACCGACGACGTGGTGCACGGGCACCACCTCCCGCCGACGCTCCAGACGGCGGAGGCGACGAACACGGTGATGAAGGGGGGCTTGGACGACACGTTGGATCGCGTGGAGAAAGAAATGATCATCGAGGCGCTGAAGAACGCGCGGGGAAACAAGTCGAAGGCCTCGGCGGCGCTGGGGGTGACGGAGCGCATCATGGGCCTTCGGGTCGAGAAGCACGGGATCAATCCGCGCGACTATCGTTTTGCGCGGGTGGTTTGAGGGCGGACCCGCCGCGCATGCCGCCAGACGCGGGCGATAAGCGGGCCGGCGCACCGGTCCATTTGGGCCTACACGACTTCGTTACCTATCTCGAAATCGAACGAGACTTCTCGCCGCACACCGTGCGGGCATACATCGGCGACGTGGATCAGTTCTGCGATTTCATGATGGCCGGCCCGGCTTCCTTCGCACGCGCCGAGGACGACCCCCGGCCGCCCGGCACGGTCGTGGGCTTGGCCCGGGCGACGCGGAACGATGTGCGCTCGTTTCTGGGGCATGTGCAGTCGCGCGGCGGGTCGACGCGGACGGCGGCGCGCAAACTGGCGGCGATTCGCGCAGTGTATCGATTTTATGGGCGGTCGGGTCGCCTAAGCGAAAACCCGGCGCAGTCGGTCAAGTCGCCGAAACTGCGGCGTGACTTGCCCGATGTATTGACGATCCCGGAAGTGAGCGCGCTTGTGGAGGCGCCGGATGCCGGTGATCCCCTGGGCGTTCGCGACCGCGCGGTGCTCGAGACGCTTTACTCGAGCGGGGTACGCGCGGCCGAACTGGCCACGCTACGCCTTCGGGACGTGGATTTGGTGGGCGGGACGATTAATGTCATGGGGAAGCGGAAGAAGCAGCGGATCGCGCATTTGGGGCAGTACGCCTCGGGCGCGCTCGAGGCGTACCGGCAGACCCGGGGGTTGCTGGGCAGCCCGGCGCATGAGCGTCTCTTTGTCAATGCCCGCGGCGGTCCGTTGACGACGCGCAGCATCCAGCGCATCGTCGAGAAGTACGTGCGCATGGTACTGCCGGGGCGGTTGAAGGTTTCGCCGCACACGTTGCGTCATACCTTTGCGACGCACATGCTCGATGGGGGGGCCGACCTGCGCGTCGTGCAGGAATTACTGGGCCACGAAAGCCTGAGCAGCACGCAGATTTATACCCATGTCAGCATGGAACGCCTCAAGCAGGTCTACCGCGACGCCCATCCGCACGCCTGATGCGGCGACTTATCGCAGCGACTTCCCCGCCGAGCCGGCGACGACCGAGTTCGACACGGAATTTCCGAAATCGTCGAAGCGGTCAAGAGTCCAGGCGATCTTTCGCGAGGCCCGCTCGATCTCGATCAGCAGGGGCTGGCCTGGGCCGGCATGACAATTCCCGAAGACCAAGTTCCCGCTGGGCAAGATATCGAGCGTGGTGACCCATGCGAGCGTAATGCCGGGCAAGCTGTCCTGGTGCAATTCCCAGACGATGTCCTTTGCCGGGGTCACCTCGAGGACGGCATGTCCGTTGCCGGTCCCGATGAGGGTGTTCCCGTTGGCGAGCCGCAGGGCCGAGAACGCTTGGTTGCCGAATGCCTCGGGTCCGTGTCCCGGTGCCGGCTCCTTGCCGAAGAGGGGCACGCGGTACTCCCAGGCGACGGTCCCGGTGGCGCCGTCGTATTCGCGGATGGCGCCGTCGCCTTCGTGGCAAACGAGATAGTTGCCGCTGGGCAGTTTCCGCGCGAGGCGCGTGTCGCGATGCGGACTGGGATTGTCGACGGCAAGGGGAATCGTCTTGAGGAGGGTCCCCTCGCGGTCGATTTCGATGATGCGCGCCGGGCCTGACTCCGCGATCATGATCGCGCCGTCCGGCAGGGGCTGGAAGGCATGGACCTCGACGGGTTGTCCCTCGTTGCCATTTTTCGCGCCGGAATCGTAGGCCCATGTCTCGCGCCTCGTCGCGGGGTCGATTTCGACGATCTCGCGGGCGTGGCGCAAGGCCATGATGCGCCCATTGGCGAGGAGATGCAGGTCGTGGGTCTCGCCCCAGGGCATTTCCCAGGATATTTTCCCGTCGGCCTCGACCATGGCGAGGCGGCCGTTGCCCTGCAGGAGGACGCGGTGCTGCGCGGAGGCGGCGGCACAGGCGAGGAGCAGGATCGAAAGTAGGGGTATCGCGGATCGCATGGTAGGTGTGCCTCCCGTCGAATTGCGCACCCGTGGGTGCCTGTCGTTTTCGTTGCCCAATCGCCTTGGCGGCGCGGCGACAGTATAGCGTGCCTTGCGGGCCGCAGTTTGCGGCCGCGATCCGGGGCGAGAGACCCGGCGTGTTTGTAAATGGGCGAGTCTTTTTCTACACTGCCCCCGGGATGGGAGATGGGCCGGATGCAGCGCATGCGTCACGCGAAGAAAGACGAACGGATCGTCGAGGCGGTGCGCCGCGCCCTCGAGGGCGCCGCCGCGGTCGACTTCTTGCGCTCGTGCGGTTATGCCCTGACCGGCCCGGGAATCGCGCGTCATCTTCGCGAATTTGGAGGGCGCGGGCGCGTGGCCGGCTTGATCGCGGAAGGACGCACGAACGAGGAGGTTCTGGATGCGTGCCTCCCGGCTGGGTCCGGGGCGGCCGCGCCGTTGATGGCCCCGGAGCAGGGAAGCCTGTTCGAGAGCGGCGACGCCGCATACGACGGCCCCACGGAAAAAGACTCGTCCTTGTTTCCGACGACGCGATTGACGATCCGGGTGCCATCCGATTTGTACGCCGCCTTGCGGCTGGCGGCCCATGCCGAGAAGAAGGGCGTGAACCAAGCGATTGTCGACACGCTTACGTGGGCGATGTCGCGCCTGCCGAATCCGTCGCAAGGCGAGTTGGAAGAAAAGGCCTAGCCAGGAGTCCCGATGAGTTTCGTACACCTTGAGCGCCACGACGACGTGGCCGCAATTACCATGTCCAGGGGCAAGGCGAATGCCCTGAATACCGAGATGGTCGCTGAGCTGAACGCGGCATTCGCGCAGGCGGAAGGGGATCGGGACGTGCGCGCGATCGTGCTTGGCAGCGACCGGCCCCGGTTTTTTTCGAGCGGCTTCGACGCCACCGAAGTATTCCATTACGATCGCGCGTCGATGCGGGCCTTCTGGATGCAATACAACGAGACGCTCGAGCGGCTCTTCCGGATGCCGAAACCCACCATCGCCGCAGTGCCGGGGCATGCCTTCGCCGGGGGCGCATTGCTCTGCATGGCCTGTGATGTCCGCTTGTTCGCGGAGGGCGATTACGGTTTTGCCATCAGCGGGATCAATATCGGCATCGCGCTTCCACGCGGGGTGATGCAGATCGCGATTCACGCGATGGGGGTACACCGGGCGAAGCACCTGTTCCTGACCGGCGTGACCATCGCCCCGGCCCAAGCGCTCGCGTCCGGCTTGGCGCATGAAATTCACCCGGAGGGGGAGATTGCGCGCGTGGCCCTCGAGCGGGCCTCCGGGCTGGCGAAAAAGGCCCCGACGGCCTATGCACAAATCAAGGCACGCTATGGCGTGCTCGATGCCCCCGAACATCCGGACTCCGACGACTTGGAGGCATTTCTCGATCAATGGTTCTCGGACGAGTCGCGCGCGGAACGGGACAAGTTGTTGAAGAAGCTCAAGGACTGATGCATGCAATGGGTCCCGTACGGATCGGCCGCGCGCGCGCCCCGGGTCCACTTCATCGGAATCGGCGGTACCGCGATGGTGGCCGGCGCGCGCCTTGCCATCGAGGCCGGGTGGGAAGTCCGCGGAAGCGACGTTGACCTATATCCCCCCGCGTCGGACATGGTGAAGGTGCTCCATGTTCCCGTCGCGACCGGGTTCGCGGCGGAGAACCTCGAATGGACGCCCGACATTGTCATCATCGGCAACGCCCTAAGCCGGGGAAATGCCGAGGTCGAGGCGGTGCTCGAAAAGGGACTCCACTACACGAGCCTGCCGGAATGGTTGAAGGACACGATCCTGCGGCGGCGCAAGCCCGTCGTGATCGCGGGCACCCACGGCAAGACGACGACCACCGCGCTGACGGCCTTCCTGCTCGAGGAAGCGGGGGCGTATCCGGGGTTTCTGATCGGGGGACAACCGTTAGATTTCGAACATTCGGCCCGGCTCGGGCGCGAAGGCGGGCCCTTTGTCGTCGAGGGCGACGAATACGACACGGCCTTCTTCGACAAGCGCGCCAAGTTCTTTCATTACCTCCCGCACATCGCGGTGGTGACCTCGCTCGAGTTCGATCACGGCGACATTTACCGCGACATCGAGGAGATCGAACTTGCTTTCCAGCGCATGCTCCGGCAAATCCCTCGATCTGGGCACCTGATTGTTTGTTCGGACTCTCCCCGCGCCCTCGCCTTGGCCAGTCACGCTTTTTGCCCGGTGTCCACCTACGGGTTTGGCACCGAGGCGGACTGGCGAATCGAGCTTGTCCATCAGGAAGGCCCGCTCGCGCACTTCATGCTGCATCACTTGGGCATGCTGTGGGGGCATTTCATGGCGCCGCTCGCCGGCCGGCATAACCTTCAGAACGTTGCCGCCGCCATCGCGGTGGCGGCATCGACGGGGGCGTCGCCGTCGACCATTGCCGACGCGCTTCCGTCTTTCCGGGGAATCAAGCGGCGCATGGAGGTATTTCACGAGACCGGGGGCGTTATCTTCGTCGACGATTTTGC
>CANKTP010000182.1 GCA_947486375.1 Candidatus Hydrogenedentota bacterium | reverse complement strand
CACTCCTGCGTTGCCCTATCCTCCGCTTGGGTCGCCGACCATCCTATCAGCGAAGTTAATGGCGGCCAGAATGGCGCTTGTCTTCGGATACTTTTTCTTCGTGAGGCAACGAATCTATTTCAGATACTTTTCCTGGTGAGTCAACGGGGAAGACGGCGCCGTTGCGCCGCGCCTCAGACACCGCCGCCCGATCCGAGTTTGTCGATAACTTGCACGAGCGGGCCCACCAACGCGAGGATCAAGGCCAACACGATGACCCCCAGAAGCACGACGATGACCGGCTGGACGGCCTCGCCGAGGGTGTCGACCGCGGAGGACGCATCGGCGTCGCAGAAGTCGGCGATGTGGGTACTGACGACGTCGAGTTGCCCGGTATCTTCGCCGGTGAGGAGCATGTCGACGATGACGGGGGGGAGTAGGTTTTTACGCTCGGCGGCGCGCAACGGCTGTTCGAGACCTTCGCCACGCTCGACGGAATCGCGCATGGCTTGGATGGAATCGGCATAGGCCCGGTTACGCATGGAGTCGCGGCAGAGATCGAACGTGGACATCATCGAGAGGCCGCTCTTGAGCATCAGGCTGAAGGTCCGCATGAAATCGGAGATGGCGAGCTTTTGCTGCAGGGAACCCATGATCGGGATTCGCAGGCCGATGCGATCCATGCGCACCCGGTGAAGGGGACTTTGGGCGGCGAACGCGCGGTTCGCGGCGTAGAGCAATCCGAGCGCGATCAAGACCAGCCAGCCCCAGGCGCCAGCGAACTTGTAAACGGTAAACATGGTCTTGGCGAGCCCGGTGATCTCGACGCCCATGGTCTTGAATATCACCTCGAACTGGGGAATGAGGACCAAGCCCATGAACACGATCATCAGGCCGCAAATGAGCACCACGGCGGCGGGATAGATCATGGCGGCGCGCACTTTTTTCTGCATCCGGTCGTGCTGCTCGCGATAGCTTACGATACGTAGCAGGACGGTCGTGAGCGTGCCGCTGGCCTCGCTGGCCTTGATGAGGTTGATGTCGACGCTCGAGAAGTTTTGGCTTTCGCGGGCGAAGGCCTGCCACAGGGGATTTCCGGCCTCGACGTATTCCGTCATCCCGGCCACCATGTTCCGGATGCCGGCATGGCCCCCGCGGGTGGAGAGCGTTCTCAAGGCCTTGAGAATGGGAGTGCCGGCCTCGATCATGAGGACGAGCTGGCGCAGGAAGGCGGTGACATCGCGCCGCCGGACCCGCCGGGCGGTGCGGGTGGTGACGGCCTCGCGCATCACGGACGCGCTCGGCACCGCGGCAAAGCGCGACGCGCGCTGTGGCGTTGGCTCCAATTCGGGTGCATGGACCTCGGCTTGGCGATCCCGGGCATGCGATTCGGGTGAGGGATCCGACGCGCCGCCGACGGGCCTCTTGCTCGCGGCGGTGGCCTTTTTCACGGCGGGTCGGCGCTTGACGCCCGCTTTCGCGTCCATAGCTCCGGTATCGGCTTTGCTGGCCATTTTCGTTCTTCCTCCGTTATGTGTGGCTAGGGGCCCGGTCTTCGACGCAATTAGGGTTGTTGGGGTACGGCTGAAACCGGGGCCGATTCGGCTGCGGGTGGGGTAGTCTGGACTTCCGTGCCTTCCGGCGCGGTGACTTCTCCTGCCTCGCTCGCGGCGACAGGCACGTCCAATTCGAGCAATTCGCTGGGCGTCTTGCTCCAGAAACGCACTTCCTGGGAGCCGTCTGCCTTGAAGATAACGACGGTCTCCGCCCTCGAGCGGTATCCGCGGGCGGAACCTTTCGGGTCGATGCTGGCCACGCTCTTGATGCGGAAACAATTTGAAGACAGCGCGAGCTCGATGGGCATTTCATGCGGGGCCTGGGCGGGCGGGCGCATATTGAAAGTGCCGGGGTCACGCTTCACCTTGTCCAGAACGTCCTGCCAGGAGGCGAAGGGGCGCAGGGCGGCGACCGCCTCGGCCTCGGCAATGGGCACGTTGAAAATGGCGGCAAGGACGGCGGGGGCCGCGGCGTTTAGATTGACGTAATGCGCCGGATTGGAAGGATCGTCGCCGGTGTACACGGTGAACAAGCCGCGATTGAGCCGTTCGGCCTCCTTGGGGGTGACGAGGTTCCGCGAGCGCAGTTCATCGAAGGAGAGCAGCCGGCGGCGCTCGGGATTGGAGGGGTCCTCCGGATGGGGGACGCTGGCCTTCAAGGTGCGGACGCTGCCGCGTTCCATACCCACGGCCTCGAGGACTTCGCGGGGGGCGTAATTTAAGTTGATCAAGCCGGACTCATCGACAATCTCGACGTGGACCTCCTGGGGATAGTCGGCGAGGCCGCCTGCCTCCTGGACGATGACCGGGATACGAAAGTCGTATACGGTGGCGGGCACGACCCCATTTTTCATCGCGGCTTGAATTTCGCCGATGGCGGCGTTGACCCCGCCGACGGCGAGGTGGCGCGCGCGGACTTCTCGGAGTTCATATCGGGCGGCGTCCTGCTCGATGGACATGTAGCTGACGTATGCCGTGCCCAAGAAACTAAAGAGGAAGAGCATGGCGAGGGCCGTGATGAGCGCGACGCCCCGCGCATCGCCCAGGGCATGGCGGCCATGCCGTATCGAATTTGGGAATGGGCGCATCGGCAATTGGTCCTATCTAACGTGGATTGGAAACACGGCTTTTCGCGAGACTTGAAGGTGCGACCGTTCTGGCATCGAAAGGGTCATGCTCACGCGGACGGCCCCCGGCAGTGTGGTATCGCGCCAATCCGGGCGCCATTCGGAAGAACCCGCAGGCTGATACTCGAAACGCAGCCGGATGACGTTTGCGCGCTCGATCACGGGAATCCTCCCCCCGACGGGCGGGCCGCCGTCCGACAATCCGCCGGCAAAGCGCACCAAGGTATACGTCGAGGCGCTGGGGTCGCGTTCGACCAAGTAGCGCACTCTCCCGCCGGTCAGACTTCGCTGGCCTACGCCGGAGGTCTGGATCGGGAGCACGATTTCGTCGTCCTCGAGGTCGCGGTCGACGTAGTTGGGATCGTTCTCGGCCTCACGAGAGATGCCTTGCAAGGCGACGCCCGAAAGGCGGGCCGAGAGGGTGTCGGCGAAATCCTGATGCATCGAGGAGAACGCGTCGCCCGCCATGGCGTCCAACTCGGTCAAATTCTTGAGGTCGTTCCAGTAGCTGGTCATCCGGAAAAACATCGTCGTGCCCAAGCTGGTCACGATGCCCATCAATGCCATGACGACCAGCAATTCCAACAGGGTGAATCCGCGGCGTCCGCGGTAAACGTGGGAACCGCCCGTATGGGTCATGCAGCCTCCGTGACGCCGCGCGGGACAGTCGAGGACAGGGTGAAGACCCGGGGCTTACCCTTGCTTTCCCATCGGATGACCACGACGATCTCGACGTACGCGGAGGTCTCTTGGGGCAACCGGGCCAGTACTTCCCAAGTGCAATCTTCGTAGAGGTTCTTCTCGCGATTTCGGGCCCGCTCGACCGTTGGCATTGCCGCAGGGGCCTCGCCTTTGCCTTGGGCATCCTGAAGCTTGATTAATTTTCCGGGTCCCTCGGCCACGAACTTAGGCCATTTGTATGCTGCGGGATTCGCCTGGACGGCCACCATTTGTTCCTCGGCGAGCTTTGCCGCGACGCCTTCAAGCCGGCGTGTCTCGGCCATGTCCAAGCTGGCGACATAAAGGCTGATGAAGATGGAAATGGCCACGCCCATGACGACCAAGGCGGTGAGCAATTCCACCAAGGTAAATCCCGCCGTCTTCGCAGGGCCACCGGCACGGGAGACATGTATCCCCAATTTGCCATTCTCCTTCCGTCCGCTACCGCACAACCCGGATGGGCGGCTTCCGCAAACCGCCACTTCGTCAACCTTATACCACGCGCCCGCCTATGTCAACCGCGCCGTTGGGATTGCCGTGGCGCCTCTGCTACGCGAGCGATTTGGTTATCCTAGCGGCAATGACAGGCGTTGTCAACCGTTTCGTAGTATTCGCGTCCGGGTCAGGCCGCCGCCGCCGGCGGCGGCACGAAGACCCGCTTGGCCAGCTCGACATCGAGCATGAACAACCCGCTCGTGTTGTCGCCGATCAATTTCAGGCTCTGGACGATCGCGTCGGCGGCCGCCTCTTCCTCGACCTGCTCGGTGACGAACCATTGCAGGAACCCATTGGTGGAATGATCGTGCTCTTGCAACGCCAGCGTCACGCACTCGTTGATTTTTTCCGAGATGGCGCATTCGTGCTTGTAGACATCCTCGATGGCGGCTCGCGGCGAGGCCCAATCATTGGACGGAGCATCCACGGCGCGCATGTTCACGCGCGCGGAGCGGTCGTTGATGTAGTCGAAGAAGCGCGCGACGTGGGTCAATTCTTCCTGCGCCTGGATGGTCATCCAGTTCGCGAAGCCCTTGAGGTTGATGGACTCGAAATAGCCCGCCATCGAGTAGTAGAGATAGGCCGAATACAGCTCGGCGTTGATCTGCTGGTTGAGTTTTTCGAGCACGTTGGGCTTGAGCATCGGAAATCCTTCGAGGTGCGCTAGAGGGCCTTGGCGCAGGCGAGCACCGCGTCGTAGTTCGGATGTTCCGCGACTTCGGGGACGTATTCGACGTACTTCAGCGTGTCGTCCTTGCCCACGACGAACACCGCGCGCGACAGCACGCGGAGATCGGTGATCAGCGTCCCGAACTTCTTTCCGAAGTCGGTGTACTTGTGATCGCTGTAGACCTTTAGCCGTTCCTTGTCGATGCCCTCGGCACCGCAGAATCGGCCCATCGCCATCGGCAAATCGCAGCTGATGGTGACAAACTCGACGCCCGGCATCTTCGCCGCTTCCTCGTTGAACCGCTTGGTCTGCAAGGCGCAGACGGGCGTGTCGACCGAGGGGACCACGCTGTAGATGCGGGCCTTTCCGTTGAGGTCGGCGAGGTGTACGTCGGAGACGAGGTCCTTGCGGAGTGTCGCGTCGGGGGCGGTGTCCCCCACTTTCAGCTCCGGTCCTTCGAGCGCCAATGGGTTACCGCGTAGTTTCGTTGTCCTGCTCATGTGATGTCGAATCCTTGGGGTGGTCCCGTTCGTGGAAAATGCAATCATGGCGCGGCGTAATCGAGACGGTTCCCAACCGTCTGCCGCAACCCGTGTGATAGTATTCGTTGTCCCGCCGCGAATCAACCCGAACGCCACAAAACCGCCGAGGAAGCCACGCATGAGAGGCCGAAAGCCCAAGAAAACGAAGGAACGGCCCCATAAGGCCGCGCCCACCGTGGCGCGCACCCTCATCCGGACGCAATGGAAAAGCCTTCGCCCGATGTTCGACTTCTGGGGCGTCGAGATGAAGCGGCACTATTCGCTCGAGACGCTTTCGAACGCGGTTGACCGTCTCGTCCGTACGAGTGACCGGTTCATCGTCCGCAGCGTGCAGATGGTCTTGGGCCCGCCGCCGGTGACTTCGCTGACCTTCGAATTGTTCCAGGAAGGCAAATACCAGATCGTCTTCCGGCTCCGCGCAACCAATGCCAAGGGCAACCAGGCGTCGTTCGGGTTCATCGTGGCCAAGAACGCCACCGATTTCACCGAGGTCTCGCGGCTCGAACACGGCAACATGAATCGGATTCACGGGCGCTCGCCGAAGTACGTCGTCGAGCCCCTGCTCGGCGGCATGATCTTCCTGCCTGACCGCCACCGCCGCGAGACGCACCATCGCGAGGTGTACGCCTATCTCACGCGATGGCTGGGTGGGTTCCACGAACTCGGCATTGCAAAGAATTTGCAGTACTATCTCAACGTCGCGCCGCCGCAATACCTCACCCTGGCGCAGACCCAGGACGCCAAGCGCGCCTGCGTCGAGATCATCGCCAGCACCTATTCCATGAAGGACCGCAACGGCACGGCCATGCCGCAGATCGCGTCCGGAGATTTTGTCATCGCCCGGCCCTCGAACGGCCCATTGAAGCTCCGCCTCATCGCCTGCCGGAAACTCCTCGACAAGGTCCCCCCGGCCCGCTACCTCCACGAAATCATCAAGACGAAATGGGCCTGGGGCGACAAGACCGCGCGCCTCGCACCCGACGATCCGCGCGAATTCGCCGCCGCCATCCGCGCCGCCCGCGGGAACGAAGAGGGCACCGCATGGCTCGCGGAGTATGTGAGCGCGGTGGAGTCGAAGAAGATGCCGGATGCGGGGTATATGTCGCGGAAGGATGCGGGGTTGCCGGGGGTGGCGAGGAAGGCCCCGGCGCGGGCAATCGCGAGGCGTTCGGAATGAGGGTAATGGGACGGATGGGACCTATGGGGCCCACACGACCCATCCGTCCCATCCGTCCCATCCGTCCCATCCGACCCATCCGTCCCATCCGTCCCATAAGTCCCACGAGCCCCATATGACCCACACACGCCCCCAAGAACCACCCCCTGCCCCCACCTTCCATCAAGCCTTCAAGAACATCGACGACGTCCTCTGGAAAGAGGCCGGCTGCACCACCGAGCTCGACTACACCGAGCAGACCTCCTGGATCCTCTTCCTGAAATATCTCGATGCGGTGGAACAGGACAAGGCGACCGAGGCCGAGCTCCACGGAAAGAAATACACCCACATCATCGAAGCGCCCTACCGGTGGGAAACATGGGCCGCGCCGAAGGACAAAGACGGCCGGATCGACCACAACCATGCCCTCACCGGCGACGACCTCCGCGACTTCGTCGACCTAAAGCTCTTCCCCTACCTCAAGGGTTTCAAGCAGCGCGCCACCGGGCCGGCCACCATCGAGTACAAGATCGGCGAGATCTTCAGCGAGATCAAGAACAAGATTCATAGCGGGTACAACCTGCGCGAGATCATCGACCACGTCGACGAACTTCGTTTCCGCTCGCAGACCGAGAAGCACGAACTCTCGGCGCTCTACGAGGAAAAGGTCAAGCGCATGGGCAACGCCGGGCGCAACGGCGGCGAATACTACACCCCGCGCCCGCT
>CANKTP010000181.1 GCA_947486375.1 Candidatus Hydrogenedentota bacterium | reverse complement strand
CTCGGCGGCGGCCTGGGTCTCCGCCGGGTTGCGCCCGCACAAGACCTTCATCACCGGCTCGGCCGGCAGATCGAAGAAATGCGCCACCTGCCGCAGCCCGTTGCTGTGGGTCTTGCCCATGAACTTGGTGCCGATCAGCGCCACGTTCAGCTTCTTTTTCGCCATGGTCCTCTCCTTTTCCGCATATGTTGGTGCCCCGAAACACGGGGACGCCCATTATAGGAGGCAATTGGGCGGGGGACAAGCGCGGCGTGAATTCAACGAATTGGCAAGGGTAGGCCGGAGGGGCGCCTCGTTCCGTTGTGCTACAGTGTGTTCAAGCGTCCTCGACAATTCCGGGGTGCATCGAGGGTCTATGCGAACGCCATGCGCCGTCTTCACGATTCTAGCGCTTACCTGTTGCGCGCTCGCCCAAGACTGGAAGCCGCTCGTCCACGACGCCGATGCTGCCCCAGCCGACAATCCGCTCAAGGGCTTCGCCACCTACACTGGCGAGTACGAGGGCTTTCCCTACAGCCTCGAGTTCGACTATGTCGGTCTCGATACCCTAATGGACGGGCCGAACTCCTTCACTTTTGACACCGGCCTCGAACCCCTGCTTGACGAAATCGCCTCGCGCGGCAACCAGGCCATTGTCCGCGTGTTTCTCGACTACCCCGACGAACGTTCCGCCATCCCGCAGTTCCTTCTCGACAGCGGCCTCGACACGACCCCCTATGACGACCACGGCGGCGGCATCAGCCCGGATTACGACGACGAAAATCTCGTGGCCGCGCTCGATGCCTTCATCGCGGCCTTTGGCGCACGCTACGATGGCGACCCGCGCCTTGGTTTTGTGCAGCTTGGCCTGTTGGGTCACTGGGGCGAATGGCACACCTACCCGAACGACGAATTGTTTGCGAACGTCGCCACGCAGAACCGCGTGATCGCCGCCTTCGACGCGGCATTCGACACAACGCTCCTGCTCGTCTCGCAAGATTGCCTCGGGCAAGACCCGTTGCCCGGCGTCCTTGCGCGCGACGTTAGTTTTCACGACGACGACTTTGCCAACCACACCCTGCCGACGGGCGACTCAAATTTTTGGTCGCGCATGATCGCCAACGGCATAGCCGACACCTGGCGCACGCGTCCCATCGGCGGCGAAGTCCAGCCGGACTATCAAGGCGTCATCTTCAACAATCCCTCGGGCGCGCCGGAAAACTACAACGAAGCCGTCGACACCACCCATGCGTCCTGGCTGCTGAACTACACCGCCTTCGACAACCACTGGTTCGCCGCGGAACGGTCGCGGGCATTGGCCGGGGCGAAGCGGCTGGGCTACACATTCCACGCGAGGGAAGCCATGGTCGATCACGACACGGCGGGCGAGACGGTGCGTATCGGCCTGCGCATCGAGAACCGAGGCGTCGCGCCGTTCTACTATGCGTGGCCGGTCGAGATCGCATTGTTGAACGACGCCAAGGCGACGGTGCGCACATGGGCCACCGATTGGGACATCCGTACGATTCAGCCCGGCGAAGACGCCATCGAGTTCAGCCACGTGACCGACGTCTCGGGATTCGCCGGCGGCGAGTATGACATCGCCGTCACCATTCCCAATCCCATGCCGGGCGGAAAGGCCGTCCGATTCGCCAACGTCGAACAAACGAGCAATGGTCTTATTATTGGAAGCATCGCGATCTCCGGCGCCGAGGGAGAAGGCGAAGGCGAGGGTGAAGGCGAAGGTGAAGGCGAAGGTGAAGGCGAAGGTGAAGGCGAAGGCGAAGGCATGAGCTGCGGCTCGCGGGGAACGAATCAATCGAATCGAGGCACAGCGGACGTCGTGGCATGGGTGGCGGTCGCCCTGATCCTCTTCAGACGTCCCATGACACGGGGGCGACACCCGCGCCGCCGGGGCTGAGACCCTGTGGGATATTGTTCCCGCTATCGAGCGATCCGCACGCCGAGGTCGAAGTTCGTGAGCTCATGGAGCGCGTTTACCGTCGAAGGAGCGGAGCGTCGGACTGAGGAGTCCACGCGCACGAGGAGGCTGCCTGTCCCAAGTGTCTCGCACCCCGGCGCGAATATGAACCAACGAAGGGAGAAATTCAACCGATCCGCCGGATCGCCTATGGTAGGATCGACCGGTGACTTGCGACACCATTGGAGATAGACCATGCGAATTGCCGTGATCGGCACGGGACACGTGGGGCTGGTGGCGGGGACCGGGTTCGCGGACAATGGGCACCAGGTGGTGTGCGTCGACAAGGACGCCTCGCGGATCGAGATGCTCCGCGAGGGCAAGCTGCCGATCTACGAGCCGGGCCTCGAGGAACTTGTCATGCGGAACATCGAGGAGGAGCGGCTGTCCTTCTCGACGGACACGAGGACGGCGGTTGCGTCTTCGCTCATCGTGTTCCTTTGCGTCGGCACGCCGGAGGGTCCCGGCGGCAGGCCGGACGTGTCGCATGTCCTGGATGCCGCGGGAGAAATTGGCGATGCCTTGAACGACTACAAGGTGATCGTCAGCAAGAGCACCTGCCCCGTGGGCACGGTGGAACGAATCGCCGACACCATTCGCGCCCGCACGCCACACCGCTTCGACATCGTCGCGAACCCCGAGTTCATGAAGGAGGGCGCGGCCATCGACGACTTCATGCGCCCGGACCGGGTGGTGGTGGGGTGCGACGACGTGCGCGTACTCGAGATCATGAAGGAGCTATACGCCCCGTTCCTGCGATCGGGGAAGCCCTTCCTCGCGATGGACGTGCGCAGCGCGGAGCTCTCGAAGTACGCGGTGAGCGCCATGCTGGGCGCGCGGATCGCGCTGATCAACGAGATCGCGCACATTGCCGGGGCCCACGGCGCGGACATCGATCTCATCCGGCAAGCGATGATGGCCGACCGGCGGATCGGGCCGGACTACCTGTATCCCGGCCTCGGGTTCGGCGGGTCGTGCCTGCCGAAGGACGTCGCCGCGCTCTCGGAGATGGCGCGCGAGGCGGGATTGCCGCGCGGCGTCATCGACGGCACGGGTGCCGCGAACCACGCGCATTTGCGGGCCTTCGGCGACCGCATCTTGGGACACTATGGCGATTCCCTTTCGAGCAAACGCCTGGCCGTTTGGGGAGGCAGCTTCAAGTCAAAGACGGACGATATCCGCAGCGCGCCAGCGGTCGGGTTGATCGATCGGTTCCTGGAGGCGGGGGCGGAGGTGCGGGCGTACGACCCGGAGGCGGGGACGAACCTTCGCGCCCACTATGGCGACCGGCTCACGGTGGTCTCGCGGGTATACGCGGCGGCCGAGCAGGCGGACGGGCTGGTCATTGCGACCGAGTGGCGCGAGTTTCACAATCCGGACTTCGAACGCCTAGGGACCCTCATGCGCGGGAAGGCGGTATTCGACGGGCGCAACCTGTACAACCCGGCGACGGTGCGCCGCCACGGATTTTTTTACCTGGGCATCGGGCGCGAGGGGAAATAGAGATTCGGCGCAAGTGCGCAAGCGCAGCCTCGGCCTTCCCGGACGCCGGGAATCCAAATCAACTGCCGCGAAATTCCGCGAACGCGCGCAATGCCGACTCACGCGCCACTCGATGGTCCACGATGGGCTGTGGATAATTCGCGCCCAGGGTGATCCCTGCGCCCGCCACCACCTGGGAAGGCGCCTCCCACGGGCGATGGATCCATTTGTCCGGAAGTTGCGCGAGTTCCGGCACCCATCGCCGGGCATACTCGCCCTTCGGATCGAATTTCGCTCCCTGCAACATCGGATTAAACACGCGGAAATATGGCGCCGCGTCCGCCCCGCATCCCGCGCTCCACTGCCACCCGAGCGAATTATTCGCCAAGTCCGCATCCACGAGGGTGTCCCAGAACCATCGCGCTCCGTCGAGCCACGATATCCGCAAATGTTTCGTCAGGAATGAGGACACGATCATCCGCACCCGGTTGTGCATCCACCCCGTTTGCCAAAGTTCCCGCATCCCCGCGTCGACAATCGGATATCCTGTCTGGCCGCGTTGCCATAATCGCAACGCCTTCGAATCCACGTTCCACGGAAATTGTTCGAATTCCACGCGTAGCGGTTGCTCGGGCACCCGCGGAAAATGATGCAGGACGTGATGGGCAAATTCGCGCCACCCGAGTTCCTTGAGGAACGTCTCAGCGCCAACGCCAAGTTCCCCGTCTAATTGCTCGATGATGCAGTGCCAAATGCGCCGGGGACTGATCTCCCCGAAATGCAGGTGCGGAGACAAACGCGAGGTGCCTCGCGTTCCCGGAATATCCCTCGATTCGGAGTAGCCAGACATCGATTCCTCGATGAATCGCTCAAGGTTTTTACGTGCGCCCGCTTCGCCCGGTGTCCATGCCGAACGAATACCGATCTCCCACGGGATTCGCGGCATTAGTTCGAGTTCGCCAAGGGAAAGAGAGTCTATTCGCCAGGTCGATTCGACACTATGGCTGGGCGCAGCCAAGGGAGGCGCGGGTTCGGGCCTGGCAAGACACGTGTTCCAGAACGGGGTAAAGACCTGGTACGGCTTCCCTTCGCGATTCGCGATCTCCCAGGGCTCGAACAGCAGGCTTCCGTTGAAGCTCCGGACTTCGATGCCCTCGGCCTTCAGATGCGATTTGATCGCGATGTCGCGAATGACCGCCGCCGGTTCGTATCGACGATTCCATACAACCGCGCGCGCGCCCGTCTCGGCGATCAACGCGCGCAGCACTTCGAGGGACGGTCCCCGCCGAAACACAAGCGGCGCGCCCAATCGCGCCATTGATTTGTCGAGTTCCGCGAGCGACGCGTGCAACCAAACCCGGCTTGCACCGCCCGGAGCCCACCCACCCTCTTCCTCCGGCGACCAGATGTACACCGGAACAATCGCGCCTGCTTCACAAGCCGCCGCCAATGCGGGATTGTCGTCCGTCCGCAAGTCCTGACGGAACCAGACGATCGTGCAGGGAGGCGCGTTTTTCCTCGGCGCGGATCCTGTCATGGGGTGGATGAACTATCCGGCCATCTGCTTAATGCGTGTGAGGATGGAGTCCGGATCGAGCCCTTGGTGCGGGATGTGTTCGGCGATGCCGCCGTCGCCGGGCTTGGTGACGCCCATGCGGCCGTAGCGCGGGGTGTGGCCGCGCTCGATGAGCCAGGTGCCAAAGCGTTCGCCCAGGCCCGTGTGAACATTTTGTCCCTCGACGACAAGGACATACGGCGCGGCACCGAGGGTCGTCATCATGGATTCGTCCACTACGTTGAGCGTCGGCTTGTTGATCAGGCCCACGTCGATCCCCTCCGCGCGCGCGCGGTCGACGGCATCCAGGGCGCGGTAGAGCAATTCGCCGTAGGACACGACGTATCCCGCGGAACCCTTCCGGATGACTTCGTCGCGTCCCGGAACGAAGGTATACCCCTCGCCGTAGAACCGATCACCGTTCTCCTTGCAGATGAACGGAACCTTCGAGCGGGTCGTGAAAATGTAGCGCAAGCCATCGTCGTTCCACACCGTCTCGACAAGCGCCTTGAGTTGCGCGGCATCGGCGGGAAAATAGAGGCGTGTCTTGTCGCCCGCGAGCAAGCCATTATGGGCAAGGAACACATTGATGCCGTAGTGGCAGGTATTGTCCGCAATTTCGTCCACGCCCGCGTGCGAGAAATGGCAGATCACGTTCGCGCCGTTGAGCCGCGCCATCGTCGCCTCGGAGATAATCATCTCGAGGAAGGCCGAGAAGGTGCTGAATATCCCCTGCTTGCCCTTGCTCGAGCCGAACCCGGCGGCGGCGGAAAAGTTTCCGCGTTCCATGACCCCGCCCAGGGCGTATACCTCGGGGTGTTTGACGCGGATGCTTTTCAATCCGGTTGAGCCCTCGAGGTCCGAGTCGACCACATAGAGAGACGACGCGCGTTGCTCGGCCGGCATGCGGTCGAGGATGCCGTTGACGATGTTCCCGAATTCGCCGCGATTGCTTCCGGTCTCGACGGTCGAGCCGCGATACGATGAGGACGCCTTCGGAACCGTGATGCCGTTCAGATAGGCCACGGCATCCTTCTGGCCGCGCGCCTCGAGATAGGCGACGGCATGCTCTTTCTTGATGACATCATGCCCCTCATTCGACCCCTCGATGCCGGGGACGCCGGGGGCCATCGGGCGCTTGTTGATCAGCGCCACCGGCCCGTTCGAGGCGAAGGCCCGCTGCATGCGGCCGTGGAGTTTCTCGAAGTCCTCGCCGGAACCCTCGTCCACCGTGAGGCCGTGGCCCGCGAGGGTCTTGCCGATGTCGTAGCCCGGCATGTATTGCGAGGGGTGGCCCGCGATCGTGACGTTGTTATCGTCCACGAAAATCTTCACGTTCAGTCCGTGTGCCACGGCAAACCGCGCCGCCTCGGCATCGTTGCCTTCCTGCTGCGAGCCGTCGCTGCCGAACAACACGACCGCCTGGCCGGGATGCGCCCGGGCGACGCCGTTCACGAAGGGCCACATGTGTCCGAGGCGTCCCGAGCTGAACTTGATGCCGATCTTCGGGTCGAGCTCCGGGTGGCCGTAAAGACCATGTCCGGCCTCGCGATAGTGGAGTAGTTTCTCGAAGGGCATCTCGCCGTTGAACGCCGACATCGCATACTGAATCGCGACACGGTGTCCGGCCTCATCGAAGAACGCCGGGTATATGCCCTTGCTCCCGCGCATGAACCCGTCGGCGATCAACACCTCGGGCACGATGCCATAGGCGCCGCCGGTGTGGCCCCCGAATCCGCGCACACCCGCGATCGCCGTGAAGAACACAACCGTGTCGCGGACGATGCCGATGTTGGTCTTGAGCTGGGCAAGCTCGGCGGGAGAAAGCGCCGCACGGGACGGATCGAGACTTAGCGGCTTGTATGCGGATGTATCGATGGGAAAGCTCATGATGCAGAAAACCCCAGTGATTAGGACACATTGAGCCCGATACCGGGCATGCTCAGACGGCGGAGTATACCATCCTCGTTGAAAAAAAGAGTCCCCCTTAGAAGGGGGATCAAGGG
>CANKTP010000180.1 GCA_947486375.1 Candidatus Hydrogenedentota bacterium | reverse complement strand
TGAGTCCGGGTGTGTTATCGTGGACAGTGTAGGCGGTAGGATTGTCAGACATAAGGAGGGATTGCGTCATGGGGATTACGATTCGGAGCGATGTTACGCGGGTTGGGTGTTTGATCCTGCTGTTGGGCGTTGCCCTATCGAGTCGCGCACAGGAGAATGACGCGCCTACATTCGACGAACTGCGCAAGGCGGCGAATCAGGGATTCGCAGTGGCCCAATACAATCTCGGGGTCAGGTACGACGACGGCGAAGGCGTGCCCAAGGACGATGCAGAGGCCGTGAAGTGGTATCGCAAGGCGGCGGAGCAGGGAGACGCAGGGGCCCAATGCAATCTCGGGATCATGTACCAATTCGGCGAAGGCGTGCCCAAGGACGACGTGGAGGCCGTCAAGTGGTATCGCAAGGCGGCGGATCAGGGAGACCGAACGGGCCAATACAATCTCGGACTGATGTACGACAACGGCGAAGGCGTGCCCAAGGACGATGCCGAGGCCGTCAAGTGGTATCGCAAGGCGGCGGATCAGGGAGACGCAGTGGCCCAATACAATCTCGGGGTCATGTACGGAAAGGGCGAAGGCGTGCCCAAGGACGATGTCGAGGCATACGTATGGTGGAACCTCGCGGGTCAGACCTTGGACGATGCTCGAGAGAACCGGGACAAAATCGCGAATGACATGACGCCCGAGCAGATTGCAGAGGCTCAGAAACGTTCCAAGGAATTTGTTCCGAAACCGTCATCGTCGACCGTCGCGAATCCTTGAACCTTCCGACGGGTTCCCCGCCCCAATCTCATTGCCCTTGTGCTGAATCCGGCCCCTGCGAGGTAGGCCCATACGCGGCGATTTTCGACATGACCCCCGGCAAGGTGGGGGGGATACCCTTACCGCGCACCCGATAACGTCCAGCATGGCCCCCACGCGCTGTTTTTCGGCATAGGATTCGATTCTGTGACGGGCGTTGATTGACCCCAGCGGACGGGCTAGTATTCACAGTATGACTCAAAACTTTCCGAGCGAACGCGATAAAAAAAAACTGGAGGCTGTTTGCCGTCGACTTGGCGTTAAAGGGGTATCAGGCCTTTTAGGAAAACGTTTCGGCATGGCCACGGCCATCGAGAAAGTCAAATCGAAGGTCTTCTTGTCGGGAGCATTCGGGTTGGGTATCGGATATACGTGCGTATGTGATTGCGGCAAGACCTTCGATGCAGGGGGGCACGACCTTTTGACAGGTTATGCAAAGGCGTGCCACGACTGCGAACACAAAAAACTGTTGCTGAGGGATCACGACGGACCGCGCAAGTATATGGCTGGTGGGAGTTATCGACATATGATACGTCGATGCTACAAGGTTTCTCATCTTGCGTATGGGAACTATGGTGCGCGTGGAATCCGCGTATGCGACCGTTGGCTGGGTGCCGATGGGTTCGCAAATTTCCTCCATGATATGGGTGAGCGTCCGGTTGGGATGACGCTAGACAGGATCGACCCAGAGGGTAACTATGAGCCGTCAAATTGTCGTTGGGCGGATAACGCGACACAGCAAAGGAACAAGCGAAGCGCGAAAAATCGTGAACATTCGGCACTCCCGGAGAGTGGGCCGGACGATCCCGGCGGACGGTCCGGATAGTCTCCCAATTCCTTGCGCTGTAGACGTGTCGTCGATAGGCAAGCGGGCAACATCCGGTGCGTCCTTTTCCGGTTACGCGGCCCCGGACGCCCCCCTCGGAATGTCCCCGGATACCACCCCCGGCCACCCCGAAACAGGCGCGGGGACATAGACGGTTCCCACTTTTTTCGGATACGATCCAAATTGCGGTGTTGACATAACCCCGGATCGATCATAGGCTAAACCCATGAAGACGGCCACGAACAAACGCACCAAGGCGGACTTGTCGAAGACCCCCGAGGCACGGCTCCGGGAGAAAGGGCTTCGCTTGTCCACGGCCCCGGTAGAGGGCTTCATGCCGGGATACGAATGGGCGGCGGACCCGGCCTTCGCAACGCTACAGGCCGGCATGACTACGCGCGAGGTCGAATACTGCAAGGCGCGGACCATGCGGCCCAAGAAGGGATTGACGTGGGCCTTGTCCCACGTTTGCCCGGACATGGGGTACGACGCGGCAAAGGCGGCGGCGTTCATGCTCGAGCGCGATCCACGGGTCCGGGCCATGCAGGAACACTTGAGGGAGATTCACGGCGCGGCGGCGTTGGGGGACACGGACACGGAAGCGGCTGGGAACGCTCAGGCGCGAACCTGCCCGGCTGGGCGAGCGGATACCGATGCGGTTGCCGGACGATGCCCCGCTGTTCAACGTCCCGGCGGGCCTGATTCGGATATTCGACAAGGACTTGGCGCACGCGGGCATTGCGAAGAAGGACGCCCACGGGCGCACCCTCGACGTTCACGCCCTGCGGCATACTTTCGCCACGCACCTATCGAAGAACGGCGTGGCCCCGCGCACGGCAATGGCGGCGATGCGGCACTCGACGATCAACCTGACCATGATCACGTACACCGATCCGGTCTTGCTCGACGTGCGCGGCGCGGTGGATAGTCTCCCGGCGTTGCCTTTGAATGGAATGAACGCGAGGGAGGAATCTCAGTGTGCTATCGCGGGAAGCCCCATTTCTACCATCCCCCGAAACATGCCCCGTACTGCTGGCCCCGAAAGAAAATCATTGGCATTTCCGGGGGGGGCGAAAAAGACTCGCTACGAATTCAGAAGGATTCGGGAAGCCCCGTAAACATTGGGGAAAGCGAAGAAAATAATGGTGGGCCGTGCTGGAATCGAACCAGCGACCTTGTGATTAAGAGTCACCTGCTCTACCGACTGAGCTAACGGCCCCTGGGGAGAAAAAAGAAAATGGAGCGGGAGACGGGACTTGAACCCGCGACACCAACCTTGGCAAGGTTGTACTCTACCACTGAGCTACTCCCGCTCGGCAGGCCCAAACTCTAGCAAAGGAATCGAAGGATTGTCAAGAGTTCCGCTGGCGTTTGTATATCGCTGGTGCGGGTAAACCCGGGCCTTGCGCCGCAGTGGCAAGCGCGCATAGACTTCCGCGTTGTTCCGCGGGTTTGCCCCCGGGCCCTACGACGCGGTCCCCTTTCTACTTTCGGAGAAAACCATACGTGGCGCGTATACGGTTCGATGGGCGCGAGGCAGAGGTGGCCGATGGTGCCCGTGTGCTCGACGCCTGCGATGCGTTGGGAGTGCCCTTCGGCTGCCAGGATGGCGTCTGCGGGACGTGCATCTGCCGCGTCCTGAAGGGGATGGAAAACCTGCGTCCGCTCAACGACAAGGAGGAGGACATGGGACTCCAGGCCGGGCAACGGCTTGTGTGCCAATGCGTCGTCCTCTCCGGGTTGGTGGAATTTGCCGTCGATTGATCGCCCGGCGGGATGCACGGCATGAGCGCGCCTCCAGTCCCGTACATGCGCCACCAATGCCACGGCTGCGGTCATGCGTCCGCTGCCACGGATTTCCGCGTGTGCCCCGGCTGTGGCGGCCCGTTGAGCCTCGAGAGCCTGGCGCGTCCGCCGCGGGCTATATTCGAGCAACGGCCCGAGAGTCTTTGGCATTACCGCGAGTTGCTCCCGATACCCGAGGGCGTCGCCCCGGTTACGCTCGGCGAAGGCGCGACCCCGGCGATAGAGGCGGATCGGTTGCGCGCGCGTTTCGGCCTCAATCGCCTCTTGCTCAAGAACGAGACCGGAAATCCAACCGGTTCGTTCAAGGACAGGCAAGTGTCCGTCGGAATCACCCATGCCCGTCACATTGGCGCCAGCACCGTCGTCGCGATGTCGTCGGGCAACGTCGCCTGTTCCGCCTCGGCCTATGCCGCCCGGGCGGGAATGCGCGCAATCGTGTTGGTGCATGGCCACGCGGCCCCCGCGAAGTTACGGCAGGCCGCGGCATACGGGGGCCAAGTTGTCCGCGTACCGACGGACTCGTCCCGCGAAGTCATCGACCTTTGCATCCGCGCCAGCGAGGAGTTTGGCTGGTATCACCTCACGACCGCCGGGATGCACGAGCGGTATAACGTCGAGGGAGCAAAGACCATTGCCTACGAACTCTATCAACAGACCGGGGGAGACCTCCCGGAATGGGTCGTCGTCCCGGTCGGCGGCGGCGGACTTCTCGGCGCCGTTTGGCGCGGCTTCGAGGACCTGGTGCGTCTCGGGTTGATCGACCGTTGCCCGCGCCTGTGCGGGGTCCAACCCCGCGAATGCGCGCCGCTCGCCCAAGCCATCGACCGGGGTTGGGGCTTCCGGGAATCGCTCGCCCACCCCTGGCCCGCACCCAAGACTATCGCCGGGGGCCTTGCGGATGATATCCTGTTCGATGGTCACACCGCTCTCCCGGCCATTCGGGAGACGAATGGGTTGGCGATCACGGTCTCCGAAGGCGAGATTCTCGAGGGCATGCGGCTACTCGCGGCGACCGAGGGGATTCTTTGCGAGCCTAGCAGCGCGGTCGTGGTGGCCGCGCTGGCCAAATTGCCACCGGAATCGAACGGGGTTTGTTGCGTGATAACTGGATCCGGCATAAAGGACTTGGACGCGTTCGCGGGTTCCGCGGCGGGACCCTATCCGGCGGCGACCACCCTGGACGAATTTCGCGCCCTTACGGGAGGTGCGGGATGAAGCGCCACGCGCCCCTTCTTCTCCTCGTCGCGGCATGGGGTTGTTCGGGCCCGGACACCGTGGTGGTATACAGCCCGCACGGCAAGGACATCCTCGACGACTACGAGAAGATGTTCGAGGCCGCAAACCCCGGCGTCGATGTGCAATGTCTCGACCTGCCCTCCCAGGAAGTCTACCTGCGCGTGAGCGCCGAAAGGCAGCGGCCCGCGTGCGATATCTGGTGGGGTGCGCCCTCGACCATGTTTATCAAGGCCGCACAAGAGGGACTACTCGAGCCCTACCGGCCGTCATGGGACGCGGCCATCGGCCAGGCCGACAAGGACCCGGATGGATGCTGGTACGGCACCCACCTGACGCCGCTCTCCATCATGTTCGACAATCGCACCTACACGCGCAAGGATGTCCCCCAGACTTGGGACGAACTCCTCGATCCCAAGTGGGCCGGCAAGATTACCATTCGCCGCCCGCCCCAGTCCGGGACCATGCGCTCCTTTCTCGGCGCCATGATTCTCCGCGCGGGCTCAGAGGAAAAGGGCATCGAGTGGCTCAAGAAACTCGACGCCTCGACCGAGTCCTATCTCCAAAGCCCCCAATACTTGTTCGATCACATCAAGCGCGTTCCCGGCCTCATCACGGTATGGATCATGCCCGATGCCGTGCTCCAGCGCGAGCGCAACGGATATCCGTTCGACTTCTTCATCCCGCCCTCCACCCCTGTCTTGACCGAGGGAATCGCGATCGTGAAGGGGGCCCCGCACCGCGAGTGGGCCGAGAAATTCTACGAGTTCGTGTCCACGAGGGAAGCCTTCGTACACCAGGCCGAGACCTACGGGAAGATTCCCAGCCGTTCCGATATTGACCGCGCCTCGCTTCCCGCGTGGATGTTCGAGCAGCCCATCGATCCGATGCCCATCGACTGGAAGACCTTCGCGGCCAGGGAACTCGAATGGTGCGAGCGCTGGGAGCGCGAGGTGTTCGACGCCCGATGAGCAGCGTGGATATCGAGGGCATCGTAAAAATTTTCCCCGAGGGCGGCGGAGTCCGAAATTTCTCCTGCGCCATTCGCGAGGGAGAATTTTTCGCATTGCTCGGCCCGAGCGGCTGCGGAAAGACCACCACCCTGCGCATGGTGGCGGGGCTCGAGCATCCCGACTCCGGGCGCATACGGTTCGACGGGCGGGATGTCACCCCATTGCCCCCCGAGAAGCGCAACGTGGCCATGGTGTTCCAGAGCTACGCGCTCTTCCCCCACATGAACGTGTTCGAGAATGTCGCCTTTGGCCTGAGGGCGCGCAAAATGCCCAAGGACAAGATCGCCCCGAGGGTCAACGAATCCCTCGAACTCGTCCAACTCCCCGGCATGGGCCTGCGCCGCGTGACAGAACTCAGCGGGGGACAGCAGCAACGGGTCGCGTTGGCACGTTCCCTGGCGGTACGGCCCGCCGTCTTGCTCATGGACGAGCCCCTGAGCAATCTCGACGCCGAATTGCGTTACTCCATGCGGCGCCAACTCTCCGACCTCCAGGCAAAAGTCGGTTTCACCGCCATCTACGTTACCCATGACCAGGAAGAAGCCGTCGAGATGGCCCACCGCGTCGCGGTGATGAAGGACGGCGAATGTCACCAAATCGGCACGCCCGCCGAAATCCTGGGCGCCCCGGCCACGCCCTTCGTCGAGGCCTTCCTCGAGCGGCAGCGCGGACGCCCGTTGACACGCTAAGGCCTCGTCGCTACAATACCCTTCTCCAAGCCACTTTTTCGCGCGTTTCTGTAGGTGCCGATGCCGTCTCCTGATTCCGGGGAAGATACCGCCGCAAGGAAGGAATATACATGGGACTTGCCTCGCTATCCGACTTCGCCGCACGCCGCGTATTGGTGGCGGACGACGAGGTCTCGATTCGCGACGTCCTGCAAGCGCTCCTTAGGGACAAGGTAGGCTGCGGTGTCGTCACCGTCGAAAGCGGGGACGCCGCCTTGGAACGATTGGGGAAGGAGCCGTTCGACGTCCTTCTCACGGACATGGTTATGCCAGGCCTGCATGGGATTGAGCTAGTCCGGGCAGTCAAGAGCAAATACCCGGCTGTCGATATCATCGTCATGACGGGGTTCGCCGATATTTTTCCCTTCGTCGATGTCGTGACTGCCGGGGCGAGCGATTTCATCCGCAAGCCCCATGAGTCGCAAGAGATCGAGGCCAAGCTCATGCGGGTGTTTCGCGAGCGCGAACTCCGCGAGCGGCTTACGGCAGCTGAACAAAAGTACCGCGGCCTTTTCGAATTGAGCATGGAAGGCAACGTGTTGCTCGATCCGGGAACCTTTCTCATGACGGACGCAAATATGGCATTTTGCCTCCTCGCCGGCTGTACGCGCGAAGAGCTGGTCGGTTCCAGTTTGT
>CANKTP010000179.1 GCA_947486375.1 Candidatus Hydrogenedentota bacterium | reverse complement strand
TCCCGTCGTCACGCGCGAATACTTTGAGCGTCCGGAGGCGACCGTGCGCGCCAAGATTCGCGACCCGCGCGACGGGGCGGTCTGGCATCGCATGGGAGATGTGGGGTATCTCGACCCGCAGGGTAGGCTCTGGTTTTGCGGGCGGAAGGCGCATCGCGTGGCGACGGCTTCGGAGACCTTGTACACCATCCCGTGCGAGCGGGTGTTCAATACGCACCCGAAGGTGCGGCGCACGGCGCTGGTCGGCGTGACCCGCTCGAATGAAACGGTCCCCACGCTTTGCGTCGAGTTGAAACCGGCGGCAGCGCGGGGCGAACATGCCCGGATTACGCAGGAGCTTCTGGAAATCGGGCAGCGCCACGAACACACGAAATCGATTCGCACCGTGTTGTATCATCCGGGTTTCCCGATGGATGTCCGGCATAACGCGAAGATTTTCCGGGAAAAATTGGCCGTCTGGGCGGGGAAACAATTGACGTGAACGTATTGGTAACGGGAGGCGGAGGCTTCCTCGGCGGGGCGATAGTCCGCAGATTGATCGCTCGGGGCGACAAGGTGCGCAGCATCGCGCGCGGCGACTATCCCGAATTGCGCGCCCTCGGGGTCGAGACGTTCCGGGGCGATCTCGCGGGCGGCGAGTACCTCGAGGACGCGGTGAAGGGCTGCGACCTGGTGATTCACACCGCCGCGAAGGCGGGCGTCTGGGGCGACTACCGCGAGTATCATTTGAGCAATGTCGTGGGCACGGAGCGCGTCATCGAGGCCTGCCGCGACGCGCGCGTGCCGAAGATGGTGTACACGAGTTCGCCGAGCATTACTTTTGCCGGGCAAGACCAGGAAGGCATCGACGAATCGACGCCCTATCCCGACCGCTTCCTCTCGCCCTATCCCAAGACCAAGGCGATGGCGGAGAAAATCGTGCTCGAGGCAAACGGCGACGATTTTCAGACCGTCGCCCTGCGGCCCCACCTCATCTGGGGACCGGGCGATACGCAGCTCGTCCCGCGGATCCTCGGTCAAGGCCGGGCGGGCACGCTTCGCATTGTCGGTTCCGGCGAGTCGCTCGTCGACGCGACCTACATCGACAACGCCGCCGATGCCCACTTGCTCGCGGCGGAACGTCTCGGGCCCGGATCGGCCTGCGCGGGCAAGACCTACTACATCAGCAACGACGAGCCCTGGCCGATGAAGCGCCTGCTCAACGCGATCCTCTCTGCCGGAGGGCTACCGCCGGTCACCCGGCACGTCTCGCCGGGACTGGCCGACGCCCTCGGCTACGTCTTGGAAGCGGTCTACAAAATCGCCAAGCGCGCGGACGAACCGCGCATGACCCGCTTCGTCGCGCGCCAATTGGCCACGGCGCATTGGTACAACATTTCCGCGGCGAAGCGAGACCTCGGATACGCGCCGGCGGTGGGCATGGACGAGGGGATGAGGCGACTGGCGGAGGCGCTGAAGGGGCAGCCGAATGGGCGATAAACCGGCTGCGGGGAAGGGGAGCGTACTCCCGATGGAGCGGATCGCGACGGCCATCGTGGCGATTCGCGGGCAAAAGGTCATGCTCGACGAGGACCTCGCGTCGTTATACGGCGTTGAGGTCAGGGCCCTGAATCAGGCGGTCCAACGGAACCTTGAGCGATTTCCGGATGACTTCATGTTCCAATTGACCGATGAAGAATACGCGAACTTGAAATCACAAATTGTGACTTCAAGTTCCTGGGGCGGCAGAAGGAAACGCCCATACGTCTTCACCGAACAAGGTGTCGCGATGCTGTCGAGCGTATTGAGAAGTACGCGGGCAGTCCAGGTCAACATCGAGATCATGCGCGCCTTCGTGCGGCTACGCCAAATCCTGGCCACGCATGCGGACCTTGCCCGCAAGCTCGAGACCCTCGAGAAGAAATACGACGAAAGCTTCAAGGCCGTCTTCGACGCCATCCGTCAACTCATGACGCCGCCGGCCAAGCCCAAGCGCCCGATCGGATTCGCCCGCGCCAAGAAGCGATGATCCTAGAAAGAGCAGTTGCACCACAGAGGCACAGAGAACACGGAGGAAGAACAAGGGCTTGGAGAATTTCAGACTCCAACCCGTTGGGTGAGGTAGGAGAGAGTCTCTAACTCGTTAGTTTCTCCCTAACTCTGTGGCTCTGTGGTGAACGAACTGCCTTTTTTAGGATGATACTTTCCGGGCCGTGTTGGCTAGGGCCAAAGGGCCGCGGCCGCTTTCGACTCGATGCGTTTCTCCTCGGCGCCGGGCAACCGGCCCAGGAAATCGAGTCCCGTTTTTGTCTCGATGGCGTCGACGCTCGCGAGGTAGGGACGGTGGTTGTAGGGGCGGCGCGTGCCGAGGTTTTCGTGGGGGTAGAGAAACGCAAGGACCTCGATCGATTTTCCCCGTTCGCGGATGACGATCTTGAAGAAGGCGTCGGGTACTGCGACGCGAACTTCGTTTCCGTCGCCGATCCATTTCGAGGGTTTCTTGTTGTCGAAGACGGGGCCGCAGATGACCCATACTTGGCCGAATTCGTCGGCCCAACCGGCGGTGAGGTCCTCGAGGTCGCCCCAGATGCCGTCGTTGAACTCGTGGAGTTGCGGCGCGGCGTTGAGGACGGTGTGGCTGTTCCAGTCGGCGTCTTCGCCCAGGCGGAACGCGATGAGCTTCTGGCACATGTGGCCGCGATCGTAGCCGCTGTTACGGTAGGAGTCGTCGTTCGGCGCGACGCGGTCGCGGTAGAGGGCCTTGTCGGTTATCCACGGCGAGGGACGCCCGGGGCCCTTGCGCGGGGGGATGGGCAATCCCTTGATTTCGTAGGCCACCCACTCGGGAATACCCCAGACGTCTACGCTGCCGTCGCCGTTGTCGTCGTCGTTGCCGTCCATGCTGGCGGTGAAGGCCTCGAATTCCTGGACGAGGTCGCCCCGGCTGGGTCCATATTTGGTGTGGGCGTAGCGAGGGTCGAGGACATTGGGTTTGTAGTCGGTGGCGTGCGCCGGGAGGCTGAGGCAAATAATTGTGAGGGAGAGGTAGGCGAAATGCTGGAAGGGCGCATAGTTTGAAGCGTAACGGGTAGCCGCCGACGCACATCCCCCTTCATCCCCCTTCAAAGGGGGACTTTTACGCGCTTGGGCGCATGGTGTATCTTGATGGGCATATGTTGGCATGATGTGTACTTGTCCGTCTCCGGCTCGACTCGCCGATAGCATAAATCACCCGACTAGGATGACCCAATGACATCGCCAGCCGACACCCCCGAGGAACCCCGGCGCCAGTTCGCCAGCGACAATTGGTCGGGCATTTGCCCGGAGGCGCTCGAGGCGCTTATCGCGGCGAACCGGGGCCACGTGCCCGCCTACGGCGATGATGACTACACGCGGCAGGCCTGCGACCTGATTCGCGATTTTTTCGAGACACGGTGCGAGGTCTTCTTCACCTTCAACGGGACCGCGGCGAACTCGCTCGTGCTGGCCTCCCTGTGCCAGAGCTACCATAGCATTTTGTGCCACCAGTTGGCGCACATCGAGACGGACGAATGCGGCGCGCCGGAGTTTTTCTCGAACGGCACGAAGGTGTTGCTGGTCCCGGGGGACGATGGCAAGATCGATCTGAAATCCGTCGAGCACGCCATCACGCGGCGCTCGGACATCCATTACCCGAAGCCCAAAGTGCTCAGCATCACGCAGGCCACCGAGGTGGGCACGGTGTATACCGTCGACGAGCTCAAGGCCGCGTGGTCCGTGGCGCGTCGCTACGACCTCCGGATTCACATGGACGGCGCGCGGTTCGCGAATGCCCTCGCCGCGCTCGGCGCGACGCCCCGGGAGATTACCTGGGAGGCGGGCGTGGACGTGTTGTGCCTCGGCGGGACGAAGAACGGCCTGCCCGTGGGCGATGCCGTGGTGTTCTTCAACAAGGAACTCGCGCGCGAATTCGACTACCGGTGCAAGCAGGCGGGCCAGCTTGCCTCGAAGATGCGCTTCCTGACCGCACCCTGGGCGGGCATTCTCAAGGACGGGGCGTTCCTCCGCCATGCGAAGAACGCCAATGCGCGCGCGGCGCAGCTCGAATCCGAGCTCCGGGGCACCCCGGGTATCGCCATCAAATACCCGCGACAGGCGAACTCCGTATTCCTCGAGGTTCCCCCCTCGCTTATCGCCGGGCTCCGGCGCAAAGGGTGGTCTTTTTACCAGTTCATCGGCGACGGGGGCGTCCGGCTGATGTGTTCGTGGGACACGACCGAGGAGGACGTGCGGCGGATCGTGGACGACATCCGGACCCTGCTGGCGCGGAGTTGCGAACGATGACGGGCGTCCGGCGAACCGATCGATCCGCGTGGCGCGGCGCGCGTTTGGGACGGGCTTTTGCCCTGTGATATGCTTTTTCCCTTCGGGATTGGGCGGGAAATTATATGTGGCGGTTCGTACAGGTTAGCGATCCTCATCTGGGTAGTACCCGCGACGGCAAATGGAATAACGGGTTTCTATGCAGCATGATGCCGGACGTCATGCGGTGCCTGAAGCGCGATTTGGCCCGCATCAAGCCCGAATTCATCCTCGCGACGGGCGACTTGGCGAGCCAGCAGACCCGGGACGCCACCTTCGCGGCCCGCGATCTCATGGATTCGCTCGGTTTCCCGTATTACCCCATGGGCGGGAACCACGATTTCGTCGTCCAAGACAGCCGCGAGTGGTTCATCGAGGCGTTTCACGCGCAACTGCCCGCCAAGCGCACCTGGTACTCCTTCGACCACAAGAACCTTCATTTCGTGGTGCTGGATGCGTGGTGGATGTGGTCGGACGACACCCTCCACGACGTGAGCGAGAAGACGGTGGCGAAGATGCAGCACAAGCATCTCAAGGGCGCTCGCTGGGCATTGCCGCCGGAACAATTGGCGTGGCTCGACGAGGACCTGGCCGCACACCGCGGCCTCGCCACGATCGTGTCGTGCCACTACCCCGCGATCCCGATCCCCGCCCGCCGGCGCCGGCCGAACATGGAAGACGCCGGAAACCTTGAGAATGGGGGCGACATCATCGCGATCATGAAGCGGCATCCGCAGGTGAAGGCCTATGTGAGCGGCCACGTCCACATGCACTTCGTCGAGACCGTCGAGGGCGTCACGCACATCGCCACGGGGGCGCTCCCGGAGTACCCGACGGAGTTCCGCGAGTACCTGGTGCACGACGACCGGATCGAGGTCCGGACGATGGGCTTGAGCGACACCTCGTTCGCCGCGCGTTCGTTGATCCCGGGCAACGAGTGGACCTCCGGGGAAGAATGCGACCGGCAGGTGGCAATCCCCCTCGCGTAATTCGATTGCCCATTTCCGCCGCCGGTTGCCCGGCGGGATTATGTCTCCTAGCGAAATGAGGGCATATACCGCACGATGCCGTTCAAATACGGCCCCATCGCGGACACCATCGGCGGCTTGTCGTCTAATTCCACGAACTCGACGTGGCCGTCCATATAGAGGACGTGGCCGCCGTGGGGTTGATGGGGGAAATGCTTTGATGGCGGATCGAGTGCCTCGTACATGGTCCAGACGTACCGCTCAAGCATGTTCGAGGGACCCATTCCACCGAAGTAGCCATCGAAAACCCACCGCTCGATCGCGCTCCGTAGTCGAAGTGCGGGAAATGGCGACTGTGCGCCCGCGACCTTCCTGAGCCCGATGTCGAGGTCGGAATCGACGGCCAACGCGACCGCCCGCGACGCAACGGCAGACTCGAGTTTGGCGGTGACCGCATCCAAGAACAATTCGAAGTGAGGCTCAGTTGCCGCAGGTTGGTAGCGCGAGCGGACGACAATGGTTCCTTGATCCTTTGAATCAAGCGAATCCACGAGACTCATGTCGTCGAGCCGCACCCGGTCCACCATCCAACCCCAATAGACGTAGCTTGCGCCGGTCCGTTCGGCGCAACCCACTTCGGACTCTTGCTCGGTAAAACACCATTTGCCACTCTTGTCCTGCAGGTCCCCCACGCGAACATCGTCGCGCGGGCAGATAATCACGGAGGGGTCGGCGAGATAGTCGGGATAAAGCAATGCCATGTGCGGCACCGAAACGAGCGTGACCTCGTCGTCGCGGAAAACGTATTGCATTGGCGGATACATCTCGCGGTGATCGGTCTGGGCGTACATCCGGAGCGCCACGCCAATCTGCTTGAGGTTGCTCGCGCAGGTCATCTTCCCCTTGGCCTCGATCGAGCGGCGCACCGCCGGGACCAATACCAGCGCCATGACAACGACGATGGCAACCACGATCGCGAGTTCCAGTCCGGTGAAAACCCGATTGCCCGTTCTTTCTCGATGCTGAGCCCATGACGCCACTCCGAGTCCGGTATGTTTAGGGACCTTCGACGGCTATCCGTCAGTGCCTTTCTATCGCTTGGGGTAGTCCTTCCACCATACCGCTCTCATCTTTGCACTCTATACGTTCTTTGCGGTGAAGTTCTCTTTGTCCTTATCGGCCCGAGTCCCCCGTACGCTGGACCTAATCCGATTTCGGCTACGAACGCAGCGTCACGCGAACAATTCCATCCGCGGTTTGCCGAGGCCGTCCTTGGTGACGTAGAAGGGGCGTTCCTCGATGGTGTAGGCGAGGTCGGGGGGAATGCCCATCGCGCGGTAGAGGGTGGCGTGGAGGTCCTCGATGCCGATGGGATTTTCGAGGGTCTTGCAGGGGCGTTCGTCGGCGGTTTTGCCGTAGAGGAAACCCTTCTTGACGCCGCCGCCGAACATGAGGACGCTGCCTGCATCGGTGAAGTGGCGGTGCATGCCGTAGAACTTGGGTTCCTGAATGACGTCGGGGACTTCGACCTGGTTGACGACGGGGTTGTCGGGCTTGCCTTCCATCATCATGTCGCGGCTGAACTCGCTGGCGAGGACGATGAGGGTGCGGTCGAGCAGGCCGCGGTCCTCGAGGTCGAGGACGAGCTGGGCGATGGGGGCGTCGATGTACTTCTTCATGCCGATGAGGCGTTCGTGGCCGTTCTCGTGGGTGTCCCACCACTCGAAGGGGACGTACTCGGTGGTGACCTCGATGAATCGTGCGCCGTATTCGCAGAGGCG
>CANKTP010000178.1 GCA_947486375.1 Candidatus Hydrogenedentota bacterium | reverse complement strand
CGCCCTCGCCCTCGCCCTCGCCCTCGCCCTCGCCCTCGCCCTCGCCTTCACCTTCACCTTCACCTTCGCCTTCACCTTCGCCCTCGCCCTCACCTTCGCTTCCAATCACACTCACCACTACGGGACCATAGAGCTGGGCCGATTTCGCCCCGTCGTCATAGGCCACAGCGTATGCGCCGGCATCGTCTACCGTGACGTGGGCGACCGTCAGTGTATGCGTCAAGGTACCGGCGATACGTTCGGTGTCGGCAAGGGACGCCCCGTTCCAGTACCATTGGATGGCCGTGAGTTCGTCGACCACACCTGGGATGCCCAGGGTCAGCGTGGCCCCTTCCTCCACGGTCAGGTAGCTTGCGGCGCTGGGCTCGAGCGTCCACGAGATCGAGTCGTCGAGAAGGCCCGCGGGATCGTTCCTGACCTGTGGGGTCGCATCGCGCACGGCTGCGGCGACCGTATGGATCCCGTCGCCGAAAGACGAAGTATCGACATCGAGGACCGGGACATTCAGGTCCTCGAGCGGCAGTCCGTCCACGGACCACTCGATGGCCAAGGCCCCGCTTTCGGGTTGATGAAGCGCCATGGAAAACGTAACGGGGATACCCGGCACGTAGGCGACCGGGACCTCGTGACCCGGTTGGCCGCGAATTATGGGGCGCACGCCGGGGGTGGAATAGATGGAGAGGATATGCGCCTCGGTGCAGACTTCGCAGAAACCGAAGCCAAGCGCCCGCATCATGCAATTCTGCTTGGGCCGGTAAATGCCCTTGGGCCGGTAGCGGGCGCCCTCGAAGACGCCCACCGCGAATGCGTATTCGACCGTCTCGGGGGTGGGGACGGGAACGGCGGGCCCAATCCACGGTGCCCACGGGACCTCGGCGCGCACCGTGGTGCCGGTCGCGTTCGGTTCCTCGATGACCGTGCTGCAACTTGGGCAGGGGTCCTCGTATTCGTCCGCGAGATGCGCGAAGGTATGGCCCATTTCGTGAAGCGCGAGCAGCACGGCGCTCGAGTGCGTCGAAATCACGCCAATGGCGCCCCCGCTTCCGCCGTACTCTGGATCGTTCACGATTACAAGGGCGAAGTGGTACGTGGGCACGGATTCCGCGGCGTCGAGGGCCTTGTTGTAATCCACCGTGAGCAGGCGCTCGAGCGGCGGCAGGCCGTAGGTGGCGTCCAACGCGGTATCGACAAAGATCCCCGTATTGGGATGGTCCGCGCCGGATTCTGCGGATACGACATCCACGGTGTAGACGTTTACGTAGGACGCATACTCGTCCCAGGGCGGCTCCGCGAGGAACTGGCCCATGACGTCGGTCGCCGTCGCGCGAAATTGGGCCAACTCGCCCTCGATATAGCCATCGCCCAGGACGGCGAACACGATTCGTTCGCTGTCGGGGCCATTGTCGATGATTTTCTGTGTCGGGAGCAGGGCCTTATACCCGCCAAGCGCGCGCGCGGCGGGAAAGATGAGCGCCCGCCCGCCCGATTCGACCGACGTGCCGGCGGCATTCCACGGGACCACCACGGAGAAATCAACCTGATCGAGATCAACGACGCCGCCGCCCAAGGCACCGGTGACGGGATCGCCGTAGTCATAGTAGAGTCGGTTGGGCACCCGTAACGGGACGGAGATCGCCAGACCGGGACCCGCGCGCAATTGCAACAACGCGTTCTGGCCGGGCACGATGTCCAGCGGCTCGGCTGCGGGCGTGTCGTATACCGTGATGTCCGTCACGGAGATCGCGCCACGGTCCCAATGGAGGCGCAGGCGCGCGCTCGAATATTGCGCCGAGGCCAAGGAGAGGCAAGAAAGGGCAACCAGAAGTACGGCTGCACGCGGGATGAATCGAAAATCGATGGATACCGCAATCATGAAGCGCCCCGATCCTCCCGTATGTACTCGTCAAAGAGTACCACAATCCCAGGGGAACGGGTGGGAAAAACGGCCCGCCCGGCGGCCCGAAGGCCGCCGGAACGGGACGATGAGCAATGCGATGCCGAGTTAACCCAGCGCCACTTCGCCGGATTCCCCCGTGCGAATGCGGATGACGTCCTCGACGGGGGAGACGAATATCTTCCCATCGCCGATGCGCCCGGTGCCGGCCGCCTTGACGATGGCCTGGATGACTTCTTGGACGCGGTCGGAACTGACGACGACCTCGAGCTTGACCTTGGGGAGGAACTCGACGACGTATTCGGCGCCGCGATACAACTCCTTGTGGCCTTTCTGGCGGCCGAAGCCCTTGACTTCGGTTATGGTCATCCCTTGGATGCCGACGGAAGCGAGCGCCTCCTTGACTTCCTCGAGCTTGAAGGGCTTGATGATGGCCTCTATTTTCTTCATTACGCTATGTCCTCCGGTTAGATTCATTCGTTGGTGTCCGGCTTCCTGCCTGTCAGCCGGGGCAATGTCCATTCCCCCGCCGGCCGCGCCCCTAGATTACCACGGGGCGCGGCGCGGAAGTAGGGATCGGGAAACTAGAGGTTGTACGCCGCCTCGCCGTGCTGCGTGGTGTCGAGACCCTCGGCTTCCTCTTGCGAGCCGACGCGCAGGCCGATGGTCAAATCGATCCCCTTGAGGATGATAAAACTCAGGACGCCGCTCCACACCAGGGTGACGGCGACCGCCTTGGCTTGGATGATGACTTGCGACACGATGGTGCCGTCGTTCGCGATTCCGATACCGCCGAGCGACGCATCGGCGCACACTCCGGTCAACAGCGCGCCGACGATACCGCCGATTCCGTGGACGCCAAAGGCGTCGAGCGAGTCGTCGTAGCCGCCCATCTTCTTGAGGGTCGTCGCGGCAAAGAAGCAGATAATCCCCGCGGCCGCGCCGATGATGAGCGCGCCCATCGGCCCGCAGGAACCCGACGCGGGCGTGATGGCAACCAGGCCAGCAACCGCGCCCGTGGCGGCGCCCAGCACGCTGGGCTTGCCATGCTTAATCCATTCCGCGCCCATCCAGGCGAGGGTCGCCATGCCGGTGGCAAGCTGCGTCACGAGCATCGCCATGCCGGCGGTGCCGTTCGCGGCGACCGCGCTGCCCGCGTTGAACCCGAACCAGCCCACCCACAGCATGCCCGCGCCAACGACCGTGAGGCCGAGGTTGTGCGGCGGCATCGGGCGCGTGGGAAAGCCCTCGCGCTTGCCGAGAAGCACGCAAGCGACCAAGGCGGCGATTCCGGCGTTGATATGCACGACCGTACCGCCGGCGAAATCGAGGACGCCCCAATCCCAGAACAGGGCGCCCGGGCCCGACCACGCCATGTGGCAGATCGGAATATAGACCAGCGTAAGCCACAATGCCGTGAATATCATCATGGCCGAGAATTTCATGCGTTCCGCATACGCGCCACAAATGAGCGCGGGCGTGATGATCGCGAAGGTCATCTGGAAGACGACAAACACGGACTCGGGAAACGCATACAAGATCGACGCGGCGGTCACCTTGCCGAGGAAGAGGTTGTTGAATGTCCCGATGAACGAGTTTATGTTCATCTTGCCTGCTTCCATCCCCCCGACATCGAACGCAAGGGTGTAGCCATAGATGGCCCACAGCACGGTGACCATGGCCGTGATGGCGAAGCACTGCATCAACACCGACAGGAAGTTCCGCTTGTGGACCAAGCCGCCGTAGAACAGCGACAATCCGGGGATTGTCATGAACAATACCAGGGCCGTGGCCGTCAGCATCCACGCCGTGTCGCCCGAGTTGATCGTGGGCGGCGGCGCGGGCTCGTCTTGCGCGAACGCGGCTGGCGCGCCCGCGAGACAAATCCCTAGTAGCAATAGTAAAGCAGTTAGGTGGATCCATCGATAAGTGGATTTAGCGAGAGACGTCATGGCGTCAAACAACCTCCATGGCCGGTACCCGGCCCTAATTCGGCATGCAGCAACGGTGGCCCGCGTGGGCCGTCCCGCCGAACGATGCAAATTCTACGTTTTGGTGACTTTTTTTCGGGCCGTTCTACCCCAAGGTAGCGCGGACCCGGACCGCTTTGACCGTGTTTTTGGCCTTTCCTTCCGGAAGGGGAGGCCTTTCGCACCGTCTAGCCGGGGGCTGATGACTTCAGCGTCCCATTGGCCAATCACCGGAGCGCCCGAGTGCTCCTGCCCCTATAGAGCAACAAGAGTGCCAACACGGGGAGGGTGAGGGACAGACACCGCGTTTTGCCCAAACCGCCCGGCAAAAGGCGGAGTCAGTCCCCTGCAACTGCCGTTTTTATGATAAACGGATCAGGCCGGATGCCGAATCATCCCCCATGTGCCGGGGCCGTCGTCGAAGGGATGATGTTCGCCGGTAATGGCGAAGCCGAGGCTTTCGTAGAACGGGACGTTCGAGGCGGTTTGGGTTTCGAGGTAGACGGGGCGTTGGGGGTTGGCCGGGAAGAGCGTGGTCATGAGGTGTTTGCCCAGGCCGCGGCCCTGATGGTCTGGATGGACGCCGATGATGTAGACGTAGGCATGATCGCCGCGCTCGTGCATGGCGTCCCATATCTTCATGTAGGTAAAGACGTGCCTCATGTGGCGCATGCTGGGTTCCCACGGCCAGGGGAGGAGGGTGGTCCTCAGCATCATGCGAATACCCTCGAGGGGCCGGGGCGGGTAGGGCCCTGCGGCAAGGGCGCCCACTACACACCCATTTGAATCCACGGCAACACGGGACATGCCGCCACGCCGGGACTGCTTGAGAAGCTCGGGCATCAGGTGGGGCAACCAGCGGCGGCGCTCGCGGTCATTCGGGATGAGGAAGTCGAAGAGCGGATCCGCCATGAACGCCTCGACAAGGGCCAACGCCGCGCCGGGTTCGTCCTCGCGCATGATGGCCTGTATTTTGTACTGCATGGGGGAAAGCACCCGAAACGATCGTTGGCCGCGCGCTGGAGGAATGCTTTACACTACCGAAATGGACATCTTGAATACCATCCTGAAGGACGAAGCCGCACGGCACGAGGCCTTCCCCGTGACGGCGAAGGAAATCTACATGGCGCACGCGGGCGTGTGCCCGCTCCCGAAGGCGGCCGCCGACGCGATGCGCCGCTACGCGGAACTCGGACAGTGCGGCAACCAGGAGTCGCCCTGGGCGATGGACCGCATGGCCGATGCGAGGCGGAATGCAGCGCAATTGATCGGGGCGCAACCCGACGAGATCGCGCTCATCGGGCCGACGAGCGCGGGCCTGAGCTTCGTGGCGCAGGGACTGCCGTGGGAACCGGGCGACGAGGTCGTCTACTACCCGGACGATTACCCCGCGAATGTTTATCCGTGGACGATGCTCGCCTCGAAAGGCGTGCGCCCCGTCGCCCTCAAACCGGCCGCGCCCGGATGCATCGCGTGGGAATCGGTCGAGGCGGCGCTCAGCCCGCGCACAAAACTGGTCGCCTTGGCATCATGCCACTACTTGACGGGCCGCCGCATCGACATCGACGGCATCGGGCGGCGATTGGGCGAACGCGGGATACTGTTTAGCCTCGACGCAATCCAGACGCTGGGCGCGTTTCCCACCTCTGTCGAGCACGTGGATTTCCTGAGCGCAGACTCGCACAAATGGATGCTCGGGCCGCTGGCGGCGGGAATTTTCTACGTGAAGAAGTCGCGGCACGAGTTGCTCAAACCGGTGTTGGTGGGCGCATGGAACATTCATTCGCCGGAGTTCATCGCGCAGGAGACGCCAAGGTTTTACGTCGGCGCGCGGCGCTACGAACCGGGCGCGATGAATTTAATCGGCATTGCGGGGATGAACGGCGCGCTGGAGCTACTCATCGACGTCGGCCGAGAGCCCCTGGCAAGGCGGATTCTGGAACTGGCGGATGCGCTACTGGACGGACTTCGCCGCCTGGGGTACCGGCATTGTTTGGATGATTATCCCCCGGCGCCGGAAATTCTACGCTCGGGAATTGTCACGGTCGCGCATCCTGACAGGGACATGCGCCAAGTGTACGAAGCGTTGGCGGCGGCCGGTGTCGTGGCCTCGCCAAGGGAGGATCGCGCCGGCAGGAAATTCGTCCGGTTTTCTCCCCATTTCTACAACACGATGAACGAAGTGGATAGGGTTGTGGAACTTCTGCGCTGAGCCTCTTGCGGCAACCGACTAGTGCCGGCTTCCTTGGGACATGGAAGCATAATTCGTCCGGCAAGCCCACCCCTGGAAAGCTACGTTCGTACGGCGCCTTCGATTTTTCCCGGCGGCATAATCATTCGGACCCTTTCGGCAGCGCGTCTCGTCCCAGTGCGGGTCATTCGGTCGCCACCTCGCCTAGCAAAAGCAATTGCCCGGCCCGCCGTGTCGGCGGGCCGGGCAATCTATTAGTTAATCTAACGGTGCGGGACTAGCCTTGGTTGGTCGCCTTCCGGGTCGCCCGGATGACTACCAGCAAGGCCGCAGCGGCAAGCAGGGCCACGAGGTCGCCCAGCGTCGAGCTGGTCGATCCGGTGCCAAGCGCTCCGCAACCCACTCCCGGAACGTCTTCGCGTCCGTCGAGCAGTGCATCCGTGACTGCCGCGATGAACTCGGGAATTCCGCCTTGGCGGAAGTCCACCCGCCGGAATTCGGCCACGTTTGATTCGCCGTCGCCGTCGTAGTCGCCGTCGGCGGAGAAGAGCTCGCCTTCGACGCCTTCGGTACCGTAGTTGACGATACAACCTTCGGCCGTGCTGCTGACCACGGTGTAGGTCCCGGCCAGGACGATATCGTCCGTTGCCAGAATCTCCGTGAGCTGATCGACCGCGGACTGGCTGATTAGCATCAGCGCGGCCAAGGCCTTGCGGTAAGGCGCGAGCGCGGTGGCGCTCGCCTCGGCATCCAGCGCGGCCAGGTTGTCGAGGTACGCAGCGCGCATCTCCGCCTGGACATCGCAGTTAGCGAACCCGCAGGTAGCGTCGAGCAAGGCCAACGCATATGCGTCGGGCAAGCCGTCCCTATCCACGTCATCGTTGCGACGGATTGCCTGGTCGAAGGCCTCGACAAAGGCCGCGTACTGCGTATCAATCTCGTCGAAGGAGACGCAGACACTCAGCTCCTCCCCGACGGTGTCGATATTGTTAATTACGTTCAGCAGGTCATCGATGGTGCAGTTG
>CANKTP010000177.1 GCA_947486375.1 Candidatus Hydrogenedentota bacterium | reverse complement strand
TCGGGCCAGTACGTCCACACGGTGCCGACGGGCGATTCCGCGCCGCCCCCATGGACCGGTTTCTTCATCCAGCTCGCGTTCGCCGGCGATATTGGCCCCCAGGTGTTTAGCACCGGGGTATTCGTCAGCCCAGATCAATTCCCGGTTCGAACTCCCCCCGTGGCCGACTTCACCGTGGACAATAATGCGCCCATCGCCGGGACTGCGGTGCAATTCACCGATCTTTCGATCGACGGGACCGCGCGAATTTCGACATGGAGTTGGGATTTCGGGGACGGCAAATCGAGCACCCTCGAAAATCCCCTCCACGTTTACGTCGACCCCGGAACCTACGATGTCCGGCTGACGGTGACCACCAATCACGGCTCCGACTCGGAAACGAAGAACGATTTCGTTTCGGTCACGAGCGTCCCGCCGTCGGCCGCGTTCGACGCCGGTACCCAGCGTCCCCTGGCGGGCGATCCGGTCCAGTTCACGGACGTCTCCGATTCCGGGTCCGCGACTATCGCGAGTTGGGCGTGGGATTTCGGCGACGGCGGAATCGATTCCGAAAAGGACCCGGTCCACGTGTACACGGATCCGGGCGAATACGAAGTCTCGTTGCGCGTCACGACTCGCCACGGGACGGATACCGAGATTCGAGCCGGGTTCGTCACCGTGTTTGCGCCCACCGCGCTGGATGCGTACATTCGCAAGCCGGACCCCAGCTATTCGTATTCTTTCGTAACCACTGTGTCGAACATCCCGGGCGCCCCCGGGGTCCGGGCCCATGTGATCGACATGCATTCCCAGGAATGGCGCACGGAGGACGAGGTCAACGAACCGGGATGGGACCATTGGGTCACGATTATCGAACCCGCCTCAGTCGTTCAATCGACCGCGCTATTGTTCATTACCGGCGGGAGCATTTACTCGCAGCCCGCCTCGGCCGCGGAAATCGCCGCGCTTGTCCCGCTCGCATCGCTGACGGGCTCAATCATCGCGATCATCGAGGAAGTCCCGAACCAGCCCCTGGTTTTCGCCGGGGAGAATTTTTCTCGCAGCGAAGACGCGATCATTGCCCATACCTTCGCCGAGTTCATGGACTCGTTCGACCGCGGGGAGCCGGACAACGAATGGCCCGCGTTGCTCCCGATGACCAAGGCGGCCGTGCGCGCCATGGACACGGTGCAAACCTTCCTCGACGACGACCGCGGGTCGAACAAAGTAGTCGTCGACGACTTCGTCGTGGCGGGCGCTTCCAAGCGAGGATGGACTACCTGGCTGACGGGCGCCGCCGACACGCGCGTGCGGGCGATAGCCCCGCTCGTCTTCGACGCCCTCAACATGGGCCCGCAATTCGAACACCATTTCAACGTGTATGGCGGTTATTCCGAGGCGGTGGCGGACTATGTCGAGGAGGGCATATTCGACCGGATGAGCACTGCGGCGGGGGAGGCGTTGCGCGCCATCGTGGACCCCTATGAATTCCGCGGCCGTTTCGCCACGGTGCCCAAGTTGATGATCAACTCGTCGGGTGACCAATTCTTCGTTCCCGACTCGGGCCAGTTCTATTTCGATGACCTGCCCGGCGAGAAAAAGTTCGCCTATCTACCGAATACCCATCATGGACTGGACGCGGACGGCGTCCTGCGCGCGTTGGTGCCTTGGTACATTTCGATTCTCCAGGGCATCGACATGCCGCAATTCTCCTGGGAGTTCTCGGGCAACAGCCTGATCGTCACGCCCTCGGTCCCGGCCAGCGTGGCCCGCGTGTGGTTCGCCACTTCACAGAACCGTGACTTCCGTTTCGACGCCAACCTTAACCCCTCGCCGCCGGTTTGGGCTTCGCAATCCTTGGTCGCAAACGGGCTGGGCCAGTACGTCTTCACGGCGCCCACGGACAATTCGGCGCCGCCCCCTTGGATCGGATTCTTCGTCCAGCTCGAGTTCCCGAGCGGCCTTATTTATCCGTACAAGTTCACCACCGAAATTCGTGTGGTGCCGGACGTTTACCCGGATCACGGCGCGCGATAACGTTCGCTCCCGGGGACGCAACGGCAGGCACGGCGTTGCGTCCCGGTTATGGACGGATGCTTAGGCCAGGTACTCGTGGCTGGTGCGGGCGGCCACGAGGTTTTCCTCGAAGTGACCGAAATTCTGCATGTCCGCGTTCATCACGTCGAGGCCGTTCTCGAGGACGTAGGCGTAGGCGCGCTGGAACGGGCTCAAGGTGGCCCCTAGCAGTTTCTCGCCATAGAACGTGTCGAATGCATCGGTCTTGTTCCGGCCCCCCTCGGCCATCGGCGCCAGGAACCGGCCCGTCTTCATCCCGATGAGCCCAATCCCCGCCTCGCGCGCCTTGTCCAGCGAGGGACGCATTCCCTTCAGGTCCGGTCCATTCCGGACGGGGCCCATCGCGGCCATGTCGAACCACCCTGCGGGGGTGACTGCAATCATGGCGAGGTCATACCATCCCGCCTCGACGGCCGCCTCGAGGCACACGTTGGCGCGCCGGTGGGTGCTGATGCCGAAGTGCCCGACTTTGCCGGCGGCCTTGGCCTTGTCGAAGGCCTCGCGAATTTCCGCGCATTTCACGATGGCCGGGTGATCGACCATCATGATGTAGTAGGCGTCGATATAATCCGTGTCGAGGTCCTTGAGGCTGGCCTCGAGGAGACGGGTCCAAATGTCCGCCGCCTGCTTGGCCAGCTCGACCGTGAGTTCGTCTTCCTCGCGCAGGACCGTGCCGAGCCGGATCGGGGCCTTCGAGGTGACCCAGATGTCCGCGCGGCGCCGCTTCATGAAAGGGGCAAGGTTATTCTCGGATTGCTTGTAATAGGAATTCGATCCGACATCGAAAAAGTTGACGCCCTCCTCGAAGGCCCGCTCGAGAAGGTTGACGCCCTTGCCGCCCTGGAGCGCCGCGCCGCATCCGAAGACCAGCCGGCTGCTCATGAAGTTGGTCCGGCCCAACTTGCGGTAGGTCATCTTGTCGGGACGTTCGTTCCGATGGATCAATCCATCGGTGCCCGCCCCGGTTTGCGCCGACACGGAAGCCGAGGGTGCCACCACGGCAGCCCCCGCCACGGCCGCGGCCGAGACCGCCATGAAATCGCGCCGGCCCATCGCCGGGCTTTGGGACTTGGGTGGCTTCATGTTCATTCTCCCGTTGGATGCGTCAGGGTGGTGGTAACCATTCGACCGGAGTTTGGCCCGGGCGGATTCAAAAAAATCGCGGGAAGCGCGGTGGGTTCCGCGCATCCCGCGATGAGGTAATGCCGGTGACCCGGGTTACGCGAATAATTCGTGGGACTTGTTTGCGGCAACCAGGTTGTCCTCGAAATGCTTGAAGCTCTGCATGTCGGCGTTCACCACGTCGAGTCCGTGCGCCAATACGAAGGCATACGACTTCTGGAACGCCGTCAATCCGGATTGGCTGAACTTCTCGTCGTAATGGGAGTCGAAGGCCGTCTCGTCGCCTTTTCCCAGCGAGGTGCCGGGCGCGATGAACCGTCCCGCCTTCATCCCGACCAATCCGATCCCCGCGTTGCGGGCCTTGTCGAGTATCGGGCGAATCGTCTTCATGTCGGGAGTGCCCTCGAGCAGCGACTTCGTGTCCCAGTCGTACCAACCCGCCGGGGTGATCGCGATCATCGCGAGGCTGTACCAGCCCGTCTCCGATGCGGCCTCGAGGCACGCGCCCGCGCGCTTGTGCGTGCTGATGCCGAAATGGTCCACCTTGCCGGCGGCCTTGGCCTTGAGGAACTGGTTGTGCATTTCCTCGTTCCGCACGGTCGCCGGAAAATTCACCCCCATGAGGTAATAGGCATCGACGTGTTCACGCCCCAGATCGCGCAGGCTGTCGTCCATCAACTTTTGCCAGTACTCGGCCGATTCCTTGGCCTGCTGGACGCTCATCTCCTGGCCCTCCTTGAGCATCATGTCGGCGCGCACGAAGGCCTTCGACGTGACCCACACGTCGTCGCCATGTGCCTTGAGAAACGGCGCGAGGAACTTCTCGGAACCCTTGTAGTAGGTGTCGGTGCCGATGTCGTAATGATTCACGCCGGCCTCGTACGCCCGATCGAGCAGGCGCACGGCCTTGCCGCCCATCAGCGCCGCGCCGCATCCGAACACCAACTTGCTGCACATGAAGTCGGTCTTCCCGAGCTTCGTGTATTGCATGATGTCCTTGCGCTCGTTGCGATGGATGAGTCCGTCGGAGCCCGCCGTCGCGCCCCGCGCCGCGGATGCGGTGAGAACCGCCGCCCCCGCGACTGCGGTCGTCTTCATGAAATCGCGGCGATCTAGGGAGGAACTGGGGGTAGAATTGCTCATGCGGAGTCTCCTTCTGTTGCTAAGTGAAACCGCGACCGTCAGGGCCGGGTCAGTCCGTGAGACACCAGACTAACCCGCCGTGGGAAGCCACGTCAACTTGCCGTTTCGGGTCCCCCCGGCGGAGTGCCGCGCGCCCCTCGAATCGAGGTAGAATCCCCGCGAAAAGAAATTCGACAAATCGAGATATTTGTGTTAGAGTTTTGAACTTAGTCGGCCTGCGGGCAGGCCGATAAGGCCTGTAAACCGGCCATTGGGCCGATAAGGAAGGATTAATCGTATGTTTTCAAATGTGTTGACAAGAGGTGTTGCCGGGCTTGCCATCGTGCTGACCGTTGCTCTCGCGGGGTGCGCCCCGAAGAACGACGCGGCAGCCCCTGAAGGTAACGCGGCTGCCCCAGCGGCGAACGCGGCTGCCGAAAAGCCCGCACAGTAATTGTCTTTCGACAAAGAACCATTAACCCAAAATCGCAGAAGGAGAAACGAAACATGAAGAAAGTATTTGTGAAGCTCACGGCGTTGGCGTTTGTGATGTCGGTTGCCCTCATGGGCTGTGCGCCGAAAGAAGAAGGCGCACCGGCTGAAAATGCACCCGCGGCGAACGCCGCACCGGCTGCCGCCGCGCCTGCGGCCCCGGCTGCCCAATAGTTTCGGCGACGCCGGAAATTATTCATTCACACAAGGAGTGTTCGGATTGACTCGGGGGAAGTTTGCGTGCGCGGTTGCGGCGGTTTGTTTTTCTACTGCGGTAATCTTGGGCGCATGTTCACCCGCGACGCCCTCGGCGCCTGACACCCAGGCCCTCGAAGGTTCCGATCGCGCTCTTGAAAAGGTTGCCACTGGGGCCGCCGGGGTTATTCCCCCGGCGGCCCCGGCCCTTTCCATCACCGAGGCGACGCCCACCGCCGATCCGTCCCCGGCCCAGCCTACCGATGCAGTCGACACCTCGATCCGCGATGCCGATGCCTATGGCGATGACGCCTTCGTGGCGAACTTGGCCCCCGCGGGGTGGAAACAAGTGGGCGACATCGAGCATTACAATGTCGCCTCGCTCTACGACAAAATCAATGGGCGTTCCGAGCTATACATGGCCTACGACGTCCGCGGATTGAGCTGGGTTAGTTTCGCCCTCGACGGCGACACGAGCACTTTCATCGACCTCTTCATCTACGACATGCAATCCCCGACGGGGGCATTCGGGATTTATTCCGTCGAGCGGGAGACCGGGCAGGAAAAAGTCGACCTGGGCCGGGCAGGCTACAAGACCGGTTCCAATTTCTTCTTCTGGAAAGGGAACTACTACGGCTATATCCAGGCCGCCAAGGACAGCGAGGCCATCGACGCGGCCGCGCTTGCCGTTTCCAAGGGCGTCTTGGATCGGGTCACCGACGACGGCGGCGCGGTCATCGGGCTCGACAAGGTCCCGACGAACGGAATGGTCGAGGACTCCGTGCAATTCTTCCGCGCCGACGCCCTCAGCCTCGACTTCATGAACAACACCTTCACGGCCAAGTATGCCGTCGGGGACCAGGCCGTCACGGGCTATATGACCTGGCGCGGCTCCGAGGCGGAAGCCGCGGAAATCGTCGGGAAGTTCGTCGACTACCTCAAGGAATATGGGGAGTCGCCCACCTCGAAAACCATCGACGGGGTCGAGATCCACATGGCCGATCTCGGCGGCGGCTTCATGGACAGCATGTTCCAACTCGGATCGACCGTCGCCGGGTTGACCTCCACCGAGGGTGCCGAGTTGACCGAAAAAGGCGCCGCGCACCTCATCGCGCTCTTGAAAGCCCAGTAGCCCCCGGTCTCGTGCCGGGCGGAACCCAGTACAACCGGCACCCGGGATTTGGCGTAGGCGACTATACCCCCTCAGCGTACTCTGGGTAGTGCTTCTTCAAGCAACCCGGGCAAATGCCATGGGACAATTGTCCATGGGTATGTCGCGTGAGGTACGTCTCGAGCGAGCTCCAATTGCCCTGCTCGTCCCGGATGTCCTTGCAATGCGAGCAAATCGGGACAAAACCGCGCAATGTTCTTATCTGGCCCATCGCCTCGTTGAGCTCGCGAATCAGCGTCTTCTGCCGTGTCGCCAGGGAGAACTCGCGCCGCCGCGAATAGTGCCCTTGGACAGAGATGAATATCCCCAATGCGTGGACGAGGCCATACGATATTGTCGCGGCCGTCGCCACGGAGGGATTGGGATTCGTTGGAACGGCGATTATCAGGAACAAACTTGCCGCCGTGACGACTGTTCCCGGAATAATTTGTAGTGCCAATGGGACGGGGAAGAAAACGTAAAACAGGTATACCGCCACGGCGCCGAAGGCCACATGGCCGGTGTACTCCGGTGGCCGCGTGAATGGCACGGCAGCCACCATGATTGCGGTCATGAACAATGCGGCGAATACGATCGAATGGGTCTGCGGCGCGTACGCGGGTCTCCGCAAGGCGAGCAGTGCGCCAAACAAAACCGACACAAGAAGGACGCGCGAGGCAAGCACCGTCATGAGGACGGACGCATTAGTCACCATGCGAAAGTCGTTAAACATGAAGACCACGTTGACGGCCAACACCACCACCAGCAAGACGAACATGCGCTGCACCATCAGGAGGTCGAGCGAGGCGCGGTAGTCCCGCTCGAGTTCCGCCGAATCGAAGCGGCCCGGAAACCGGATTACATCTTTTTGAAAACCAATATCCACGACGTTCCCTTGTTGCCCAGGCCGCGGATCGACCGCAGCCAATCGCAATTAAGTCATGCACGCAATATA
>CANKTP010000176.1 GCA_947486375.1 Candidatus Hydrogenedentota bacterium | reverse complement strand
CACTCCTGCGTTGCCCTATCCTCCGCTTGGGTCGCCGACCATCCTATCAGCGAAGTTAATGGCGGCCAGAATGGCGCTTGTCTTCGGATACTTTTTCTTCGTGAGGCAACGAATCTATTTCAGATACTTTTCCTGGTGAGTCAACGGGGTTAGGTTCGTGTGAATGTCCCCCGGAAATATGCACACCTGCTTGTGGCCCGGCGGCTTGGCGCCCCGATTATCGCGATCATCTCGTCTTCGCTGCTTGCGGGCAACGCAGGCCGAATGGTATAGTTTGGTTCAACACGGAGAGTTGACCGAGCGGCCGAAGGTGGCACCCTGCTAAGGTGTTGCGCGGGCAAAACCTGCGCCGAGGGTTCGAATCCCTCACTCTCCGCCATTTAATCTTCAGTTCCCCGGGCCATTCGCTGGCTTCGCTCTCGTCCCGGTTGCGTTGGTCCCGCAGGGCTTGTGTGACCGGAAAGTTCCGCACTGGGAGGAGTGTCTTTGCCGGTTCCTTTCGACGCGGATTCCTTGGGCATTCCCCCCGATTCCCATGTCAGTGCCCTCCTTGCCCGCTGCCCCGATATCGAACGGTTACTCTATCGGGACGAGGAATACCTGATTCTCGAGGGCGACGAGTCGCAGGATATTTTCGTCGTCCTGCGCGGAAGCTACGTGATCGAGCAGGACAAAGGCCCCGGCGACGCGCGCGGAAAGGCCATCGCCGTGCATTCCGCCGACCCCGATTCCCCTTCCTATGTCGGCGAGATGGCCTACCTGGGGCGAACCCAGCGTTCCGCGTCGGTTCGATGTTCAGGAGCCGTCTTCGCCTTGAAACTTACCCCGGGTCATGTCGACGCCCTGATAGACGAGTTCCCTGGGTTCACCCGCGTCCTCGTACGTCAACTCGCCGAGCGATTGCGTGACGCGGGGGAGACCCTGCGCGCGCTCAACATGCGCTTCGCGATGGAGGCCCGTCAGGTCTTCGCGAAACCGGGAGTCGTCTTGCTCGAACGGGGCGCCCCGGCGCTCGAACTCTACCAGCTGGTCGAAGGCGACGTGGAGTGGGAGGGCCCCCGCGGGAGCGGTCGCATCCGGCCTTCCGGCGGCGACGCCGATTTCTTGAACGCCCGCGCCTATTTCCAATCCGCCGCGAACGATGCCACGTTCCGCGCGAAAACCGAGGTTATTTGCGTCGCCATCGACCGCGCCTCGCGCGAGGCCGTCATTCGGAATTATCCCAGTCTCCCCATGTCGCTCCTAAAATGATCGCGGCCTGCACTACTCCGCCCGCACGCACCCGGAGAAATAGGGGTGACGCCCCGGCGCGAAACGCAACATCGCCGTCCGATCGGGGATGCGCAGGGCTTGGAGGACGCGGGCGTTTTCGAGTGCGGAGGTATTGATGGCCGTCATCCAGTGCGGCAGTTGCCCGTCCGCCTCGATGCGCACGGTGGGCAGTCCGGGACCCGTGGCCTCCGCGAATGCGGCGGGGGAATAAGTCCGGTTGATGTGGTTCCAGTCGCCGTCGCCGGGCTCGATGTCGGGATAGACGCCCTTCTCGTGCTCGGTGCGCCACGAACGGTATTCCGGAACCAACACGATGGACGTCTGGTGTTCGTCGGCCTCGAAGGCTTCGGTCGCCTCGAGCTCGATGATCATTGCAAAACCCTTCTCGCAGGGCCGCATCGTCCAGATCAACCGGAACGGAAACCGCCGCGACACCCCCTCGGCCGTGAACGATTCGCCGTCCCGCTCGAACCGTTCCCAACGCAGGGCGGTACTGTCGTTCCAGAGACTACCCACGCGCAACGAGGCGTAAAGGTGCAGGTGTTTCGTAATCTGGACGCCGTCCTTCGCCAGCCGCACCTTCCCGCGATCGAAACACGCAGTCAGGCCGCCGCTCTGCAGCACAAACTTGCCCGCCTGTTCGCCCATGAGGCGCACCGTCTCGGGCGTTCCCGTGCCGACCCGCAACGACAACCAATCGTACGCCCCTTCCACCAACGTCGCCGCCCCGCGCGGACTGTGCTCCGCGATGCGGAACAGGCGGCAACCGGTGATGTAGTCGGTGTTGATCAGATCGCCCGTGATGCGAGGCCGCGGGCACTTCATCCTGGCGATCACCGCGGGATGATCCGAACCTTCCGGCGGAAGGAAGGCCGCCATTTCGCACAGCGGCTCGGGCGTCGTGACCGGGGTAAAGGCCGTGTCCTCGGGGCGCAGCTCGGGAAACGCGCCGGACAAATCGTCGCAGGCCCATCGGGTCATGCTGCTCGGAAGGAGCATGCGCAGTTCGGTCGCGTCGATCTCGATGGCACGTTCGCACTCGTAACCCATCTCCCACTGCAATTCGCCGTCGACAATGTCGAGCCGCCAAAGCAGCGTGATCGGGAGGCGCGGCATGCGGCCCCGCGCGATGCACCCGCGCGGCGTGCGGACCGTGATTTGCCAGTCGGCCTCGGTCGACGTATGCCAGCGGCCGAGATTGTACATCTGGAACACAAACCCGCCGGGCGCAGATAGTTCATGCCCTTCGCGGAACAACGACACGCGGCCGTCACAGAGGATGGCCTCGGTCCCGCCCTGCGAGAAGGAATGAAGCCCATTCTCCGCGCCAACCTGCCGCAGGTAAAAATCGATGGCGTCGCGAGGTGACTCCCGCTCGATGAGTTTCCCCTGGCTGAGCAATACCACGCGATTGCACAGGGTGTTCACGATCCCAAGATCGTGCGACACGAAGAGGATCGTTTTTCCCTGTTCCATCAACTCGCCGATGCGGTTCCGGCAGCGGCGTTGGAATTGCTCGTCGCCCACGGCGAGCACTTCGTCGATCAGGAACACGTCGGGGTTGGTGTGCGCCGCGACGGCGAAGGCGATGCGGACGTACATGCCGCTCGAATAGGTCTCGACCGGGCTGTCGATATGCTCGCCGATGCCGGAAAATGCCACGATGTCGTCGAATCGCTCCTCGACCTGCGCATGGCGCATCCCCAACAGCCCGGCATTGAGATAGACATTCTCGCGGCCCGTCAGCATTGGGTGAAATCCCGCGCCCAGCTCGAGCAACGACGCAACCCGGCCCTCCACCCTGACATTGCCGGAACTCGGAACCGTGACGCCCGCGATGATCTTCAACAGCGTGCTTTTCCCGGACCCGTTCGCGCCGATGATGCCCAGCGACTCGCCCTTTTCAACGGAAAACGTGATCCCATCGAGCACGAGTTGGGTCTCGCGGCCCACCCCGCGCAGCCGGTCGAATAGGCCGCCCCGGCCCAGCAAGGCGCGTCCGCCCGCGCGCGAACGGTATCGCTTCGACACGCGGTCGACCCGGATGACCGGCATCAGAGCGCGTCCGCCAAGAGGGCGGTGCGGCGGCGAAACACGGCCGCGCCGATGACGAGCGACAAGACCGCCGCCACAGCCGGCCACGCAAGCAACGCCGCGTCCACCGTCCCCGCAAACAGCGCCTGCCGGCACACCGTCACAATTCCCGCCATCGGATTGGCGAGGTACGCGGGATAGTATGCGTCAAGCCCTCGCTCCGCGAGCGCGGAGTGGACGATTCCGGGCCAGTAAAAAATCGGCGTCGCATAAAATCCGAAGAGCAACGCGGCGTCGACGATATGGCCGACATCGCGGAATGCGGCATGCGCGCAGGAAAACAGCAGCGCCAGCCCGACGACGAGGGCTAGCTCAATGAGCACGGCCACCGGTAGCCAGAAGAACGCGGCGGCATGCGGCATACCGATCAGGGTGCCGTGGACCACGGCGAAAAGCAACGTCCCAATCGCAAGGTTCACCGCCGCAACGCCGATCGCCGACAGCGGAATGATCTCTCGCGCGAAATACACCTTCTTGACCAATGCCCGGTTGTCGACCAGCGACCGCGTCGCCGTCGAGAGTGCCGTCGAGAAGAACTGCCACGGCACCAGCCCGCTGAGGACAAATACCGCGTATTTGCGCCCGGAGTCGATCCCGAGTTCCTCGACCCGGGTCCGGAACACGACGCTGAAGACGAAGGTCAGCACAAGCATCATGAACAACGGTTCGAGCACTGCCCAAAGCAGCCCCATCGCCGCGTACCGGTACCGGACCTTCACGTCCTTCAGCACAAGGTCGCGCAACAACTCCCGGCCCCGGACAATGTCCGGGATCAATCGGCGCAATTGCCCCTGTTGGGCATTGGTATAGACAAGGCTATTCATGCGCGGCATGGTAACACCCCATGCGCCAGGCGGTAAAACGGGGTATCGCCAATCAACCCTCCACGACGAGCGGTAATCTACCCAGACGGCCCCCGGTGGCCTCCGTCCAGTTGGTCCATCGCGTCCAAATAGTCCATCCATCCCGCGACCCGCGACATCCCCCCGCCTTGACACCGCCCCCGGGGAAATCTATCCTTGCGCTCTGTCATCGGGTCGTGCGTTCACATCGTGTCGGAGATTAATCAATGCTGGGCGGCGGTTACGAATCGCGCAGGTACATGCGTTGCGAGCTCCGTCTGCCCGTGTTCATTCAAGCGGCCGGCGGCGTCTACCAAGGCACCATCGTCGACATGTCCGTCTCCGGCCTTCAAGTCCGCTCCGCCGAGCCCATCGAGATCGAGGGCGAATGCACCCTCCGCTTCGCCGCCGATCCCGAAAGACCCGTCGAGATCAAGGCCAACGTGGTCGAGCGAAAATCATCCCTCGTCCGCTTCGAAGTCATCGGCATCAGCTCCGCTTGCGTCGAGGACTTCCGCGACGTGATCGTCAACGCCTCCGAGGACCCCATGGCCTGCGACAACCAAATCATCTCGAACATGGAACTCATGCCCGAACTCTATTGAGTCAGACCCTATCAACCGAGTCCATCAGGTCCATCGAGTCCATCCGGCATTTCTCCCCAAAATAGAAAATCCCCCCGGAAACTACCCGGGGGGAACATACGAATCGCGGAAACCGAAATACCGGGCCTATATCCCCAGCGCCTTCTTACAAATGATCTCCTCGTAATCCTTCGGGATCCCATAGAGGTACTGGTTGTGCTTGGCGCGCTTGAGGAAGAGGTGGAGATCGTATTCCCACGTAAAGGCGATCCCGCCGTGCGCCTGGAGACAGCCGAGTGTGGTGACGCGGAAGGCCTCGGTCGCCGTCAGCCGCGAGACCGCGACCGCGCTGTCGGCATCGGGGCTGTTGGCCTCGACGGCCCATGCGGCGTAGTGATACGCCGAGCGCGCGCTCTCGATGATCGCGAACATGTCGACCAATGGATGCTTGACGGCCTGGAACGATCCGATCAGTTTCCCGAACTGCGTGCGTTCCTTCGCATAGGCGACAGTCAGGCGATGGATGTATTCCGCCCCCGCGACCGAACCGGCCGCGATGCAAACATTGGCCACGCGCATGAGCGATTCGCGCATCGCCGCCGCGACCCCCTCGGAGCCTATCAGGCAGTCCTCGCCGACCGGCGTGTTGTTCAAGTAGACTTGGCCCGAGCGGCTCGTCAGGTCGCTAAGCTTGTTCCCCTTCACGCTCACGCCCCCGGCGTTCTTGTCCACCGCGAAGTACGAGAGGCCCGTCTTCGCGCCCTCGCCCGTGATCGCGGCGACGACGAAGAAGTCCGCCGCCTCTGCGTCGGCGACGAGATACTTCACGCCGTTGAGCAGGTAGCCTGAGCCGTTCTTCACCGCCTTGCACTTCATCGCATCCATCGTGAATTCGCCGGTTTCCTCGATCAGCGCCAGCGCGCCCTTCGCCTCGCCCGACACCACTTTCTCGAGCCAGCGGGTCTTGGCGGTGTCCGAGCTCCCGAGCGCGATGGCGTGCGCCGCCAACACGGTCGAGAGATAGGCTCCCGGCACGAGGCCGCGTCCGAACTCTTCGCACACCGCGCCGAGTTCCTGGATGCCAAGGGCCAGCCCGCCGAATTCCTCGGGGACCATCACGCCAAGCCAGCCTTGCTCGGCGATCTTTTGCCAGAGTTCGTCCGTAAGGCCCATCGCGTTGTCCGCCAACTCGCGGACCTTGGTCAGCGGGATTTCCGCCGCGCAAAACTTCGCGACGCTGTCCTGCAGGAGTTTTTGTTCATCGGTCAATTGAACGTTCATGACATGTCTCCGTGTCGCGCGACTATCGCGGAAGGCCGAGCACGCGCTCGCCGGTGATGTTCTTGAGGATTTCGGTGGTGCCGCCCTCGATCGAGTTCGCACGGGCGCGCAGGAAATGGCGCATCCAGATGCCGATATCGTCGTTGTGGGCATCGCTGTCGGGCAACACCTCCGCGAAGGGGCCAAGGATGTCAACGGCAAGCTCGAGGAGGTCTTGGTTCGCCTTGCCCCAGATCAGCTTGAAGATCGAGCCGATCGGGCCAGGATCCGCCGTCGCCTTCGCGTGCGCGCGCATGCGAAGGTTGTTCAGCCGCTGCGTCTGGACATTCGCATGGAAGTACGCCAGCTTCTGCCGGATGATCGGATCTTCGCACAACGGCCTGCCGTTCCGCGTAATCTTCTTCGTCAACTCGACCACGTCATGCAGCGTCCGGCGAATGCGTCCGTACAGCAGCGCCGCAATGTTCATGCGCTCGTGCATCAGCGTCGTGATGGCGACCATCCAGCCGTTGTCCACTCCGCCGAGGACGTTGTCCTTCGGGACGCGCACGTCCTTGAAGAATACTTCGTTGAACTCGGGGTCGCCGGTGATCTGCACCAGCGGCCGCACGTCGATGCCCGGCGAACGCATGTCGACCATCAAGTAGGTCATGCCGCCGTGCTTCGAGCCGGAAGAGTCCGTGCGGGTAATGAGGATGCACCATTGCGAGATGTGCGCCACCGAGGTCCAAATCTTCTGGCCGTTGATCACGAAATCATCGCCATCCTCGACTGCGGTGGTCTTTAGCGCCGCCAGATCGCTACCCGCGTTGGGCTCGGAAAACCCCTGGCACCAGATTTCCTCGCCCGAGAGGATTTTCTCGAGGTGCGCCTTCTTGTGGGCCTCGGTGCCGTGCGCCATGATGGTCGGCCCGGCCATGCCCACGCCGATGGTGTTGAGGGGGGGCGGGGTGATGTAGTTCGAGACTTCTTCCTGCCAGATGAATTGGTCGATCGGCGAGGCCGCACGGCCGCCGTATTCCT
>CANKTP010000175.1 GCA_947486375.1 Candidatus Hydrogenedentota bacterium | reverse complement strand
GCAATCATGCGGACTTGTCCGCGCAATTTTGGCAGGAGGTATTCGTTGAGGGCGTTGATGCGGCGGTTGGTCTTTTTTACTTCCTCGCCGAGAATCTGGATGTTGCGCTCGAGGGGGGCGCAATGGACGAGTTGCGCGAGCATGTGCTCGGCGGCCTCGGCGGCCTCGATCGAGTGCGAGGAGGTGTCGAGCAGTCCCACGCCGCGGTTTTGCGGGGCGCGGACGATATTGCGGGACTCGATCAACCCGAGTTGCATGCCCCACACGCGCTCGGTCTGGACCTCGAGGTCGAGGTCGCGGCGACCGGCGGTGGCGAGGCTACGAACTTCCTCGGTGCCGTTGTGGGCGCGGGCGAAGGCGAGCGCACCGACGGCGCGGCGGCCCTTCTCGTGCAGGTCTTTCCGAAGGTTGCGCAAACTCTTGGCGCGATCGATGAGTTCCTTGAGCAAGGCCTCGCGCTTGCCTTCCAACAAGGTGACGCCGTCGCTGGCCAGTTTGATCTGGCCGCGCTTGGCCATCAGCTCCATGCGTGTCGGGGCGCCGGAATCCATTGACATCGTCGTTTATCCTGCTCGGTCGGTTGTGCCGTTGATTCTAGTGGAAGTCCGCGTTGGTCGTTTCCTTGTAGAACTGCTCGACGGTCTCGCGCTTGATGCGGGTCAGTTCCTGCCGGGGCAGGAGGCCCATGAGCTTCCAGCCGAGCTCGAAGGTGCCGTCGATGTCGCGGCGGCGCTCGCCCTGACCGACCATGAACTTCTCGAAATTGATCGCGAAGCGGAGGTAGTTCTTGTCGATCTCGGTCAGCGCATCCTCGCCGACGATGGCCATGAGCTTGCGCACGTCGCGGCCGCGGGCGTAGGACGCATACAACTGGTTCGCCCATTCACGGTGCCACGGCTGCGTGCGGCCCTTGCCGATACCGTTGTTCATCAGGCGCGAGAGGCACGGCAGGATGTCGACCGGCGGGAACACGCCCTGGCGGTGCAACCCGCGCCCGAGCACGATCTGGCCCTCGGTGATGTACCCGGTGAGGTCGGGGATCGGGTGCGTGATGTCGTCGTCCGGCATCGTCAGGATCGGGATCTGCGTGATCGATCCCTTCTTGCCGACGATACGGCCGGCGCGCTCGTAGATTGTGGAAAGATCGGTGTACATGTAGCCGGGATAGCCGCGGCGTCCGGGAATCTCCTCGCGGGCGGAGGAAATCTGCCGGAGGGTCTCGCAGTAGCTGGTCATGTCGGTCAACACGACGAGGACCTGGTAGCCTTTCTCGAAGGCGAGATACTCGGCGACGGTCAGCGCGCAGCGGGGCGCGAAGAGGCGTTCGATCGCGGGGTCGTCGGCCTTGTTCATGAAGGCCACCACGCGGGAGCCCTGGCCGCCTTCCTCGAAGGAACGCAGGAAGTAGTCGGCCTCGCGGGCGGTGAGGCCCATCGAGGCGAAGATCACGACGAATTCCTCGTCGTCGCCGCGCACGCGGGACTGTTGCACGATCATGTTGGCGAGTTCGTTCGCGGGGAGGCCCGACCCGGAGAACACCGGGAGCTTCTGGCCGCGGACGAGCGTGTTGAACCCGTCGATGGCCGACACGCCGGTCTCGATGAAGTCGTTGGGTTTGTCGCGCGACACGGGGTTGATGGCGGAGCCCCCGATTTCGCGTTCCTCGTCGGCGACGATCGGCGCGAGCCCGTCGATGGGTATCCCTGTGCCATTGAATCGGCGGCCGATGACGTCGACGGAGCAGGCCATCTTGGCGGCTTCATCGCGCAGGGAGACTGCGGTCCCCTTGATGTCGATGCCCTGGGTGCCCTGGAGAATCTGGACCACGGCGTGGGTGGTCGTGGCCTCGAGGACCTGGCCTTGGCGCACCTGCCCGTTCTCGAGGGTCAGGTCGAGGATGGCGCCCGTGGGGAAGCGGCCGCCGTTCGAAAGAAATACCAGCGGACCGGTGATGTACTTCAGGTCCCAGTATTCCTTCTGGAGCAAATCGCTTTCGGGTTCGGACATGGAATCGACTCCTTCGGGGGTTGGCCCCGGCTGTTTGATGTCTGGCGGTTCGGGCGTAACGGCCTCGCGGCAATTACACGGCGGCGGCGATCAGGCCCTGCATGGCGGCTTTGACCTGGTCGACGACCACTTTTTGCTTGGTCATGAACCCGTTCGAGTTAATCTCGCGCAGGCGGGCCACTTCCTCGCGGCTCGGGTGGCGCAGGATCGTCGTCAAATGCACGCCCTTCTGGACGGCCTGCTGGCTTTCCTCGTAGAAAATCATCAACGCCTCGAGCAACCCGCCGGTCTTCTCGAGCGAGCTATAGGCGTCGTCGTCGGAGTAGGCGTTCTGCTGGAGGAACACTTCCTTGATCATGCGGGAGATTTCGAGGATGAGGCGCTCTTGATCCTGCAACGCATCGGGACCGACCAATTGCACGATTTCCTGGAGCTCGGTGTCTTTCTGCAAGAGGTCCACGGCTTGTTGGCGGCGTTCGGGCCAACCCTTGGGCGCGTTCTCGCGGAACCAGGGCTGGAGCTCCTTGAAGTACAACGAGTAGCTTTGGTTCCAGTTCACGGAAGGGTAATGGCGGCTGTAAGCCAGCTTGGCGTCGAGCGCCCAGAACCCGCCGGACACGCGCATGGAGTTTTGCGTGACAGGCTCGGAGAAGTCGCCGCCCGCGGGGGACACCGCGCCGACGAGGGTCAGCGAACCGTGGCGCATGGCCTGGGTGTCGTTGACCGTGCTGAGGCATTCGATGCGGCCGGTGCGTTCGTAGAAGTCCGCGAGACGCGCCGAGAGATAGGTCGGGTAGCCTTCCTCGCCGGGCATTTCCTCGAGACGCGAGGAGATTTCGCGCAAGGCCTCGGCCCAACGCGAGGTCGAGTCGGCCATCATGGCCACGTCGTAGCCTTGGTCGCGATAGTATTCGGCGAGCGTGATGCCGGTGTAGACCGACGCCTCGCGCGCGGCCACGGGCATGTTCGAGGTGTTCACGACAAGGATGGTGCGGTTCATCAGCGGACCGCCCGTCTTGGGGTCGGTGAGGTGCGGGAACTCGTCAAGCACGTCGGCCATCTCGTTGCCGCGTTCGCCGCAGCCCACGTAGACGATGATGTCGGCGTTGCAGAACTTCGAGATTTGCTGCTCGACCACCGTCTTGCCCGCGCCGAAGCCACCGGGGACGATGGCGGAGCCGCCGAGGACGACGGGGAACAACATGTCGAGCACGCGCTGTCCCGTGATGAAGGGGGTTACCGCGGGGAGTTTACGGCGGAACGGACGGGGGCGCTTCACCGGCCACTTGTGGGTCATGGTGAGCTGGGTCCCGTTGTCGAGCGTCGCGATGGTCTCGTGAATATTGTATTCGCCGGTGCCCGCGATCGAGGCGATCTTGCCGGATATGTTCGGGGGCACCATGACGTAGTGCTTGAGGAATTCGGTTTCCGGGACATTGCCCAGGAAGTCGCCCGTCGTCACGGAATCGCCGACCTTGACCGTCGGGGTCCACGCCCACTTGCGGACGTAATCGAGCGGTTCGGCGGTGAGACCGCGGGCGATGAAGTCGCCGGAGGATTTTTGCAGGGTAATCAACGGGCGCTGGATGCCGTCGTAGGTCATGCCCAGCAAGCCGGGCCCCAATTCGACGGACAGCGGCGTGCCGAGGGACTCGACGGGTTCGCCGAGGTACATGCCCGAGGTGTCCTCGTAGACTTGGGCGTAGACGGTCTCGCCGTCGATGCGGATGACTTCGCCCATCAGGCCCATCTTGCCCACACGGACGATTTCGCCCATGCCGACGCCCAACATCCCATCGGCGGCGATCATCGGGCCCGATATCCGGCTGAGCTTGCCGATAATTGGTCCTTGCATTGTCAACGGTCCTCCACTGATTGGTGCGGGTGCCTGTGCGGCTACGACAACCGGATTTCAAATCCCACGGCCGGCTTGATGATCGAGTTCAGGTACGCGTCTACGTCCGAGTCCTCGTCTTCAAACGGGGGGCAATATACGATCAACGGCGCGCCCTTGTGGCGGTGCAGCCGGTCCTTCATGCGGTCGGAAAATCCGTCGCGGAACCGTTCGTCGAGGATGATGACGTCCAGTCCGCCGGGCAGCAATTCCTCGAGTCGTTTCTCGACGTCCTTGGGCTCGCGGATTTCCTCGACGCGAATGCCTGTCAGGGCGAGGTTGAGCGCGGTGGCGCCGGAGGCGAGGGCGGCAATCTCAGGCATACACCAATTCCTCCTCGATGCGCGCGCGGGCGAGCTTGATCGACTGACCCCGGGCCATCATGCGAATGTTCGTGGCCTCGTTGTACTTGAGCCACGCGAAGCGCATGAGCACGGCCACGCCGATGGGGCCGAGGTTGGCCGACAAGCTGAGGCGCTTGAGAAAAATATGTTCCATCTGCCGGTCGAATTTGGCGAAACGTCCGGTCTTTCCCAAGACGGCGAGTCCCTCCGCCAACTCGGCGTACGGGGTGCGCTCGAGGGCCTCGACGGCGCGCTCGGGCGACTGGGCCGTGGCGATGGCGCGCAGGGTCGCGGCGCTAAGTCCGCCGCAGGGCAGCAGGCGCTGGATGGCGTCCTCGGGATTGGCGCCGCCCTCGCGCAGGGCGAAGAGCATGCGGAGATTGATGCGGTCAATTTCGAGCCGGAGTATTCCCTTGAGGAACCGGCTATCGGGATCGGTCGCGCCGCTCAGCTTGAGGACGTTCCCGGGGAAGTAGGCCCGGTCGAGGGCCTCCTCGAGGACGCGCAAATCGCGGTCCTTCAGATAGTCGGGAAGCGCGGCGGCGAGGCAGCGGCACAGCCGGGCGTTCCACGCGACGAGGCCTTGCACGAGCGCCTCCATCGTGGGCTGCGCGGCAAGGTCCTTTTGCAGCGCCGGCGGCATCGACGGTCCCGGCTTGAGGGAAGCCGCGCCGGTCTCGGCGTCGAGTTCGCGATGGCGATTGCGTAATAGCGACTTCACGGCCATCAGGTCCCATCGGGCAAGAAAGGTGTCGGTCAACGCACCCAACAATTGTCCCCGACCGAGCGACCGAAGGCGGGCGAAGGAATTGATGAGATTGCGGGTCGCCGCATCCTCGACGGCGTCGATGCCGGCGTAGCGCGTCAGCGACTCGGCCATTTCTTTGTCGTAGGGCGTCGCAAGCAGCACATCCGCCATGCCGGCGGGGTCTCGATCAAGCAGGCTGTCGAGATCCGCGCGGGACAACAGCGAACTACGCATGCCGCGCACGCGCGCGCTGAGATGCGCCGCAAGACTATCGGCCATGACTAGTGCGCTCCTTCGCGGGTTGCGTGTCCGAACAGGGTCTGCATGCAGCGCTTGCGCGCCTCGCCCTTGACGCGATTGAAGCGCCCGCCAAGGGTGTTCGAGACGCGGTAGGTCCTTTTGGGGTCCTGGACGGCCACACCGTCCCGATGCGCCGGAGAGGCCTCGACGGCAACGCCGCCGCGACCGTTTTGCGCGAGCCAAGCGCGCACGCGATCGACCTGGGTCGGCGGCGCAAGCACCACCAATTCCCCCGTCACGACGGCCATGACCTCGGCCAGAAGCGCATCGAGCGTGGCCGGGAATTGAGGTCCGGCGACGATCTGTTCGATCTCCGCCTCGACTGCGGCGAGCACGGCCTCGACGATGTCGTTTTTCATCGACAAGTCGGCGCGCGCGGCTTCGCCCTCCGCGAGTTGACGGCGGAAGCGGTCGAGATCGTCCTTCTCGGTGCGTGCGGCAAGAAGCGTCGCTTCGCGCTGCGCCACGCTCTTGGCGTGGGCATCGGCGAGGATGACGTCCTTCTCGGCGTTCGCACCCGAGAGGCGTTCGGCACACGCGCCGGCGATTTGCCGGGACATGGTCTCTAGTAAGGCTGAGCCCTTCATGAGGAACCGATCGGAAATGCGAGGGCTAGAGTTGGTTCAAGAGAAGGAAACCGATCACGAACCCGAGGATGACGATGGTCTCGGGAATCGCGAACAGAATCAGCACGTTCGTGAGCAGCTCGGGCTTCTCCGCGATTGCGCCCGTACCGCCCGCACCCACGCCCGATTGAGCGAGGCCCGTGCCGATACCGGCAAGTCCGACGGCAAGACCGGCGCCGATTCCGAGGCCGATTCCGCGCATTCCGTTATCGCCGCCCGCGGCGGGTGCGGCGCCTTCCTCGGCGGCATGATCTTGTGCGACCGCCATGGGCATGAAGGTAATCATCCCCGCGATCAACACCAACGCGGCGAACCCCAACTTTGCGACTAGACTCCTGGTTACCATTGTGTCTCCTTCCTGAACGGGTTAAATGCTTTCCCCTGGGGGTTATAGAACTTCGGTAAAAACTCGACCACATTCAAACGCAACGAGTGAATCGTCGGGCTCGCGATACTTAGGGCGATATTGAAGGCGTGGACGCCGCACGCCGCGGGAATCCCGATGGCGTAGCCCATCATCCCGGGGAGCATGTTGGCGATATCGGCGAGGGCGATGCCCGCGACGCCGAGGGCCATGAGACGCGCGTAGGACAGCACGTTGCCGCCGAGCGACATGATCTCGAGCAGGCCGAGAAGGCCCATGACCCCCATCGCCTTGAAGATTAGGATGACGCCGACGGCGAAGATCGCCGCCCCTGCATAGACGAAGGGTTGCAGCGAAAACGGCGGCACGCCGAAGTAGTTGCACACGAATATCCCGAGCGCGGCCAGGCCCATGAGCATGCCGAGCTTCTCGATGGCGTGGTCCGTGTGATGGTGCTTGAGGCTTTCGCGAATGCCGAGGATTAGCCCCAACGGGACATGGATGACGCCGAACATCAGCGCCAGGATGAGCAGCGTGTTGTAATCGTGCGCCCGGTGGAACAGGTAGAGGTGGAATTCCTCGATGCCGAGCAATTCGGGGAAGACGAACTTCTCCATGAAGTTGCCGAAATATTCGCCGTAAATCGCGCCGAAGATGGCGCCGGAGACGCCCATGTAGGTCCCGATGGTCGCGGCGGACTTGACGCCCTCGTGCCTGTGGCCCATCTTGGCGTTGAGAAGGCGGGACAGCAGGACGATGATGATCCCGTAGCCGACGTCGCCGAGGATGAAGCCGTAGAAAAGGATGAACGCCACGCCGATCATCACCGTGGGATCGATGGTGCCATACGTGGGCGGCTTGAAGAGGCTGAGCACGATCTCGAAGGGCTTGAAGAACGAGGGG
>CANKTP010000174.1 GCA_947486375.1 Candidatus Hydrogenedentota bacterium | reverse complement strand
CTTGGGACGCTGCCCGATCGTGAGCTGCGGGCAGGGCTGGCGGAAGCGATCAAGCATGGGGTCATCGCGGACGAAGCCTTGTTCGCGCACATCGAAACCCACGCCGCGCGCATCCTTGCGAAGGACCTCGACGCCCTGCAGGTTCCCGTGCGCCGCTCGTGCGAGATCAAGGGCGCCATCGTGGCCGAGGACGAGACCGAGCAGGGCGTCCGGGCCAACCTCAACTATGGGCACACCTTCGGGCACGGGATCGAGGCCGTGACCGGGTACGCGCAGTTCCTCCACGGCGAGGCCATTGCCCTCGGGATGATCGCCGCCGGCGCGTTGGCGCGGGAACTCGGATTGGTCGACGCGGCCTTTGAGGCGAGGCAGCGGGCCTGCATCGCCGCCTGCGGGCTGCCCGTGTCTTGGCGCGGCATTCCCGTCGATGCTACACTGGAGGCGATGAGGCGCGACAAAAAGGCCCGCGCCGGGACGATGAAATTCGTCGTCGCCCGCGGATTTGGGCAGGTGGTCCACCGGACAGACGTGACGGAAGCGCAGGCGAGGCGGGCGCTCGAGGCGCTCCAAGCATAGGCGGGGAGACTAGGCGATGGCATTCGGCGGCGAGGATGCGGAGAGTTACTACGACGAGGGCGTCACCGCCGCGATGACGGGGGACGTCGATCGCGCCGTGCGCGGCTTCGAAAAGGCAATCCGCTTGGACAATTCCATGTCCGCCGCCTATCATCAACTCGGCCGCTGTTACCTGCGCATCGGGAAGGCCGACCTGGCCGTCGCCATGTTGACCCAGGTCCTCGCCAAGCGGCCCGAGCAGCTCCTTCCTCGCCTCGACCTCGGGTATGCGCTGTTGTCCGCGGGCCGGTTGGACGAGGCCCGGCGCCAATTCCAGCAGGTGCTCCTGCTCGAGGCGGGAAGCGCGCGCGCCCGGCTCGGCCTGGCCCAGGCGAATTTCCAGTCCGGGGCGTGGGCGGCCGCGATGAACGAGGCGCGTGCCGCGATCGCCAGCGGCGGAGTGAACACCTTTCCGGGGCTCTACTTGCTCGGGCGCGCGGCCAAATTGTCGGGCGACTACGAGGCCGCCAGCGGCGCGTTGAAGAAGGCGGACGCATTGCTCGAGGCGACCATCGAGAAAACCGGCGGCGACAAGCCCGAGAGTCACTACCTTCGCGGCGAGGTGGCCTTCGTCCAGGACAATTTCGCCGCCGCCCTGGATCACTACCGGACGGCCCAGGGACACGCGCGGCACGGCAAGTCGTACACGGCGTATGGCGAGAGCTTCGCCCTGGCGGATGTCCTCGCGAAGCAGGGGCTCTGCCTCCAGCGGATGGGCCAGGCGGATCGTGCGCGGGAATTGGGGCTGCGCGTGGGCGATCTCGATCCGGGACACAAGATCGGCAAAGCCCTGCGCGGGGGCTGAGCCGGGCATGGCACGAAAACGGAGATTGCGGTGAACGGCCTGGACCTCCAGTTGGTGCGCGAATTTTTCGAGCTAAATTTGTTCCGGGTGATGCCCTTCTGGCAGCGCTCGGAACGCGACCCGCATTTCTTCGTCGAGAACGCCCTTGCGCCATCGTCCGCGGTCCCGGAGTTCGAGTTGGACGCAGGCGGACTCGCCTCGATCGCACGGGGCGCCGTGTCCGTCCGCGCGTGGCATGCCGACCGGTTTTACGCATCGGTCATCGAGGCGAATCCCACCGTCACGGCCTTTGCACGGCGCGAATCCCATGGCACCGCTCGTGCCCTGTTCGGCGCCGCGGAGTACCAGCACATCCTCGTCCTCAGCGAACTCCCGGTCTCTCCCGCGCCGCGGGCCGCCGCGCTTCAGGTCCTCGCGCGTCTCGAGGTCGATCATGTGATCGAGTTCTCGACCTTGCTCGAGGGGCTTGTCCAGCGCGTCGGCGAGAATGGGAGTTACGCCTCGTCCGCGTCGCTTCAATTGATCCAGCTCTTCAAGCGCTATCGATTCTTTCAACAACAACAACTTGAACTCGGGTTCCCCTTGGAACCGCCTGGCGCCCTCCCATTGGAGAAATTCCCGGGCGAGGTCGCGGAAGAGGATTCCGGCCCCGAATCCGACTGATAGGTGTACACCAGGCGCCCTATGGTTCGAAGTGGGTGGAGATGACCCGTGGCGGAGTTTTCCGATCGATACGGCCGATTGCGCATGCTCCGCGCCGAGCGCGTGGGCGAGGATCGCCTCGTTCCGGGCGAGGATGCGGTGCAGTGCATCTGGTACGACAGGCTCTACCGGGGCGACGATCTGCGGCTCGACGATGGACGTTCCCTCACGGTCATCTCGCCCGGATGGTGGAACCATGGCGAGGGGCCCGACTTCAAGGGAGCCCAGCTCGAAATCAACGGACGGCTGCGGACCTGCGATGTCGAGATTCATTTGGCCCACGCCGGGTGGCGCCAGCACGGCCATCACGACGACCGGCGTTACGATGGCGTCGGCGTGAACGTCGTCCTCGATACGCTTCCCCCGGTGTCGCCCCCCCTGACCTCATCGGGAAAGCCGGTCCCCACATTGCTGTTGGGAAACTATTTGGAAGAGTCCGCCGGTGCCATCGCCGAACGGCTCCAACTCGACGACTACCCCTACCGTGTCGAGGGAAGCCACGGATACTGCGCGGCCCTGGCCGAGGCGCAGCAAGCCGACCGGCTGATCGAGTTGATCCGTCTCGCGGGCGAGTGGCGTCTTTTGTTCAAGGCCGACGTCCTCCGGGATCGCATGGAACGGCTCGGCGTCGACCAAGCGCTCTACGAGGCCGTGTTGTCCGCCTGCGGATATCAACGCTTCAAGACTGAGTTCCAGTCCGTCGCACGGCACCTTCCGTACGAACGCGCGCGCCAATTGGCCCGCGAGGACTCCCAACTTCTCGAGGCGGCCTACTTCGCCATCACGGGACTCCTCCCGGAACCCAACGCGGAGAACGATCCGCCGCATCTCCTGCGTCTCGATGAACTCCGGCGCACCCGGCTCGACGGACTCAAGCCGTTGCCGCTCGAATGGAAACGTGTCGGGGTGCGCCCCAACAACGGCCCTGAACGCCGTCTCGCGGGGATTGCCCGTTTCGTTGCGCGCACGGCGGCAAGGGGGATGGCGGACACCCTCGAGGACATCTGGCGCGAGGACCTCACCCCGGCAAAACGCCGCGCGGCCTTCGAGACGTTGTTCCCCTCGCCGATGGGTTTCTGGGCGCGCCAATGCACCTGGCGCGGCAAGGCCATGGCGCGCGCGAACGCCCTGATCGGCTCCGGCCGCGTGCGCTCGATCGTCGGCAACGTCTTCGTCCCGGCCGCGCTGGCCCTCGCCCGCCAGCGCCGCGACCGCCGCCGCGAGGAAACCGTCTTCGCGTTCCTCGAATCGCTCCCGGCCGAACCCGAGAACACCATCCAGAAAATCATGCTGCCCCGTCTCTTCGGACGCGCCGGGTTTCCCAAGATCGATTTCCGAATCCAGCAAGGCCTGTTGCAAATCCACCGCGACTGGTGCGAACCGAACCCTTCGTGCCGCAATTGCCGGGTGATTGCGCAATTTGGGGAAATACGGGGCGAAGAGCCCGCAGTTCCTGTTTCTCGCCCTTCCGGTCAGACTTGATCGGGAATAGGGTATGCAGATAGCATCTAATTCGGTGCGAATTCGATGAGGTTTTCGTCATGCTAAATGTTTCCGAAGATATCCTGTCTCTCACTGACTTCAAGCGACGGACCACGGAATTGCTAGATCGGATGCGCGCGACCCGGCGGCCTTTGGTGCTCACCCTCAACGGCAAGGCGGAATGCGTCGTGCAAAGCGCCGAAGCCTATCAGCAGCTTGTTGATGAAGCCGAGAAGAATAACGCCATCGAGCGAATCCGGCAGGGTCTTGAATCCATGCGCGCGGGACAGGGGCGACCGGCCAGCGAGGTGTTCGCCGCATTGGAAGAGCGATACCCCTACCTGCGACGGAAGTGACGTATCGCATCATAGTCGAGGTCACGGCGGAGCGTGATCTGGAATCCGCCACGCATTGGCTCGCGCAGCATTCCGAACCGGACGCGAGACGCTGGTACATGCGGGTGACCAAGGCCATCGAGTCGCTCAAGCAGTCCCCAAGGCGTTGCCCACTTGCGCCGGAGAACGACGCGTTTCCAGAGGAAATCCGGCATCTTCTGCACGGCAAACGGCGCTACGTCTACCGAATTGTGTTCTCAATCCGGGGGAATACGATCCATATACTGCACATCAAACACGGTGCGTTGCGGTGAGAGTGGGGCCTTTCGCTCCTCGAACCGGCCGATCCAGGCGATCGAGGTTCGCCACTTGGGAAGACCTCCTATTCTCGGAATTTGATCGGTCTGGCCATCCGGGCTGTTCGGCGCGTCAACATGATGAAAACGGAACCAAGGAGCAACAACACGTCGCCTAGGCGAAGCCCATTCGAATTTGCCCCGCCAGCTCCCGACGAACACCCTCCGCCGCCCTCGCCCTCGCCCTCGCCTTCGCCTTCGCCCTCGCCCTCGCCCTCGCCCTCGCCCTCGCCCTCGCCCTCGCCCTCACCCTCACCTTCGCCCTCTCCCTCACCCTCACCTTCAGTCCCGACGCCGGAAAGGGAGACTCGCTGTTCGGCATGGTTGCCGGAAAACACGAGCTCGGCGGAGTGGTGGCCTTCGGCGATGGGGTTGAATCGGACGGTCAGGGACTCATTGTCGTCGGGCGACAGCGAGTAGATTGATCCGCGCGCGAGTACAAAAGGAGCGTCGATCGGATCGATAGTAGCGGCACCGACCAAGTTTCCGGTTCCGATATTCGAAAAGATCACCGTTCTCGGGCTCGATCCGCCGATAGAAACGTCACCAAAATTGACCGAGCTCGTAATGATGCTGAGTTCACCTTCGCCTTCGCCTTCGCCTTCACCTTCACCTTCACCTTCACCTTCACCTTCACCTTCACCTTCGCCTTCACCTTCAGCACCCACGCCGGAAAGGGATACGCTGGTTCCTCCGCCGCCCGTAAAGATCAGCTCGGCGGTGTAGTTCCCCGGGCTAGCCGGGCTGAACCGCACGAACACATCGCGCAAGGCACCGGTTGCCAACGAATAGACTCCACCGTTGACGACACTGAACGGGGCCTCGACACTTGCACTGCCAAGCAATGTCCCTTCACCCACGTTGCTTACCGTGAATTTCTTGTCCGTGTGGCGACCAATCGGGACGCTGCCGTATGCGTACGAAATCGGATTGACCCGGATTTCGCCTTCGCCTTCACCCTCGCCCTCGCCGCCATCAAGGTCTGTACGCTCGATTGCCCCAATGTCTGTTCCTGTTCCCTGCGGTCGATCCACGCCTCGAAAATCGACGGGGGGAGCGCGCTCTGAATCTCCCGCGTCGATGGCTGGCGAGTTTGGACCTAGGCGGAGATCAAAGGTTTCGAGATCGATGAACTGCGGATCGGCGTCGAGATTGGCCTCGGCCTCGACGAGGGAGTCATTGATTCCCCCTGGCCCCTCGGCAAGGGCGATCATCGTCGACCCCTCGTCAAAGTACGCCCCGTCGGGATTGCCGTGAAAAAGATTGTTCGCGATGACGAGGTCAGCGGAGTCGTCGTTCTCGTAAATGGCCGCGTGGTTGTTGTTGACGAAGATGGTGTTCTTGATCGCGCCTGCGCTGCTGTGCGCGAGCAATCCACCGCCGCGGGTCTGGGCGGTATTCGAAACCACCGTGCAATTCGAAACGAGAATACCGTTCTGAAAAACGAAATTTAACCCCGCGCCGTGGTCCGAGGCTTCGTTACCATGAAATATCGAATTACTGACCAGGGCTTCGCCGCCCTCGTGGGCGTCGATCCCGCCTCCCTGACGCCCGTCGTTGTCGGCAAATAGGCACCGATCAACGCGGAGAGTGGATCCGTAAGCGCTCAGGCCGCCGCCTTTGGATCCGGATGAATTGCCTTGGAAGATTGAGTCGCGAACGGAGGCCTCGGCATTGTGCAGTCGAAGTCCGCCTCCGTCGCCGTCGGAACGATTGCCGGCAAATGTGCAAGCATCGACAATCCCATTGACCGTTTGATCCAGGCAGACTCCGCCACCGATTTGGGTCGCGGTATTGTCCTGGACGACGCATTGCTCGATGGTCACCGTGTCCGCGTTGAGGTAATAAACGCCGCCCCCGCGTTGCGCGCCACCTCCGCCTTGGACAGTAAATCCGCTGAGGATGGAATCCACGGTGCCCTCGCCAAGGAGGACCCGTTCGGCCTTGGTCCCGCCGTTCGAGGCGCTGCCATCGAGGACAGCCGAATGCGACAATGGATCGCGTTCCCCGGCAATCGTTTCGTCCCCGGCAAATCCGCCCAAGAGATGCACGCCCGACTCGAGTATGATCTGGCCGCCATTGGCGCGAATTTCGCCGTAGGTCCCGTCCGCGACCCAAACTTCGCCGTAAGTGACTGCAGGGTCGCGCACCACCTCGTCGCGGGCCGCGTCGATGGCGGGCTGAATGGCCGTGAAGGCGGTGGACCAACTCAGGCCATTCTCGATACCGGAGTCGTTGTCCTTGTCGACGAAAACTACCGGTGTTGCACCCTCGCCCTCGCCCTCACCTTCGCCCTCACCTTCGCCCTCACCTTCGCCCTCGCCCGAAAGTTCGAGAAAGTCGTATAAACCGTCCTCGTCCCGATCAACGCCGAGCCTTTCTCCCGCGCCTTCGGGCACCGCGGTGAACGTCACCTCGCCGCCGGGTGCCGCATGGCCGATTACTGTCGCCAGCGTAACCGGGGTCCCGCTATCGTCGGGTTGAAACTCTCCACTGCCGGTATACCACCACCCGCGCTCCGCTCCCTCGATCGAGGTCTTCGCAATGATGTCGATATTGCCCGAATCGGCGATGGTAGTGAGTTGGTCGAGGAGTCCCATGTCGTTTGTCGCGCTGTCGAGCGTGATCTGCCGCCCAAGCGCCGCATGGGAGTCGTTGCTGGTTTGCAACGAGGGCGGCTCCTCCGGCAACGCGACCGGCTGGTCGAAATCGGGAGGGTTCTGTTCCGGATCGCCGAAATCGGAACCCGAGAACGCCAGCATCAAGGCAACCATGTCCGAGACTTCCTGATCGGTCTCCGGGTTGAACGCGGGAGATGACAGGAAGGTCACGAGGTTGTCCACTGTCCCGTCGTGTAGGAAACCGAAGCCCGATCGGCTCAAGGTGTGCCCCAAGTCCATGCCGATCTTTTCATAACCG
>CANKTP010000173.1 GCA_947486375.1 Candidatus Hydrogenedentota bacterium | reverse complement strand
CCTCGGCAACCTTCGAACACAGCAACATGTTGGTGTAGACGGGATGCGTATGGCCGACGAAGCGAATCTCGGGATACGCCAGCAACAACGCGTGCAGCATCGTCTCGACCGACGGACGGCGCGTCTCAAGCGGGTCAACAAGGCAGGCCTTGAGCACCCGCGTCACTTCCTCATCCCCAGCGGACGAATCGTCGAGAATCGCCATGACCGTCGGGTGATGAACCTTGACGAACCCCGAGGCCTCGATGGTCCCCATCGTCGTGCCCGAGGCCTTGACCCAGAAATGCTCCGAGTCGATCCGGGCCGACGTATTGCCCTCGCCAAGGATGGCGTATCCGCGCGCGGGGTCGCCCAAGTAACGGGACAGATCGATAAGCTGATCAAGCAAGGGTTCGCTCATGAACACTCCGGAATGAAAGGGCCTTGGGGAACGCGGATTATACCAAAGCCACATGGGCCCAATAAAAACGGCGATTGGCGGTTGGGAAAATAGGGACAGTCACCTATTATTCGATTACAGCGGTATACCCGTGATTTTTCGGCACCCCCGGCCCCACGCGCAGGATCGAGGCTTTCGAGACAATATCGAACAATAGGCGACTGTCCCTAATTTCCCCTGCGCTGCCGAATCTCGCGAAAAAACGACGTCAGGATCGCCCCGCATTCATCGGCGAGCAGGCCCGCGTGGAGTTCCGGCATGTGATTGAACCGCGAATCGCCCAGTAAATTCATCAAGGTCCCGCAACACCCGGCCTTGGGATCGGTCGCACCGAAGTAGACCGCCTCGAGCCGCGCGAGGATGATCGCCCCGGCGCACATCGGACAGGGCTCAAGCGTCACATACAACCGCGCCCCCTCGAGCCGCCAGCTTCCAAGATGGTTCGCCGCCTGCGTGATCGCGAGCACCTCGGCGTGGGCCGTCGGGTCTTGGAGGGTCTCGCGCTGGTTATGCGCCTTCCCGATGATCAGGCCATCGTGGACGATGATGCAGCCAACGGGGACCTCCCCCTCGTCGTAAGCGCGTTGCGCCTCGCCAAGGGCCGCCTGCATGTAGCGTTCGTTGTCGTCGAGCATCGGGTGATTGTGGGGGGCGGGCGAGGGCCGTGTCAATCGCGGTACCGGACACTCTGGGCCTGTCGGCCTGCGCTACCGCGAGAGCGCGTCCCGAAGCCAGTTATGCAACGGCGCCAAATTTTCGTAGCGCTTGATGCAGAATGGGACGAGCTTTGACGAAGAGGCTTCCTTCGGGATCGGCATCTCGGCGTAGGCGTACAAGCCGCCGTGCAGCAAGTAGGGTGCATTGGGATGTCCGGAGCCATAGCCCGTGGGCACGCGCTTGTAGTGCGCGCCGCCCGTCTTATTGCCGGCCTTCTTCACCGCACCGATCGCCTTCGTCAACGCGGGGCCCAGTTTCGCGTCCACGACGGCGTCCCGGTAGGGACCAATCGCTTCCTTAGAGAAATCGTGGGCGCCCGCGCCAATAACAAGGCGATCTCCGAACATCCGGAAGAACAGGCTCGACGTGCCGCACATGCGCGCATCGCCTTCGGTAAACATGATGTCGAGGTGCGTCTTGTAGGGCGCCTTGTCCTTTGAAAATCGAATGTCCCGGTTGATACGCCTAATCGAGCCGTTGATTCGAGGTTCTACGCGGAGGGTCTTGGATATCTTGGACAGGGGCCCCGCCATGGTCTCGACGAAGGTCACCGCCGGGGCGATCAGGGCTTCCTGATAGGTCTCCCGGTTCGCGTCAAACCACTTCTTCTCGTTGTGTGTGGCCAACCCCTCCAAGAACGCGAATGCCGCATCGGGGAAGCCCTTGAAATCGCCCATGCCGAATTCCTCCGTACGTGGCCGGACATGCGTCACCGTTTTGCGCCGCTCTCGCGGGCATGGTATTCTTTTCATCTCAGGGTACTCAAGGCTTGGGCAGGTTGGGCCGCCGAAAATCGTCCCGGCGGCGGAAGTGCCCCCGTGAGGCTGCACGATGGGGCCCGCGCCCTCATTGATCGGGCGTTGCGACAGCGCCCACGCCCCTACAATCGGATACCATCATGGAAGTGCTAGAGTTTTGGCTTACCCCCCCGGTGATGCACGCGCTCGCGGTGCATGCGCCTCTCGGCCTCGCATTCGCCGGGGTCCCGCTTATTTTCATCAGCGCGGCGATTGCGCGGGAACGCGCCACCGTCCGGGGACTGACAGTCGCATGCTACGCCGCGCTCGCAGGCTCGGCGTTCCTGGCGAAATACACCGGCGAACGCGCCCGGAGCGAACTCTCGGGCGCATTGCCGGGCAACGTATGGGACTTGGTGAGCCAGCACGAATTCTTCGCCGAGAAGGTGTGGATTTTCGCGCTCGTCACCACTGCGCTGATGGCCCTCAGCCTTCTCCGGCCGCGCTGGGTACAGTCGACCGCCATGACCCTGGCCATGATCGCCGGCTTGGCGACGGCCTCGTGGACCGCTGTCGCCGGACACCTAGGCGGGGCGTTGGTATATATACACGGGGTTGGCGTCGCCCATGTCGTGGAACCGATGCAAGTCGGCGCGGCATCCGGCGTCCCGGCGGGTACGACAGACGTACTTTTACCGATCCGCGAGATCGAGCCGGCGGAACTCGCCTCGATCGAATTCGCACGCGACATCCGGCCGGTCTTGGAAGAAGCCTGCATCGATTGCCACAACATGGACAAGGCGCGCGGCGGGCTCGACCTCGAAACCGCTCCCCTGGTCGAGGCCGAGGGAAAGAAGGCGGGAAGGGCGATCATCCCTGGCGATCCCGACGCCAGCCCGTTTATAAAATACATCCGCGGGGAACTCAAACCGCAAATGCCCAAGGGCGAGAAGCCGATTAGCCCGGACGAATTGCACGCATTGCGCGTCTGGATTAAGGCGGGGGCGCTCGAGGGTCCCGCACCCGCGGCATCGCCGCCGGACACGCTCTCCCCGCCTGCCCCAACCGTCACCGTTCAACCAGGATCCGCTCCCCAATGAAAACTTTAATTTGCCGTGTTGCGTTTGCGTGTCTGCTCCCGTTCTCCGCCATGGGCGCATCGATCTCGGGAAAGATTGTCTTCGAGGGCGAGCCGCCCGCGATGAAGACTATCGACATGGGCGGCGATCCGGTGTGCCACTCGAAGCACACCGAGCCCATGAAGGACGAGGCCCTGGTCCTGGGCGAGGGGCAAACGATGGCGAATATCCTCGTTCGCGTGAGCAAGGGACTGCCCGCGAAGGAATATCCCGTGCCCACCGAACCCGTCGTGCTGACCCAGGAAGGCTGCCGCTATGCGCCGCATGTGTTCGCCGCGATGAAAGGGCAGGATATAAAGCTCCTTAATCCGGACGGGACGGTACACAACATCCACGGGTTCCCGAAGGTAAACAAGGAATTCAACAAGACGATGGTCAAGACCATGACCGAGACCGTGATCTCGTTCGACAAGGCCGAGACCATGTTCCGCCTCAAATGCGACATGCACCCGTGGATGATGGCGTTCTGCGCCGTGATGGATCATCCCTACTTTGACATCACGGCCACGGACGGGTTGTATTCCATCGAGGGCCTCGAGCCGGGCGAATACGAGATCGAGGCCTGGCACGAACGGCTCGGCACGCAAACGGCGACGGTCACGGTGACCGCGGATGGCGCGAAGGACGTAAATTTCGTCTTCGCCCGGAAGAAATGAGGACCCCCAGGGGAAAGGCCGCATCATGAACGATTCGCATTATGTGGACTATTACGCGGTGTTGGGCCTCGAGCCCGGCGCGAACCCCGGGGAAATCCGGAAGACCTACCGCAAAAAGGTGAAGGACCTCGTGCAGGAAATCGCCTCGACCCAGATCACGAACGACCGCCGGGAGAGTTTTCTCCTCGACATGGCCAAGCTCAACGCCGCCCTGTATATCCTCCGCGACAAGGAAAAGTGCGAGGCCTATTCGACCCTGCGCGGCGAGCTCGAGGCCCTCGAGCAAGAGTGGCGAGGGATTCCCGGATCGGACGCCGCCGCGAACGACCGCATGCGCAAGGCCTTCGACGGGAAGGTGAAGCAATTCCTCAGCGTCTACGTCGAGGAAGCCATGCTCGAGGCCGGCCGCGACAAGGAATGCGTCGAGGCGAGCAATTGGAACGCCGCGCACGAACGCTACGCCACGCGCATCCTCCGCCTCTACCGCCACAACCTGTACCACGACATTCTCGAGCGCCTGCCCTACTACGAGGTGACGACCCCGACGTTCGATTGGGACGAACGGGCGCGCACGGTGGCGGCGCTCCTGTCGCAGGGAGCGGCCTGATTCATGGCAAAGAAAATCGCCACGGAAAAAATTGTCAACGACGAGTTGGTCGCGCAGGCCTTCGCCAAGGCCGTCGCCGACGGCGACATCGTCAATTTCCGCCTGCTGTTCGCCTCGTTTTCCCCCGCGCGAAAGGAATCGCCGGAAAGATTCGAGACGGAGAAGTATGCCTACTTGCTTCCCACTCCAAGCGAGACCGGCACACAGGTTTTCCGTGAAGCCCTGGACGAAATTCGCAGCGCGGAGAATTGGAAACACCTCCAATCCGAGCTCGCCGCGAAACGCCCGTCGCAGCTCCCCTGGGGCCCCGTGATGAGGCTGGGCGACAATGCCGTCCGTCTCGGGAAATTCAGCTTCGCCGCGCAGGCCTACGAGACGCTCCGCATCCGCCGGCGCATGCAGGCCCTGTTCCTCGAGCAAGCCGATGCGGCCGTTGCCGCCGGGGACTTGCCAAACGGGGTCCGCGGATATCGCATCGCCCTCGGCTTGTCCTACGACTACGCCGCCTTCCCCGAGCCCTTGCCCCTCGTGCCCAATCACCAAACCAGCTCCCTCCGCCTGCACGGCATCTATCCCAAGCGCCCCGAGGACGGCGTGGCCGTTCTCGATGAATCGGCCCATGTCGAGGCGGCCTTGGAATACCTTCTGCCCGACGGCGAAGTCTCCGCGCGGGCGCGCGCCTTCGCGGGGGACACCCGCTTGGCGTTTCTGGTCGAACTGGTCCGCCAAACCGATCCCGATTGGGGCGCGTTCTGCAAGCGCTACAGCGAGGCCTGCGCCTTGGTCAATTCCTTCGGGGAGCGAGCGCGGAATCGCGAGGCCGCCGCCGCCGCGGGGAACAGCACGGCGGAGCCCAGCGAACCCGGCGACACCCCGGCAGCCGTCATGGAACGGCTCTTGGGCCGGACGATCGAGGGCGGCCAGTGGTGGCAATACCTGAAAGAATTGGGATATCTCCATCCTGCGAGCGTCCTGTTTATCGCCCGGCAAGTTATCGGCGAAAAGGAACTCCTGCTCCCGCGGCTGCGCAGCGGCTCCCGCGTGGCCCAATCCCTCGGGTTGGTCACCGCGGACACGCCCGGGGCCTGATGTCCCTGACTCGATGACGCGCCCGGAACTGGCCCTGCGTCTCGAGGCGCTGTACGAAACTTACAACCGCCGCGAATTTATCCACCCTGATCCCCTCGAGTTCGTGTATCGATACGCGGGCAATCGCGACCGCGAGGTCGCGGGCCTGGTCGCCGCCGGATTGGCCTTTGGACGGGTCGCCCACATCCTTGCCAATGTCGGCGCCGCCCTGGCCCCGCTCGGGCAAAATCCCGCCGCCTTCCTCTGCGGCGCGGCCCCCGCATCGCTCGAGCCGCTCTACCGGGGATTCCGCCACCGATGGACCTCGAGCGAGGAACTGGTCTCGCTCCTATACGGCATCGGACGGGTTCTGCGCGACCGGGGAACGCTCGAGGCCTGCTTCGCCGCCCATACCGGCGACGGGCCCATCGCGGTACGCTCCGGCCTTTCCGGGTTGGTCGCCGAACTCGGCGGGCCGAGCAGCCTCCTCTCCGACCCCGCGAAATCGAGCGCGTGCAAACGCCTCCACCTTTATTTGCGCTGGATGGTGCGGAACGACGACATCGACCCCGGATGCTGGACATCGGTCAATCCCGCGGAATTGGTCGTGCCCCTCGACACGCACCTACACCGGGTCGCGCGGGGACTGCGCCTGACTCGCCGCAAACAAGCCGACCTCAACACCGCGATGGAGGTGACCCGGGCCTTTCGCCGGATCGTCCCCAACGACCCCTTGCGCTACGACTTCACCCTCACGCGCTTCGGCATCCGCCCCGAGCTCGACATGGGCGAGTTCCTCGCGGGAATGCGCCGATAGCCCTACCCGCCTGGTCGCGGCATTGATCGGCGTGCCCACGTTCGACCACACTTGCTGGTGGACGTGCTGCTCGGCCAGAATCTGAGGGAGAGAATGCGCCATGGCAAGAATCGATCTCGACTCCGCCACCCTGCCGGAGTTTGAACGCCGCGTGAAGGCCCTCGGTCCCACCGCGCAGCGGCAGTGGGGCACGATGTCGTTGGCCCGGATGTTCGCCCACCTGCGAATCATCCTCGAAATCTCCCTCGAGGAGCGCGAGACGAAGGACGAGAGCCGGGCCTGGCTGATGCCCATTCTGTGGGTCCTGTTGTTCCGGCTCTGGACGAACTGGCCGAAGGGCCGAATCAAGGCCTCGCCACAATTCTTGGACGACTCTGCCGAGGACATCGAAGCCGAGCGCTCGAAGTTGACCGAGTCCATGCGCCGGTTCGTGGAACGCTCGGAACGCGATCCGGGTCGCATTGTGCTCGAGCCCATGCTGGGCCGGATCTCGCTCAAGAAATGGCAGCGCGTTCACGGCGTGCATAGCGACTACCACTTGCGGCAGTTCAACGTGTAGTGTGTCGAATCGGTCGCGCCGGGCTAATTCGCGCCGTTGGTACCGAATGGCCAAGCGGGCTTGGTAACGTGCCGGAGTTTCTCGATACATGAGCGCTTCCGAAGATCCGAATCTGTCTTCCAAGGGCCAGTTCCTTGTCTATACGGCCGAGGACGGCCGGGCGAAAATCGACGTCCGGCTGGAGAACGAGACGGTTTGGCTGACCCAGCAGCACATGGCCGATTTGTTTCAGACCACCAAGCAGAATGTCAGCCTGCACCTGCGTACCATCTTCGCGGAGCATGAGTTGGACCGCGAGGCAACTGTCAAGGAATACTTGACCGTTCAACGCGAGGGGGAGCGCTCTGTCCAATGGCGGGTGGAATTCTACAACCTCGACGCCATCATCTCCGTCGGTTACCGCGTGAAGAGCGCCGTCGACACCCGTTGCCGCATCTGTTTTCGGGGTGCATACGCGGGAAACCGAATTAGAAAGACGCCATGAATTCCTTTCGCGACCATCGCCTTCGCGACTTTGCCGTGT
>CANKTP010000172.1 GCA_947486375.1 Candidatus Hydrogenedentota bacterium | reverse complement strand
TCATCGGCGGGCCGCTGTGCAGTTGAAGCGCCAGGATGCCCGACAAGTCCTGCTGCGTCGGATCGTTGTCGACGACCTCCGCGACGAGTTTGCCGTCGACATCGAGCGTAATGGCCGTGCCCACGCAGCGAAGCCGGTATTCGTGCCACGCCTCGAGCCGGAAGTGCGCGGGACCGGTTGCCCCCTCGAGGGGCGTGGTCGCCGGCGCGCCGTCGGGACCAAACACGGTCCTCTCTCCGCGCCATGCGAGCGTGTGCCGGCCGAACTCGTCATATAACCGGACAAGCCAAGGCGTCTTCGTGTTGTTGTCCACCTGGTACCCGCGGCAATCGTCCTTGATGTCCCCGTCGAACATCTCGCTCCGGAACTGGAAACCGCCGTTCACCTCGTGCTCCGAGACAATCCGGTGCCGAAGCGTCAGCTCGAAATCACCCAGCTTCCCGCCTTGCCAGACGAGATAGTGGTTTCGATCCGTCGGGTGCTGCCCGGTAATCTTCGCCGTAATCGCGCCGTCCTCGACCGACCAAAAACTCGGGTCGGCCGCCTTCCAGCCCTCGAGCGTCGCGCCGTCGAACAACGTCTCCTCCGGCACCCCGGCCTTCACGGCGTCATTCGGCGCTTGGGCCTGCCCAAGCACGGCAATGCTCCACAACAACATCGCAGCAGCGAGTGAACTCATAGCGTCAGCCTCCGAAGGTTCGCCTTCCCCGATTGTCGCACGGCCCCGCCACGCAATCCCAATTCTGGGCCCCGTCCATCGGGTCCATCCTGTCCATCTCGTCCATCGAGTCCATTCCTCAAGAATGCGGCGCCAAGTGCTCCGCCACGTCCGTCCGGTACGCCTTGATCGCCGGCACAATCCCCGCCAGCGCCCCCAAGGCGATCATCGCGACGGGCGTCGCCACCAGCGAAACGTGCCCCGCGAACGCGTCCAGCTGCACCCCCGTCTCCGCGCGGACCGCGATCGCCGCCCCCGCCAGGATGGCCGCGTAGACCCCATACCCCAGCGCGGACCCCAGCGCCGCGATCACCGACGACTCGATCACGATCGCCGCGAACACCGTCCGCCGCCGCGCGCCCAGCGCACGCAGGATCGCAAACTCGCGTCGCCGCTCGTTGATCGTGTTGTATAGCCCTGCCAGGATCGCCGCCGCCGAAACGACCACCACGAGATACGTCACCAACTCGAACACCCGGTTCACCCACCCGATCTTGTCGAACAACTCCGCCATCACGCGCCCGATCGGATAGGCCAGCGTCGCGTCCTTCCCCTGCTTGTTGATCGTCATGTCGAGGTCGAAGCCCGCGCGGGCGTTCTTCAATTTCAGCATCACCGCGCTCACCTCGCGGTTCTCCTCGGGGATGTCCTCGCCGGGCTGCGCCACGTAGACCTCGCCGTTCGCCCGCAACACGTGGCCCCCCATCCGGAAGATGCCCTCGATGGGAATCCAAATGACGCGGTCCGAGGGCGTGTTCGTCGTTTCCGTGATGCCGGTGACCGTGTATTCCTCCTCGTGTTCCTCGGTGGATTGCTCGGCGAGACCATGCGCCGGGTGAAATTCGTCCCCCACCTTCAGCCCCGTCTTCTGCGCCACGTAACTCCCGATCACCGCTTCCATGTATCCGGGATCGAACGCCCGGCCACCCGCGCGAAACGCAAACTTTTTTCCCTCAAGATATTCGAAGTCCGTGAACACCTGCTCCGTGGTCCCCACGATCCGGAAGCCGTGGTAGCTGTCCCCCGTCGCATACGGAATCGCCAGCGACACGCGCGGGTCGTCCGCGATCTGTTTGTACTGCGACCACGGAATGTTCCCCGGCGAGGTCTCGAGATGAAACACCGTGTTCAGCACCAACTGCAACTGGCTCCCCCGCGCGCCTAGCACGGCGTCGAACCCCGCCGGGCCGCCGGTGAACGCTGCGCGCGACTGTTCCTGGATACTAAATACCGCCATGACCAGGCCCGAGGCCAGCGCCACCGCCAGCAACGTCACCGACGTCGACATCGCGTGCTGCCGCAGGCTTCGCCGCACGAGTAGCAGGATTCCGGAGAGCGCGCTCACGCCGGGCCCTCCCGCCCCGCGAGATTCAACGCCGCGAAATCCTCGACGCGGTCGAACCGCCCCAGGATTTCCTCGTCATGGCTCACCAGGAGCAACGCCGCGCCGTTCTCGACGCAAACCTCCTGGATGAGATCGAGCGCGGCGGCCGCATTCCGGCGATCCAGGTTGCCGGTGGGCTCGTCCGCGAGGACCAGCGAGGGTCGATTCGCCAAGGCCCGCGCCACCGCCACCCGCTGCTGTTGACCCACGGAGAGGTGCCGCGGCCGGTACGCCATCCGATCCGCCAGGCCGACCCGTTCGAGCAGGGCCTCCGCCGCGCCGCGATCGGCGCCCCGGCCGAACATCATCCCCAACAGCACATTCTCCAATGCGCTATACCCCTGGAGCAGGTTAAACGTCTGGAAGATGTACCCCAATTTCCGCGCCCTCAACCGGTCCCGCGCCGCCTCCGTCGCCCCGCTCATCGCCTCGCCGGAGATATGAATGGAGCCGGCATCCGGCGTGAGAATCCCGGCGATCAGGTTTAAAAAGGTCGTTTTGCCACACCCGCTCCCGCCCCGAAGGGCAGCGAGGTTCGCCGTGTCCAGGGAAAATTCCCCAATATTCACCACGGGGGACACGCTGCCTTCCGGCGAGGCAAACGATTTTCGAAGTCCACAAACTTCAAGAAGAGGAATGGCCACTTTAACTTAACCTATTGTATAATAATGAGTTATGAGACAATGGATTCATGCGTTCCATGTCCTTTCCTCCTCACTATAGCATGGCCAATCCGATCTCAAACAGCCCTTCCCCCACGGCTCCACGGCACCATCGTATTCCCCCAGCAAAAAAAGCCCTTGACAGCGCATACCGCCTGTGTTACAGTGCCCTTGAAACGTACGGTTTAGTCCGGCATTGTGCTGGGCGCTTTCTTGGGGAGTGACACTGCGGTCGACGCTTTCTAATTGCATTGGGTTGCGAGTTCTTCGGGGATTGTCGGATCGCAAACCAGCCGCAATGCGAAGGCCAAGACAACGGGTTCTTCCTAGGTAAGTTTAAGCCGGATCGTTAAAATCCTTGGGAAGGAGGTGAAAGACAATGAAAAAGATTGCAATTCTTTCGGCAGTAATGCTCGTGGGAACCGGCATCGCGTTCGCGTCCTCGTTGACCGTTCCGTTCTTCTTGGACAGCGGTGTCGCCGTTTCCGGCTCTCTGACGCCATCGAGCGGTTCGAGCACCTTTATCGCCCTCAAAAATAACACGGAAGGCGAAATCGAGGTGTTTGTGACCTACACCCGTAATGACGGTTCAGACGTAACCCCCGATGCGAATTCATTCACGCTGCTTGCGAACCAGACCCTTGGTTTCCGTCCGTTCGTGGATGACACCGGCGCGGAAGGCCCGGGTGCGGTTGTCCCGAATGCGGAGTTTAACCGCGGTTCGGCGAAATTCGAATGGGTTGGTGGCGAACCGACCGACATCCAAGGCCGTTTGGCGGAATACCAGACCAACGGTTCGTTCTCGTATCTTCTTCCGCCGGGTATCTAGTTCATCCAGCGATAGAGGGTAACGGACAATCCCAAAATTTGATGTCACGCACTCAGGGCGGGAATGTCGAAAGACATGCCCGCCCTTTTTAGTTTTCCTCGGCCAATCCCGCCCGGATATTTTCCATGGAAGTCGCGAAATCCTTCTTTACCACCTTCAGCCAGCCGCTCGACATCAAGGAGGTCGAGGAAGTTTTCTGCAACTATTGCGGCGCCGGGGAATTCGGCCTGCTGTGTATCGAGTCGGGCTTTCAAATCCGCGAGTGCCGCCGATGCGGCTTGGTTTACGTTTCGCCCCAACCCGCCGCCGCCGAGCTTCCTGCCTTCTACGACGGCATGTATGCCGATACCTCCGACGAGGCCATGGCCGCCCGATCCATGGGCGCGATGGAAGGCCACCTCAAGCGCATCATTCGCAAGCGCATGCCCAACGGCGGACGATTCCTCGAGATCGGTTGCGGCAACGGCCGTCTCCTCAAGACGATTTCGGATCTCCCCATCGAGTTGACGGCCATCGAGCTCAGCGAATCCGCCGCGGCCTATGCCCGGAAGGCCGTCCCGCACGCCACCATCATCGACGCGAGCATCGACTCCGCCGAATTTCCGCCCCAAAGCCAGGACTGCATCGCCATCATCGCCGTGCTCGAACACGTCAAGGACCCGAGGGCCTCGCTGACTAAACTCCGAGACTGGCTTGCCCCCGGCGGCGCAATCGTCATCCAAGTCCCCTATGTCCAGAATTTCATCCGTGTCAAGCGCTGGTTGCCTTGGTTACCCATCTACTTCGAGGCCCCGCGCCATTTGTTCGATTTTTCGCCGCGTCTTCTTCGCCGCTACCTCGAGGAACTCGGGTTTGTGGACATACGAATCGAGATCGCCCGCCCCTACGCCAGCAACGGCCCCATCGGCGCCGCGTTGATCTGGGGCGTCAAGGGAATCGGTTTCGCCATCTACACGCTCACCGGCGGGTACATATACCCCTTCGCCGCCGCCACCACGACCCATGCGAAGCTCCCCGGATAGGCAACGAAAAAATGCCCTTGCGACGCCAACGAAGCCGGCGAATTGCGAATGACACACGGGCGCACCATTGCCGGACACGCGCCCGGCTAAGACATAAATGCCCTCGATTTCACGCATAAATTCCCTCTTCATCAACGACCACGGCAAAAGGCGATCACGCGCCCTTTCGCAATTTGTATCCCTTCCGTTGCCGGCGGACATGCGATGAATCCACCACGCGCACCCAAGCCCGAAACACCCATGCAAAAGTCTACTATCGGCCCCCTCTTCATCGCGGCCACAATCGCCATCGGCGCGATATCCTGCAAGCAATCGCCCCATTCCCCCAATGTCCTCGTCATCGTCGTCGACACCCTTCGCGCCGACCGCCTCGATGCGGTTCGCAACGGCGTCCCCACGATGCCCAAGCTTTCCAGGCACGCCCTCGAGGCCACGGTATTCGATTCCGCCATCGCCCAATCGTCCTGGACAAAACCCTCGATGGTCTCCCTGTTCACCTCGCTCTACGCCGAGACCCACGGCGTGTTGTTCGGGTTGAGCGAGCAGTTCGACCGCGACAACTCCGCACTAGTCGACGCCCTCCCCGCCAAGATGGAATCCATGGCCGCATACTTCAAGGGCCACGGCTACGCCACCGCCGGCGTCCAGACGAACCCCCACCTGCAGGCCACCTTCGGGTTCGCACAAGGGTTCGACCGTTACGAATTCCTGAAGTCCTCCTCCGCGCAAAACGTGACGGACACCGCGCTGCAAGTCCTGCCCGCCTCGCCGGGACCCTACTTTCTCTACGCCCACTATATCGATCCTCACGGCCCCTATGCGCCGCCCAACGGTTATGCGGACATATTCGGCCCCGCCGGTGAATTGAGCGCCTCCGGCAAGGCCGCCCTCGACGACTGGGAAAATACCTACGAACGCATCGCCCTTCATCGCGTCGATCCCACCCGCGGGGGACCGCCGCCCGAGATTTCCCAAGCCACCCGCACCGAACTCCAGCGCCGCTACGATGGCGAAGTTCGGTATGTAGACGGCGAGATCGTCCGCCTCATCGACTCGGTCCTGGCGCGAGACCCGAATACCGTCATCGTCTTCACCGCCGACCACGGTGAAGAATTCTGGGAACATGGCGAGTTGGGCCACGGAAGGACCTTGTATCAGGAACTCATTCACGTCCCCCTGTTCATCCGGTTCCCCGATGCGAAACCCGCGCGCATCGAGACCCCCGTCGAGACTATCGACGTGTTGCCCACCCTGGCGGCGCGCCTCGGGCTGCCCGCCCGCGCTCATTGGCAAGGTAGGGACATCGCCGCCCCGGGCCTTGTCGCTCGGCCCGCATTCTCCGCCACCGGCGGATCGCTCCGGAACTTTGACCTCAAGTTGGCGTCGGTGCGCGAGGGCGGCTTCAAGATGATTTGCAGCGGTGTCGACGGCGCGTGCCGGCTCTACAACATCGATACGGATCCAGGAGAATCGCGCGACCTATTCGGCGAGGAATCCGCAACCACGAAGCGCTTGGCCGATGAATTGGCACGGCAATCACGGGCGAACCAATCGAACCCCTATTATTCGACCCCGAAATCTTCGGCCCCGCTCGACGAGGAAACCCGACGAGAACTAGGGGCGATCGGGTACATCCAATAACGGCCCTTGAGGGGTACCGGCAATCAGGCCGTGGTGGCCGCCGTGTCTTTCGTGGCATCGAGCCTTCCGCCGCCCTGCGTAAGCTCGTACCAGAACTTCACCGCGTCGAAATAAGATTTCGCGAGATAGGGACGCCGTATGAGGTTCGCCACGACCCGGCCAATGTACCCCGGGCGAAGATAGTAGTCCCGGTACGCCTTCTGCACCATCGCGTATACCTGCTCTTGATCTTGGTATCCGGACGACACATACGCCGGGAAATGGACCGAGCGTTGGTCCTCGACGATGACGCCGTCGTTGTGCGCAAGCGCCTCGATCGGCGTGCCCGGCAGGACATGGAACGGAAAAAACATCATCCAGTCCACGTTGAGCTCGCACGCCAGTTTGATCGTCTCGAGCGTCTGCTCCGGCCGTTCCGTCGGAAACCCAAGGATGAACGACCCGCGAATCTGGATGCCCGCCTTCTTCGTCCACTTCACCGTCTCGCGGATCTGGTCCGGCGTGGTGCCCTTCTTGATGAGATCAAGCAGTTCCTGGACACCCGATTCGAATCCAAAGTAAAGGTTGTAACAACCGGAGCGCGCCATTCGCTTCAGCATCTCGGGCCGCACGGACCGCATGTGGCCGTAACAAGACCACGTGATCTTCAGCTTCTCCCGGTCGAGCTCGTCGCAAAACTCGTTGATCCACTTAGGGTTCACCGCGAAGGTGTCGTCCCAAAAAATGATCTCGCGATACCCGCGCTCGCGAACCAGGGGGATCAATTCCTCCACCACGTTCCGAGGCGAACGCCGCTTGTAGCGCGACGAATACTCGCCCCCCTGGAAACAGAACGTGCATTTTCCCCACGAGCATCCGCGCGATGTGATCGATGTCGTCGCCGGCTCGTGACGCACTTGGTTCGGCAGCGCGCGATACGGGTACTTGTCGAATATGTGCCGGGTCGGGTGCGGGAGTAAATCGAGGTCCTTCACGTCGTCGGCATGGCCGTTCAGGAAGGTCTCCCCATCCGGCGTCCGGTA
>CANKTP010000171.1 GCA_947486375.1 Candidatus Hydrogenedentota bacterium | reverse complement strand
TCGCGCCATTGGATGGCCTGCGCCACGGGATCGTCCGAGAAGACGGTCTCTTGGGCGTAATCTCCATGCACGAGATTAACGCACAGGCCGCCCCGGATATCGACAGCGGGGAGTATTCGCATGGGTTGGGTCCTTCCGTCGTGGCACGGGCGTCTCGCCCGTGCGCTTGGGCCGATCGCTTGGCTTGTAACCACGGCCGGGGCAATCAAGTGGGTCCACGGGCGAGACGCCCGTGCCACGTCCTAACGAACATCGCCGCGAACCCACTCGGGGATTCGCGGCGACGAATTCGGTATCTGGAATGAGATTGGTCCTAGACCGCCGCCAGGCGGGTCTTCACCAGCTCGACGATCTGCGTGAACCGAGGCTCGTCGGTCGCGGCGATGTCCGCGAGGACCTTGCGATTGAGGTCAATGTTGGCGAGCTTCAGGCCCATCATGAAGCGGCTGTAGCTCAGGCCGCACGCTCGGGTCGCGGCGTTGATGCGCGTAATCCACAGCTTGCGAAAATCGCGTGCCCGCACCTTGCGGTCGCGGTACGAATACTTGCCGGCATGATCGACGGACTGCTTCGCCGTCTTGATAAGACGGTGATGACTGCCGCGGTGTCCCTTGGCAAGTTTGAGGACTTTCTTGCGCCGTGTTCTCGATGCGGGCGCGCCGGTAGCTCGGGGCATGGGTAGGTTCCTTTATCGGGTCGGCCGCGCCGGGCGCGGACGTTGCGGTTAAACTAGGCGTACGGAAGCATCGCCCGGACGCGCTTTTCGTCGCTCTCCGACACCATGCCGGGATGGCGAAATGCACGGCGGCGCTTGGGGCTCTTGCCCGTCAGCAAGTGACGCCCGAAGGCCCGGCTGCGCTTGAATTTCCCGTTCTTCGTCGCCCGGAAACGCTTCGCGGCGCTCTTGTTTGTCTTCAGTTTCGGCATGGTGCTCCTTTCGTGGTCCCGCAATCCGCAATGCCTAGCGGGCGGGGTTTAATACCACGCTCATGTTCTTGCCCTCGATCGGCGTGTACGTCACGCTGGGGATGTCCTGGCAGTCTTCCTTGACCGCCTCGAGGATTCGCACCAGCAACTCGCGCCCGAACTCCGGGTGGGCCATCTCGCGGCCCCGGAACATAATCGTGATCTTTACTTTATTTCCCTCGCGAAGAAACTCGCGAACGTGTTGTGTCTTGTAATCGAAATCGTGTACCGAAATCTTCGGGCGGTACTTAATCTCCTTCACCGTCACCGTGTGCTGGTGCTTTTTCGATTCCTTCGCACGCTTGCTCATCTGGTACCGGTACTTGCCATAGTCCATGATCCGGCACACCGGCGGCTCCGCTTTCGGCGCCACTTCCACCAAATCGAGTCCCAGTTCCTCGGCCGTCTTGATCGCGTCCTCGGGGCTCATGATGCCCAGCTGCTCGCCCTCGTCGTTGATGACCCGCACTTGCTTCGCGCGAATCATGTCGTTGACCCGGGTGGTGTCCTTCTGGCTCGGTTTGGTGAACAGACCTTCCTCCTCGACCGTTTCCCGCAGCGCCGTTTGGCCCGGCGGAGTCCCAGTCACTTCGACAAAAAAGAAATCGGCGGAAGACACCAGGTCTCCGCCGATCGAAAATAGGCACGGGGCCACTATATCGAGAGCTGACCCGGCGCACGCGCAATACCGAATGGCGGCCGGGTGAGAAGCTGGCGCTTCTACTTGAGTTACCCACAAAGAATAGCAATTGCCGGGGCCCAGAGTCAACTTTCGGTTTCTGGCCGCGTGAGCGTTGAAAAAACCGGAAGGCGATTCGGATGCGATGGCTCTGTATCGCTATTCCTTGCCGTCATTCCGGGAAACCAAGGCTCCACCAAGCCGGGCCTACGGCCTGTGCAACGGCCATGCGCGGCACTCGGAAAATCCCCCCACGGGGGTTCCGGCTCAATCCTCCAATTCGCGGACCCACACGTTCCGGAACAGCACGGGATTGCCGTGATCCTGCAGCCGGATGGGCCCCTTGTCGCCATGGGGTTCGTAGCCGGAAATCGAATGCGGTCCGCGCCAATCCGTCCCGCCGGAAAGTTCCGCGTGATCCTGCACGAGGACCCCGTTGTGAAATACCGTGAACGTCGCCTTCCGGGTCACCTTCGTGCCCTCGAACCTGGGCCGGTGAAACACGATGTCGTAGGACTGCCATTCGCCGGGGCCGCGCGATGCGTTGACCAACGGCGGCATTCGCCCGTAGAGCGCGCCCGCCTGGCCATCCGGATACGTCTTGTTGCCGAAGGAATCGAGCACTTGGACTTCATAGACGCCCATCAGGAAAACGCCGCTATTGCCACGCCCCTGGCTGTCGCCCTCGACCTGCACCGGCGTCGCGAATTCCACGTGTACCTGGCACGATCCGAATTCCTGCTTGGATTGGATCATCCCCGAGTTCTTGGTCGGCGACATCGCGCCATCCCTTAACTCCCATTTCGTCGGGCCCTTGCCCGTCGACGTCCAGCTGTCCAGGTTCGTGCCGTCGAAAAGCACCACCGCATCCGACGGCGCCGCGAGGGGGGCCGCCGGCGCCGGTCCGGGCGTGACAATCCGCGGCTGCGGCCGGATGGCCGGGTCTTCCTCATGCACCATGATCCCATCGATGGTCATGTACTGCACCTTGACTTCCTTGCCCTTCTCGTTCTTTTCCATTACCGTCCATTCCTTGATGACCGGCTCCCCGGCGATGACGGGGATCTGAAACGCGGCGGCGATGGCCAGGACAGCAGGCGCGAGGGACGTCGTGGTGCGCGACATGATTCGATTCTCCTTGGAAACGGGGTGTGGCATGGGTTCATTGTAGGGCCGGAACCGCGTGCGTTCAACGCGGCGGGCTATCTCGATCCGCTCCCCATGACGGCCCACCAGGGTGCGCGGACACTCGACTCCTTCGATTCGCCTTTCTAGTTCAAATCCTGATTGCGGCCGCCGGGCGGAATGTCTAGCTCGAGGGAGCGCCAGTAGACGCCGACGTGGCCTTCGTCGGGCGCGGAGATCGCCGAGACGGAGTAGATTTCAAAGTCGGGATCCTCGCATGAGGACTGGAATTTGGTCGCCAGGAGCACTGCTTCTTCTTCTCCCTCCGCCGCGACGCCGTAGACCAGGTAGACAGGCCCCTCGTCCTCGCCGTCCTCGTCTTCGCCTCCCCCGAATTCGAGCACCACTTGGTAGCTGCGCAACTCGCGCGAGAGGCGCCCAGTGGCGATCCTCATGGCATCGAGGATGTCATCCGAAAACAATTCGAGGGAGAAGATGTAATCGGTAACTTCCTCGAGGTGGTCGGCCATCTTGTGGCGTTCGGCGAATTCGAGCGACGCAAGCGCGGCGTATTCGGGCGCTTCGTCTTCCAGGTCATCGGTCGATTCGACGCTGTCCCGCGCCGCGTCGCGCGCCGCCGCCAGCGCTTCCCATGCCGGCCATTGGTTTCCCTGGCTCTCCTCCCATTCCGCGCGGATCAAGTGCGTGCGCCACCCCTCGGGGTCGAGTTGCTGGAGTTGGGTCAAGCAGGCGTTGAGCTTGACCGCGTCCTCGCGCTGCGCCGCCGTGATCGCCCAGTTGAAATAAGACTCCTGCGCATTGGCCCCGCAGGCGATCGCCCGGTCAAACGCCGCGTACGCCGCGTCGAATTCCTCGCGTTCGCTCTCGACGTTCGCGAGGGCCGCCCATGCGTCCCCGTCGGCGGGTTCGATGCCGAGATACGTGCGGTAAAGGGCCGCCGCGCCATCGAGATCGTTCATCAGGCGCGTGCAGTGCGCCTTTTGCGCGTAGGCCTCCCCGAAATCCGGAGCGCGCTTGATGCACTCGTCGTAGGCCTCGATCGCCTCCTTGAAACGCTCGTCGCGGCCGAACGAAATGGCGAGGTTGAACCAGGGAAGGTGGTTCGAGGGATCGAGCCCGCACAGGTTCTTCAGGAACATCTCGGCATGATCGTGCGCATCGAGGTCCGAGAACTCCACGCCGGCGGCGAGCACATACACCGCGTCATCGCCCTCCTCCTTCATCGTCTCGCCGATCAGCTTCTCCGCCTCGTCGCCGCGGCCCAATTCCTCGAGGCACACCGCCTCGATGGCCAGCGCGCGCCCGCGCACCGAGCTCGGCTCCTCGCGCCCCTGCAGCGTCCGTACCGCCTCGAGGGCCTCGTCAAGGTCCCCTTCGTCCAACAAATCTTCCGCCCGATCCAACAAATCGTGCGAATCGTCGAGATCGGAATTCACTTCGTTCATCAGGACCAAGTCCCTTTCTTGCCTGCCGGGTTGCCGCGCCAAAAGACCCCTAGCATACTACGCCGCGACCTCGATCAGCACCTTCCCCATGTGGCCGCCGGCAAGGCGGGCAAATGCCTCTTGGACCCCCGCCATCGGATAGACCCGGTCGATCAGGGGCCGCGCCTTGGCGCGGTCCAGGGTCTCGGCGATGGTTTTCCACGCGGCTTGGGCCTCGGAAGGGGCGTATTGTCCGACATGGACCCCCTCGATGCGGGCCTGCTTGAACAGGAGCAATCCCAAGTCGACTTGCACCGTCCGCCCCGCAAGCAATCCGATGACAAGGATGCGTCCGCCCGGGTTGGCCAAGGCCAGGTGGGCCTGCACATACGCCCCGCCGAGGTTCTCGATGGCGATATCCACGCCGCCGCCTTCCAAGGACGTGCGCACGCGATCTTCAAGGCCGTCGGGATTGGCGTCGACTGCGGCGAAGGCCCCAAGTTCCAACAGCGCCGCGTGCTTCGACGCATCGCGCGTCAAACCAACGACCTTCCCGCCCAAGGCCGCGGCGAGTTGAATCGCCGCAATGCCCACGCCGCCCGTCGCGCCGTCGACGAGGACCGTCTGTCCGGGGGCGAGTCCGCCCTGCGATACGAGCGCCTTCCACGCGGTGAGATACACCAGCGGGGCCGCCGCGCCTTCCTCGAACGACCATCCCCCGGGAAGCCGCGCCACGGATCGCTCCGGCACGGCCACAAGTTCCGCCAATGTGCCCTGCCGTGTGATGCCAATTTCGCTGCGCAGGACCACCACGGCGTCGCCAACGCGAAACGCGGAATTCGCCCCGGCATGCTCGACAATGCCCGAGCCGTCGCGCCCCGCGGACAACGGCAACCCGCCCACCCCGGGATAGCGTCCCTCGACCGACAGCCTATCGGCGGGGTTCAGCGCCGCGAATTTGAGCCGGATCAATACCTCGCCATCGCCGGCATCCGGATCGGGCCATTCGCCCAAGACAAGGTTCTCGATGCGGCCAAACTCGGCGAAACGCCAGGCCTTCATGCCGGGTTCCTTCGGTCGAAACGGAATGGCCGCGACGGCAACCCTCGGCTGCCCACGCCTACCACATCATCGTCGCGGGGAAGTATTCCGCGATCAAGTCCTCGTAATACGGCTTGAGCTTCGCGACATCCGGGCGTTCGGGGCTCTTGCTGTAGAGGTCATACGGGTTAAACGCCTTGACCCACTTGAACATGGCCTCGTCCTTGCCGTCCATCAGGTGGGTGTACGCCCCTTCCCGGTGCGCCGCGTAAAAGCTGTGGTAGCGAATCATGTACAGCGCTTCCTCGGGCATGTGATCTTTGGCGATCATATGCATGTATTCATCATGGCCCCACGACATCGTGACATTGTCCAGGCCGCAGCCGGGCTCGTAGATGCCGTGCTCGGTCATCAACTCGGGGTCCCGCGAATCGGCATTGAGCGAGAAAAATTCGGGATAGACGATCTTGTCCGAAAACTTGCAGCCCAGCGGAAATGTATCGCCCACCACGGCCCATTGCTCCTCGCCGTGAAGGCAAAGCGTCTTGCCCAGGTCGTGAATCAACCCCGTCAAGACAAACCACCGGGGATGTCCATCCGCCCGGATCGCCTCGGAGGTCTGCAGCAAGTGTTCGATTTGGCTAAGGTCCGTGTCGGGATCGCTGTCGTCCACGAGCGTGTTCAGGAACTCGACCCCTTCCCAGATGCTCATCGCGCGGCGGTTGCGCGCGCCGAACTCGGCCTTCTTCTTCCGCGCAAATTCGAGCGTTTGGTGCCGATGATTCAGGCGGTAAAATTCGCGCACGGTCTCGTGCTTCGGATCGTCGTAATTGCGGTATTCGTCCTTGGCCTTGTGCGACGGGCTCGGCCCCGGCTCGGGGTAACGCTCAAGTACGAAATCTTCCCAATCGTCGAAGGACTTCAGGGGGCCTTGTGTGGCGGACATGGTACGATTCTCCATCGGGGTTGGAAGAAGTATACGGGGACACGCGATTTCGCGCAAACTGCGGGCGGCGGGTTTGTTCCCCTTGGGGGTGGCCAGTACTGTCTTATCGAGTGGGCGACTCGATCTTTCGGCATGGTTCCGCGCGTCATTGGCGGGAAACGCGGATATCCGATTGGAATTTGTCGGGCGCAACACCCTACAATCGCCCCGCGGCTGCGGGTAGGTTTACGGGGCTGCCCCGAACCATGACGAATATCTTCCCATGAGTGGGTAAGGATGCGAAAATGAATAGCGAAGATAGACAAATAGCCGTGACAAGTCCCGACGAATCGAGCGATTTTACCGGGGGCAATCGGGTGCGACTCACAGGGGGCGGCCCGTTGCGGGCGCTTGCGCTGGGTCTTGTCGCCGTCGGCGTGTTGGCCAGCGCTGCGGTGGTGACGCTGAAACTTGGGGAGAAGGCTGTCCCCACGATGACCATGACCAGTACGGCCTTGGACCCGACCAATGCCTCGCCCATCGTGGTGACGGCCACGCCGAGTGAGCCCATATCCGGATTCGTGGCAGCGGACATTCAAGTGGTCAACGCCACACTATCGAACTTTGTTACAGCCGGGGCAGCGTACACGTTTAATCTTAACCCCACGTCAAACGGAACGGTTTCAGCGACCATTGCGGCGGGCCAGTTTGCCTCTCGTTCCTCGAGCGAACAAAACGCCGTGCCGATTACGTTTACCCGGGAATTCGACAACGTTCGCCCGACGCCCAACTTGACGAGTACATCCGCCGCCGTCACTAACGCCACCATTCCCGTCAGGATGAACATGGGCGAGATTGGGATTGGGTTCGACCCCGCGGCCGATTTCTCGCTGGTCAATTGCACGGTCGCCAACGTGCGGCGCACGATTTTGGTGTATAACTTCGACGTGGACCCCATTGCCGACGGTCTCGTGTCCGTCAGCGTTCCCGCGGGACGGTACACCGACCAGGCCGGGAACTTGAACTTGGTCTCGAATACCCTGTCTCGAACGGTCGATACGGTCGCCCCGACCGCAGTATTGTCGAGCGCATCTCCCAATTTCGTATCGGGTGCCATTGGGGTCAC
>CANKTP010000170.1 GCA_947486375.1 Candidatus Hydrogenedentota bacterium | reverse complement strand
GTGGATGATTAACACGGACAACCGTCCCTGTTCAGCGTCGGGATAGGTCCCGCTGATCTCGCCGAGGGTCTTCCCCAAGAATTTCATTTCGGCCACCTTCGCCACGCAAACCACGAGGCTATCCACGCCATAGCCGACATAGGCATCGGTGCCGTCCTCGCGGCGCACGTTGCGGGTGAAGTGGGTGTTCCGCGTGCGCGTCCCTTCGCCCGCCGCCGTATAGCGCAGTCCCCGGTATTGCGTGTCCGACTCGACGAAACCATCCGTCCCAACCAGGCGCGATTCCTGGTTGACCGGGGCCTCGAATTCGTCCGGCATGATCCAATTATTGACGAAATCGATGCTCATCCCGTTGTCGAATAGCACCTTGACCTGCACCGCGTCGAAGGCGTCGAGGCCGTGATCGCGCCGAAGTTTTTCCTTCTGGCCAACAGCGTACACGGTGACAGGTTTCACGCCGAAATAGGCGATGAATAGGTCGGTCCAATGGCACCCGACATAGGAGAAGGGGTCGCTTTTCTCCGCCCACGCGCGGAAAACATTCGCCGAGACATCGAGCGGTTCCTCGAGCACGGCCCAGCCGTAGAGCGGCTTGCCGATGCGCTTGGAGAGGTCGTCGCGAATGCGCAGGTGATCGGGATCGTAACGCTTATGCATGTCGACCCCTACGAGCCGGCCCGCCTTGCGCGAGGCCGCGACGATCGCGTCCGCCTCGCACGCGTCGAGCGTCATCGGTTTCTCGGCGATCACATGGACGCCCCGTTCGAGCGCGGCAAGGATAGGCGCGGTGTGCATGTGATCGGGCGTCGCCACGGCGAGAATATCCAGATCCGGATGCGCCTCAAGGAGGGATATCCAGGGCGTGTCGCCCGAATACAGCGCGAAGTCCATCCCCTGGGTACGGTATTCATCGAGCCGCGCACGGCCGCTTGGCACCGTATGCGTTGCAAGCGCCACCAACTGGATGTCGATGTCCCCGAGTGTCCGGGCCAAGGGATCCAAGCCTACCCGTCCCAGCCAGGGGATCAACCCATGGCGCTCCAGCTGGCAATACGTGCGCAAATGCACGTCGCCGCCGAACATCCCCGCTCCGACAAGCCCGATCCGGAGTGTCCGGGCCATTTTATTTGGCCGCCGGATTCACGAGAATTTCCGCGTGGAAGTCCTTCCGCGCCTGTTCCATGATCTTGGCAACGACCTCTCCGCGGCACTTTCCCACGAGGGACTCGGCCACGGCACCTGCGGCGCGCTCGAGGGGGCGTGTGCCGGTTTCGCGCCTATCCTTGACCCGGATCAGGTGCCATCCGTAACTGACCCGGATCGGTTCGCTGATTTCCCCGACAGGAAGCTCGAATAGCGCCGCCTCCATCTCCGGCGGCATCATGCCCCTCGGAATGCCGGCCTGGTATCCGCCGTTCTTGGCCGCCCCCGGGTCCTCGCTCGCTTCCCGCGCCACCGTGCCGAATTCTTCCCCGGCGAGGATGCGTGCCCGGATCGCCTCGAGTTTTGTCCTTGCCGCGTCCCATTCCGGTTCGGCGGCCCAGACCTTCACCTTGAGCAGGATCTGCCAGAAATCCACGGACGCCTTTTCCTCCATCTTTCCCTCGGCCTCGAGGCGCGCGTACTCCGCCTCTACTTCCGCGGGAGTCGCGGCGCACTCGGGGCTTCGCACCTCGATGAAGCGCCGCGATATCTCCCGTTCGCGGATTCGCCTGCGTAAATCGGCCTCCGTGATCTGCTGCCAATTCAGGTAGTCGCGAAAACTTTGATCGTCCTTTAGGTCACGATTGACGATCGCCTCGATCTCCTCCATCGAGACCTCGATCCCGTCGCGCTTGGCCACAATCAACGTCAACCGCAAGTCGACCATGCTCTGGAGCATCGAACGAAGCTCCTCCCCGGTCAATGCTATCGGGGTCGCCGCTTTACCGACTGTCTGCTGGACCATAAACGCTTTCGCCTGCCGTTGCCTCTGGACGAACTTCACTTCCTTGTCGAACATTGCCTTCGAGATACTTCCGCCGTCAAACCGGGCATACTCGATCGTCGAAGCCGGGGCCGGTTTCTCAGCCGGGGGGACCTGCGGAGCTTGGGCCGTCCCCCCCGCTTGCTCCGGCACGGCGGTCGCCGGCGCTTTCCCGTTCGCAGGGTCCGCGACCGACGCAGGCTCCGAAGGCGAACAGCCCAACCCGGTTCCGGCCAGAATCGCCGCGGACAACAATCGACAATGCCAAATCCGAAAACGCATCATAGCTCCACCAGTTGGTTCGTCTTCGCCGAACGGTAAATCGCCTCGATCAATTGCACCGCCTTGCGCCCGTCGCGTCCCTCCACGAAGGGCGCGCGCCCTTCCCGAATCGAGCCCACAAAGTCCTCGATATTCCGCTTGTGGCCGCCGTGCCCCAGGCCCGCCATGGGATCCGCCGAGCCTGAACCAAGGGTCTTGTCCGCCCCTAGCCGCTTGCGAATGTCCGCGTCCGCGGGCGTCTCGTCCTTGAACTGCCACGACTTCACCTGGCCATCCTCGAGCACCACGCTGCCCTCGGTCCCGTGGACCTCGACCCGCGCCGGGTGCCCCTGCCAGATCGCAGTGCTCCCCTCGATGACACCCATCGCCCCGCTCTCGAACTCGACCAACGCCGTGGCAATGTCCTCCACCTCGATCCCAGTGTGCCCCGCAAGGGCCGTCTTCGCCGTCACGCGCTTCGCCGGGCCCATGTACCACAGCAGCAAATCGATCTGGTGGATGCCCTGGTTCATCAGCGCGCCGCCGCCGTCGAGTTTCCACGTGCCCCGCCACTTGCCGCTGTCGTAGTAGGCCTGCGAGCGATACCACTTGATGTACGCATCGCCGAGGATGAGTTTGCCGAAGCGGCCTTGCTCGATGGCTTCATGTACCGCCCTGGGCGCATCGGCAAAGCGGCTCTGGAAGATGCACCCGAGCTTCACGCCCGCAACCTCGCACGCGGCGATGATCCGGTCGATGCGTTCGGTCGTCACCTCGAGCGGCTTTTCCGACAAGACGTGTTTGCCAGCGCGGGCGCAGGCCTCGGCCACCTCGCAGCGCATCCCGCTCGGGATGCACAGCGACACCGCGTGGACGTCGTCCCGCTTGAGCATCTCGGCGTAATCCGTGTAGGCCACCACGCCGTACTCCGCGGCGAACTTCTCCACGTTCGGCACCACCACATCCGACACCGCGATTAGCCGCGCGCCGTCAATCTCCTTCAAACTACGGGCATGCATCGGCGCAATGTTGCCGCATCCGATAATGCCGAACCCGACTTCCTTCATGTAGGTCTCCGATTTGCAAGCATCAAGCCCCGGAGAAATTCGGGGCGCTAGGATTCTCGCACAAGATCAACCAGCCGTTCGACGTGCTCGAACGGGGTCTCCTGCAGGAGTCCGTGGCTGAGGTTGAAGATGTGGCCGTGGCATTCGCCGGACTCGATACAGGCGCGGGCAGCGGACTCGACTTCCTCCCACGGACCGTTGGCCAGCAATCGATTGTCGAGGTTCCCCTGGACGACGCAGTCGCGGCCAACGATGGCGCGGGCGTCGGCGATCGAGATGGACGACGGCAGGCTGAGGATGTCCGCGCCGGCGGCGGCGAGGTCGCGTACATCGTCCCATTCGCGGGCGAAGACGATCGTGGGGACCTTGCCCCGGATGGCCTCGAAGATTCGTTGTTGGTAGGGCAGGGCGAACTCGGCGTACTGGGCAGGGGACAATAGATAGGCCGCCGACTCGAACAATTGCACCGCCGCCGCGCCGGACTCGATCTGGTACGCGAGGTAATCGATGGTCATCGCGGCGAGTTTTTCGAGCAAGGCGTGCGCAGCGGCGGGTTCCTCGTCGAGGAAACGAAGGGTCGTCGCGGCGGTCTTGCCGAAACTTTTGCCCTCGATCAGGAACACGGCCAGCGTGAGCGGCGCCCCCGCGAAGCCCAGCACGGGAAGTTCCCCGGCAAGTTCGCCACGCACGAGCCGGAAGGTCTCCCCTATGAACGGCAGTTCGGCGGCCATGTCGTAGGACGCCAGGCGCGCAACATCCGCCGCGCTCCGTATGGGATTCTCGGTCACGGGTCCCGGACGAAACACGAACGGCGACCCCATCGGCCCGAGGGGTGTCAAGATGTCCTGGAAGTAAATGATCGCGTCGACGCCGATTCGCTTCGGCAACAGCGAAATCCGCGCCGCAAGCTCGGCATGGCTGAAGAGCCGCTCGAGGGGAAGTCCGGCTTCTTCCTTCAACCGGTTGTACTCGGGATCCGTCCGGCCCGCTTGCCGCATGAGCCAGATGGGGGGACGCGGGGTGCGTTCGCCGCGTGCGGCCCGCATGAAGAGATCGTTCGGTTGCGCGGCCATTATACGGGTAAATCCCAAGGGGTGGACGCGGAGACGGCCATCGGCGCGAGGCTGCTACGGGACATGGGCGAGTCCCAAAGAACCGGGCCGAAACGAAACGTGCGCGCAAGCGCGCGCACGTTGGATCTATAAAATAGCAACCGAAGACCTATGCAGCGGCGGCAGCCGCGGCATCGGCGGCAGGCTTCTCCGCCGGATTGCACTTGGTGCAAACTTCGCCCTTGGCGGCGGCTTCCTTGCAGCACGGGTGATCGCAATCCTTGCCGTCGGCATGCGCCTTTGCGCAACAACCGCCTTCCGCGAATTTCTCCGTCAATGCTAGTTTTTTTGCACCCCCGGCGTTGCACTTGGCGCAGACTTCGTCCTTCGCGGCGGCCTCGACACAACAAGGATGGTCGCAGGCCTTGGTTTCGGCATGCGCCTTGGCACAACAGCCATCGGCATCGAAAAAGCGCGACAAGTCGGCCTTGGCCGCTTCGGCTGCCGCCGGGGCTTCGGCGGGAGGATTGCATTTCGCGCAAACTTCACCCTTCGCCGCAGCCTCGACGCAACACGGGTGATCGCAGTCCTTGCCCTCAGCGGCCGCCTTCGCGCAGCAACTATCGGCGGTGAACTTGGCGGTCAGGGCGAGCTTCGCCGCCCCCTTGGCGTTGCACTTCGCACAGACTTCATTCTTCGCGGCGGCCTCGACGCAGCACGGATGGTCGCAGGCTTTGCCATCGGCATGCGCCTTCGCGCAGCAGCCATCGGCATCGAAAAAGCGCGAGAGATCCGCCTTGGCGGCCTCGACAGGCGCTGCGGCCGGGGGATTGCACTTCGCGCAAACTTCGCCCTTCGCGGCGGCCTCGACGCAACACGGGTGATCGCAGTCCTTGCCCTCAGCAGCCGCCTTCGCGCAGCAGCTATCCGCGGTGAACTTCGCAACCAGCGCCGCCTTGACCGCCCCCTTGGCGTTGCACTTCGCGCAGACTTCATCCTTCGCGGCGGCCTCGACGCAGCACGGATGGTCGCAGGCTTTGCCATCGGCATGCGCCTTCGCGCAGCAGCCATCGGCATCGAAGAAGCGCGATAGGTCCGCCTTGGCGGCCTCGGTTGCGGCCGGGGCAGCGGCAGCGGGGGCAGCAGCAGCGGCCAATTCGACGCCGATATTAACGTCGAGTCCCGCAATCTTCGCCTTCAATGCGTCGACCCCGGCAAGCGTCGCGCCAGTCTGCCAGAGGTACAACTTCTTGAGATTGGCCAAACCCGACAACTGCCCGAGTCCGGCGTCGGTGACCTTCGTCCCGTATAGATTGAGATACTCGAGATTCGCCAGGCCCGAAAGGTGCGCGAGACCCGCGTCGCCTATCTCCGTCTTCTCGAGGTGGAGCATCGTCAGGTTTGTCAGTCCCCCCACATGTTGCAGGCCAGCGTCGGTAATCTTCGTCCCCGCCAGGTTCAGCCAAGTGATTTGCGCGGCCACTGGGGCCAGCGCCGCGAGTTTCTCGTCCGTCGTCTCGGGTGCTACACCCAAGTAGTTTACTTGCAGCAGCGAATTCTCCATCGCCACGGGCATGGCCGCAGGTCCCGCCGTTCGGAGCGCCGCGAGGGTTTCCTCCGGTGCGGGCTGCACGGCCTTCGCGAGCTGGTCGAGCAACGTCTCGGGGGCCGCTTCCTCTTCCACTTTTACCGAGGCGAGCAGCGCCGGATCCCACCCGTCGTAGTTCGGCCCCTGCTCAATCCACTGGCGCAGCACCGCAATCTGTTCCGGTGCCAGCGGCTCGCCCTTGGACGGCATGATGTCGTCGTCGCCCTTGGGCAGCGTGATCAATTTGTACAGCGTGCTCTCGTCCGGTTTCCCGGGCACGATGACCACGCCCAATTCGCCGCCCTTCTGGAAATTCTCGGGCGAATCCATCCGCAAGTCGCCCTTGTGCTTTTCTTCCGAGTGGCACTTGACGCAGCGCTCGGCCAAAATCGGCCATACGTCCTTCGCATAGTTCACGCCCTCGGCCGAGGCCGTCCCGATCCCGGCGAACGGGAGAATCGATCCCGCGATCAATGCGCGGACAATGAGTCGAGTAGTCATGAGGTGTCCTTTCCTGCCGTGGCTGTCGATATTCCGTCCACCATGCTAACACCAATTCAACTGGTTTGCCACCTTCCCAAAGCCAGCCGGGGCCGCTCCCCGTGGCATGGGCATCTCGCCCATGGGCTTGGTCCGAGGCCGTCGATTCGGCCATAAGCCGGGGGCTCATGGGCGAGATGCCCATGAGACGACATCTCGACTTTGCGGTATGGCGTCAACTCGGGTAGCGTTTGGCGTGGGAGGACGATCCGGCGATGAGAACAATACCGTTTGCAATTTGGTACGCTGGCCGGATGGACGATCTGCTGGGGTTTTCCGGTGCAATCCGGCGCGATCCGACGATCGAGGCGTGGTTCCCCGACGTCGCGAACCCGCTCCGCCCGATGACGTGGACGTGGTTCGAGCGCATGCGCGGCTGCGGCGCCGATGTCCGCGAACTCTTCCACGACGGCTGCCCCGTCGCATGCGTGGGGGACGCGCCCTTCGGATATGTCAATGCGTTCAAGGCGCACGCGAGTGTCGGCTTCTATCGCGGCGCGACGCTCGCGGATCCCGCCGGTTTGCTCGAAGGCAACGGCAAGCGCATGCGTCATGTGAAGCTGCGCCCCGGCGACAATCTGAACGTCGACGCATTGAGCGACCTCATCGAAGCCGCATATCACGACATCCGGCGACATCTCAGCCTGGAGTAGATACGGCCATACCGGCCTGGACAGGCGACAACCGCCCCCGATTCCGATCCGTGCGAACGCGGCCCTCCGCCATGTCCCCCTTCATTTTTCGACTCTTCCACTGGGTCTGTGCCTCGTCGCCGGCCACGCGCGGCCCTGGGTGATCGGGACGCGACGCGCCGAACCCCCGGCCCGAAATTT
>CANKTP010000169.1 GCA_947486375.1 Candidatus Hydrogenedentota bacterium | reverse complement strand
GCTCGAGCGGATGCGCAGGTATGACAGGAACCTCCGTTCGGGGATGTCGCCGGATTCGACTCCGGCCCGGACGGCGCAGCCGGGTTCGGAGGAGTGGGTGCAGTCGCGGAAGCGGCAACCGGCGGCGTGCTCGGCGATCTCGGGGAAGTAGAAGGCGAGCTCTTGGAAGGTCACTTTCCAGATGCCAAGTTGGCGCACGCCGGGCGTGTCGATGAGGGTGATGTCGCCGTCGAGCCGGTAGAGGCGCGACGAGGTCGTCGTGTGTTTCCCCTTCTCGTTGCTCGTGCTGACTTCGCGCGTGGCGAGGTCAAGGCCGGGATCGAGCACGTTCAGCAGCGACGACTTCCCGACGCCGCTCTGTCCCGCCAGGACGGCAATCTTCCCCAGCAGCCGCGTGCGAAGTTCCTCGACCCCGCGACCGTCGCTACAACTCGTCAATATCACCGGGACACCCAGCGCCCGATAGATGTCGACGTCGCCGGGCGCTCCCTCGACCAGGTCCATCTTGTTGATGCACAGGATTGGCTCGACGCCCCCGGCCTCGGCGCAGATCAAATATCGGTCGACGAGCCCGGGTTTGAACGCCGGTTTCGCCGCCGCGACGATGATCAGCAGCAGGTCGACATTCGCCGCGATCACCTGCTCGGAAACGCGCGAATCCTCGATCGCGTGCCGGCTGAGCTTCGTGCGCCGGGGCTTGACCGCCCGCACCGTGGGTTCGCCGTCCTCGATCTGCTCGACCAAGACCTCGTCGCCCGCAGCCAGGATGGTCGAGTCGCGTTCGATCAAGGCATCGCTGATTCGGCAAAGATGTTCCTTGTCATTCCACCACACGAATGCCCACTTCTTCGAGTGCGACACGACAAGCCCGTTCGGCTCGAAGTCGTCCGGGACTTTGTCGGAAGATTGCGCCGCAGCGACGTGTACGATGGGCGTGTTCGTGCGGAGATGTTTCTTGAGGTCGTGCGAAAAGGACTGTTCGTGTTGGGTTTCCCAGTCGCGATTTCGCACGCGGCTTGTTCGCTTGCGGTGTTGCTTCATGCGCATCCGTTCCGGGCCGCGTGGCGAGTGCGGCCCCAGACAACCACCGAACGCCAGACCATATCTTCGTCCAAGCGGCCCTTGCGTTCAATCTCCGCCCGGAGCGCGGCGAGTCCCGACTGGAATTCCGCGTCGGGAATCAGATGAAAGGTCGAGATGAATTTGTTTGCAATCTTTTCCAAATAGGCTGCGTCAATCGGTTGGGGTTCGGCCTCCACCGCAATCAGTCCCGTTTCCGCGAAACCTTCAGACTGCATCAATTCGAGCAGATCGCCTTCCGGCTGGAATCGTTCCAGGTCGATCCTGGAGAAACTCGGGAAGTAGGGACGCAACGGATGGTGTTCGATGAAATCCCTTGGTGCCGTGACAAAGGCCGCGCAACCGTCGCCGACTATCCGGCGGCATTCGCGGATCACCGCATCCGCCTCGGGAATGTGCTGCAGCACGAGCACCGCGAATACCATGTCAAACGAGGCATCGCGGAAGGGCAGTTCCCGCGCGTCACCGCGAACCCAACGGCCGGGAATCGTCTTACTCCGCGCGTGCGCGATCATTCCCGCCGATTGTTCCAGCGCGACCAACTCGCAGGGCCACGCATCGAGAAATCCCCGCGCGCTGTTTCCGGTTCCCGGACCCAATTCCAATACGCGCCGTGCACCCACGTCATGGGCCAGCCGCGCCAGCGGGGCAATAAAAGGCCCGCCAACACGGCGATGCCGATCGTATTGGCGGGCGATAGTGTCGTAATCGAATTCGTTCGTTGGCGAGGGACCCATGGCCCGCGCCATCAATCCCGCTCGTGCGAGCACCGCTTGCCGATGTAGGCCGCCAGTTCGTCCATCGGCATGCGCACCTGTTCCATCGAATCGCGGTCGCGCACGGTGACGGTCCCGTTCTCCTTGCTCTCGTAGTCGACGCAGATGCAGAACGGGGTCCCGATCTCGTCCATGCGGCGGTAGCGCCGCCCGATCGCGCCGCTCTGGTCATAAAAAGTGTTGAACTTCCTGCGCAGCTTCAATTCCAACCCCTGCGCCAGCTCCGCCAGGCCGTCTTTCTTTACCAGCGGGAGGATCGCCGCCTTGATCGGCGACAGCTTCGGATCGAGCCGCAGCACGATGCGTTTCTCGCCATCGACTTCTTCCTCGTCATACGCATCGCACAGCACTGCCAGCGTCGTGCGGTCAGCCCCCGCCGAGGGTTCGATCACCGACGGCATATAGCGCTCGTTCGTCGTCGCGTCGAAGTAGGACAAGTCCTTGCCCGAGTGCTTCGAGTGTTGCGTCAAGTCAAAACAACCCCGGTTCGCCAAGCCCTGTAATTCGCCCCAGCCAAAGGGAAACTCGTACTCGACGTCTTCGGTCCGCGAGGAGTAATGCGCCAGCGCCTCCTTCGGGTGCGCAAGCCACCGCATCTTCGATTCAGTCAACCCGATGTCGAGATACCATTGCCAGATCGCGATCTTCCACGCCTCGAACCACTTCGTTTCATCTTCCGCCTTGCAGAAAAACTCGATCTCCATCTGCTCGAATTCACGGCTGCGGAAGATGAAATTACGCGGGTTCACCTCGTTGCGAAAACTCTTGCCGATCTGCGCGATGCCGAAGGGCACCTGCATCCGCGACGACGAATACACTTCCTTGAAGTCGACGAAAATCGACTGGCAGGTCTCGGGCCGCAGGTAGGTCTCGACCGCCGTGTCCTCGCTCACCCCTAGGCGCGTGCGCAGCATGCTGTTGAACTGTTTCGGCTCGGTCAGCTCGCCCCCGCAATCCGGACACTTCGGGCCCTCGAGATGGTCCGCGCGGAACCGGTGCTTGCACTCCTTGCAGTCCACCACGATGTCGTGGAATTCCGCGACGTGCCCGCTTGCCACCCATACCTCTGGGTGCGTGATGATGCTCGCATCGAGCCCCACGATGTCGTCGCGCATCTGGACGAAGGTGTACCACCAGTCGTCCTTGAGGTTGCGCTTGAGCTCCACGCCCAGCGGCCCGAAATCCCAGCAGCCGTTGATGCCACCATAGATACCGCTGGATTGGAAGATGAACCCCTTTCGGGTGCAGAGACTAACGAGGTCTTTCAAGGAAACACTCCGGTTGGTGTGGCGAAGAGGCCCCATTCATGCCCGAATTTGGGCGCCACGGGAGCGGGAATAGTAGCGTTTGCGCCGAATTTTGTCAAAATTGCGATTGGAGTGGGACCATCCGGGGGCGTATTCTATGCTTCGTGTGGTTCAACTCTGGAAAGGTGACTCCTTCATGAATTCATTCACGGCACGCGGGTGTGCCGCCGCGTTTCTATTGATACTTCCCCTCGCAACCGCCCGCGCCGACGTGCTCGAATCCTTGCGCGTGCCACCCGGCTTCAGCATCGAGCTGGCCGCCGGCCCCGAGCTGACGTCCTACCCGATGTTCATGGAGTTCGACGACGCGGGGCGGATGTACATCGCGGAATCCACCGGCAAGGATCTGTCCGGGAAGGAAATGGCCGCCGCGCCCGAATGCACAATCCTGCGGTTGGTCGATGCCGACGGGGACGGAACGTTCGACTCGAGGACGGTCTTCGCGGACACGTTGAGCCTGCCGATGGGCGTGTTGTGGCATGAGGGGGCCTTGTACGTGGCCTCGCCGCCGGACTTCATCCGTTTCGAGGACACCGACGATGACGGCAAGGCCGACAAGCGCGAGGTGCTACTGACCGGCTGGAATGTGCTCAACACGGCGAGCCTCCACGGCCCCTTTCTCGGCCCCGACGGCTGGCTCTACCTGACGCATGGCCGCCACGGATACAAGATTGCGACGAAGGAAGGCGAGCTGCTCGAGGGCCTCGCCGCACGCATCTGGCGTTGCCGTCCCGACGGCACGGGATTGGAGCGCGTCCTCGGCGGCGGGTTCGACAACCCCGTCGAGCTGATCTTCACGAACGCCGGCGAGATGATCGGCACGATGACCTACTTCACCGATCCCCGGCAGGGCCAGCGCGACGCCTTGATGCACTGGATTGAGGGCGGGGTCTATCCCAAGCCACATGGAGAGGCCCTCGCGGAGTTCGTCCGCACGGGCGACCTCATGCCCACCATGACCAAGTTCGCGCGCATTGCCCCCGCGGGATTGATGCGGTATCGCGGGACACATTTTGGCCCGGAATACGAGGACATCCTCTTCAGCGCGCAGTTCAATCCCCACCGGGTGCAACGCCACAAACTCTTCCGCGAAGGCGCGACCTTCCGCACCGAGGACGAAGACTTCCTGACTTCGAGCAACCCCGACTTCTATCCGACTGACGTCATCGAGGACGCGGACGGATCGCTGCTCGTGTCGGATACCGGCGCGTGGTACGTCGACGCCTGCCCGATTTCGCGCGTGGCCAAACCCGAGGTCCGCGGCGGACTGTATCGAATCCGGAAAGACGGCGGCGCGACGCCGGGCGACCCCTGGGGACGGGACGTGAAATGGGATGCCCAGTCAGCAGAAGCATTGGTGAAATGGTTAAGCGACGAGCGCCCTCGAGTGCAGGATGCAGCGTTCTCGGAACTTGCTAACTCCGGGAATGGGGCCGTGGGCGAGTTGATAAAGGGGGCGCTGGGCAAATCCACCGGCGCGGCGCAAGCAAAGGCCGTATGGGCGCTGTCGCGCATCGAGACGCCTCGCGCGCGGAAAGGGGTTCGCTCGGCCTTGGGCGCGGACAATCCCGAGGTCATCATTGCCGCCGCGCACGCAATCGGTTTGGCCGGCGATGACGAGGCCCTCCCGGCATTGCGCAAACTCATTGGGCACGCGGACCCCGCGGTGCGGCGCGAGGCGGCGACCGCCTTGGGCCGCTTCAAGGATGCCGGCGCGGCGCCAGCGTTGCTCGCCGCATGCGGCGGCGCGTCGGATCGTTTCGAGGAACATGCGTTAATCTACGCCGCAATCATGTCCGGGAACGCCACCGCGGCGGAATCGCTCCTGGACGATGCGGCGGTCGCGCCGAAGGCGCGAAAGGCCGCGCTGATCGCCTTGGATCAGATGGCCGGAAGCCGTCTTACGGAGGAACGCTTCGCCGGAATCCTCGACGACGCCGATCCCGAGGTGCGGCGCATGGCCATGTGGGTCGCGTCGCGTCATTCCGATTGGGCCGCTACGGTCGTGAATCACATCGCGGCGGCATTGAAAGAGTGGGGGACCGAACCGGCGGCACGCGCCGGACTGCGGGAATTGCTTTACGCCTATGCCGGGGACGGGGCCGTGCAGGCCGCCGTGGCCGATTCGCTCGGCGACCAAGCCGCTCCGGTCGAGAAACAGCTTTATCTCATGGACCTCATCGCGACGGCCCCGATCGCGGAGCTGCCCGATTCGTGGACTGGCGCCGTCGCGCGGCAACTCGGCTCGACCGATATGGCAATCCGATGGAAGGCGGTCGAGACGGCCCGTGCGCGCGGGATTGCCGCCGTTACGGAAAGGTTGTCCGCGATCGCGGACGATTCGAACGAACCGGCGGCATTTCGCGTCGCGGCGCTCAGCGCGATCCTGCCCGGGATCAAACAACTGCCCGACGCGCGTTTCGCGTTACTTGCCTCGGGCGTGCATTCCGACGCGGACCCGGGGCTGCGCCAGTCCGCCGCCAAGGCCCTCGGCTCCGCCCCGCTCGATCCCAACCAACGTCTGCGTCTGGCCACGGAAATCCTCCCCGGGGCGGACGCATTGACCCTTCCCTTGATGCTTCGCGCCTTCGAGGGGGTATCCGACGAGCCAACCGGCCTGGCCCTCGTGAAGGCCTTGTCATCCGTGCCCGCGGCAGTGGATCTATTGGCCCAGGACCGCCTCGACGCCGTCCTCAAGGCCTGTCCCCCGGCAGTCCTCGCGGCGGCAATGCCGTTGCGCGAACGCGCCGAGGCCGATGCGAAGGCGCGCCTTGAGAAGTTGGCGCAGGTCGAGCCCCTGCTGGCCACCGGTGACGTGACGCGCGGACGGCGCATCTTTTTCGGCGAGACGGTCGCGTGCAGCACCTGCCACGCCGTCGGCAACGAAGGCGGTACGCTCGGGCCAGACCTGACGACCGTCGGCGCGGTCCGCTCGGCCCACGATTTACTCGAGGCGGTGCTCTTCCCGAACGCCAGCATCCTGCAAGACTACGAGCCCTACGTGATCGAGACCGCCGATAACCAATATAGCGGCGTTGTCGGTTCCGAGACGCCCGAGGCGATCACCCTGAACACGGGAGTGGGGGAGTCGGTGCGGATTCCACGCGCCGAGATTGCGTCGATGACCCGGAGCGCGGTTTCGATTATGCCCGAGGCGCTGGATACCGGCCTCTCGCAGCAAGATTTGGTCGACCTGATTACGTTCCTGCGATCGTTGAACAACGAGCAGTGGCTGTTGCCCGAGCAGCGAGAGAATGCGGCGAAGGCAGGCCATTAGCCAGGCAATCAAGCAGTTTGGGAAGGAATTGCTTTCCCTTTCAATTGCCGGGGAAATCGTGTAGGATCACCCGCGTCGAAAGTATATATTGGATGTTCGGGCCTGTTGGAGCGCATCATGGATTACGGCCATACCACCGCGCAAGGGGCGATCACGAGCCTCTACCAGTTCGTCACGCGGCTCCACAATAGCGTTCCATACCACGTCTCCAAGGAAGCCTACGCATTCCCCGCGTGGCACTATTTCTTCGAGGTCACCCGCCGCTGCAACCTGCGCTGCAAGATGTGCCAGTACATCGAGTTCCTCGAGAACGTCCCCGTTCGCGAACAACGAGACGGCGAGCTCTCGACCGAGGAATGGCTCAACGTCATCGACCAGACCGGCCCGCTCAGCCTGATCACCTTTACCGGCGGCGAGGTCTGGGTGCGCAAGGATTTCCCCGCGCTGCTCGAGCGCGCCTGCTCAAAACGCCGCGTCCATTTCATCTCGAACGCGGTGATGCTCGACGACGAGAAATCGAAATTCTGCGTCGGCCTCGCGCCGAAGCATTTCGGGTTCGCGGGCCTCAACTTTGTCGGCATCTCGATCGACGGCTCCGAGGACGTCCATGACGTGGTGCGCGCGCAAAAAGGCGCGTTCCAGCGAAGCATCGACGGGATCAAGAACCTCATCAAGTGGCGCACGGAACTCAAGAAGAGCTGCCCGCTGATCCACATGAACACCGTCATCCTGAACGAAAACCTCGACATTCTCCCCACGATGCCGGACTTGGCGAAGGACGCGGGGGTCAACGTCCTCAACCTGCTTACCGAGATGCGCGGGCCCGACAACCAAGACTTGGGGCATGTCGACCCGGGTATCTTCGGCCCGGACGATGTGCGTACCCCGCGTATCGATCGCGCCCGGCTCGACGCCGCGTTGAAGAAAACCATCGCCCGCGCAACGGAACTGGGTG
>CANKTP010000168.1 GCA_947486375.1 Candidatus Hydrogenedentota bacterium | reverse complement strand
GTCTTGCCCTGCGCATCGACCCGCAACGAACGGCTACCGCCGCCGGCGAGAATTTGCGGGAGGAGGAAATTGAAGGATTCGAGGTTCGGCAGTTCGTAGCGCGTGACCTTGCCGACGCCGAGGGGTTTGAAGAAGGCCTCGACGCGTTCCGCAGTCAGGGCCTCGCGCAGGAAGGCATACCCGGCGGGGGTGTAGGCGATGACGCCCACGTTCGCGCCGGAGCCTTTGTCTCCGCTGCGCGCGTGGGCGATGTCGTAGAGTTGGATGGCGCGGATGGACATGACGATACGTTCCTTGTTCAACGGCCAAAACTGGGCGAATTCCGGAGTATAAGGCACGGGCGGCCCGAATCAAACCATGCGAATTCCCCACCAGAACCGCTCGTCAATGACAGACGGATTGACTCATTGGCCTGTCGATGCTATACGTAGTCCAGCTTGAATCCGGCCGAGCGGCCCAACCTCCGCTATCTGGCCAAAATCCGGGGAGACCTCATGGGCGCCATCGACAGGGCCTATCGAAATTGGAAGTACGGGCGGATGTTCGCGAAGCGGGGAAAGCGGTTCCGCTTCGTGGGGCACACGATGATCGTCAAGGGCAACGTCGAGTGCGGCGACAACTGCCGATTCCGGAACAACGTGATCCTGCGCACCCAGAACCAGGGAAGAATAGTCTTCGGCGACCGGAGCGGGGCGAGCTACAACGTGATCATCGAGGCGACGACGCTCATCCAGATTGGGACCGCCACGGGGATTGCCGAGAATACCGTCATCCGCGACACGAACCATCTCCTCCAGGGGACGGACATGCCCTGGCGGTTGACGCCGCACATCGCCGAGCCCATCATCATCGGCGAGGCCTGCTTCATCGGGAGCGGGTGTTACATTGGGCCCGGCGTGACCATCGGCGATGGCGCGGTCGTGACCCACGGCAGCATCGTCACCAAGAACATCGGGCCCTTCGAGATTTGGGCCGGCACGCCCGCCCGCTTCGTCGCGCACCGCACGAAGAATGTTCCCGAGAGCATCCTCAAGCGCAACCTCGAATTGATGAAGATGTTCGGGATGAAGGAAGACCGCTACGGATACCAGCCCAAGGGATTTCAAGAAGAACCGGCAAAGCCCGCCTCGATCGATGAAGACCCGATTGGGGACTGAAGCGCCCCGCATAACCGCCGAACCAAGGAGAATGTCACGTTGAGTTGGGAACCTGAAATCGAGGAAGTCCGGCGGCGCGAGGCGCTCGCACGGCAAATGGGCGGCGAGGCCAATGTCCAGCGGCAACACGACAACGGCCGCCTCACCGTTCGCGAGCGGATCGATGCGTTTCTCGACCCGGGGTCGTTCCACGAAATCGGGGCGCTGGCGGGCCGGGCGGAGTACGACGCGGCTGGGGTGATGACCTCGTTCACGCCGTCGAATTTCGTCATGGGCACGGGCCGGATCGATGGCCGCCGCATCGTTGTCGGGGGCGACGATTTCACCGTGCGCGGCGGTGCGGCCGACGCGACCGTGGGCAACAAGATGGGATTCTCGGAACGGCTCGCCCTCGATATGCGCATGCCCCTGGTCCGTCTCGTCGATGGCACCGGCGGCGGCGGCAGCGTCAAGACACTCGAAATGATCGGCCGCACCTACGTGCCCGCGAACCCGGCGTGGGACTCCGTGATGAAGCTCCTCGGGGTCGTCCCGGTCGCGGCGGCATGCCTTGGCCCTGTGGCGGGCTTGGGCGCAGTTCGAGTAGCCACGTCGCATTTCTCGGTCATGGTGAAGGGCACAAGCCAATTATTCATCGCCGGTCCGCCCGTGGTGGAACGCGGCATCGGACACAAGGTGGGCAAGGAGGAACTCGGCGGTTCCCAAATCCACGCATACGAGAGCGGCGCCGTGGACAATGAAGTCGAGAGCGAGGCCGAGGCCTTCGAGACCATTCGAAAGTTCCTCTCGTATATGCCCTCGAACGTCTGGCAGTTGCCCGCGCGGGGTGCCGCCCAGGATTCCCCCGATCGGCGCGAGGAAGGACTAATCTCCGCGATCCCCCGCGACCGCCGGCGCACCTACGACGTGCGGCGCATCCTCGATATGGTCTTCGACCAGGGATCGATATTCGAGATCGGTCCGGGGTATGGACGGCCTCTCGTCACGGGACTCGCGCGACTGAATGGATATCCCGTCGGCGTCATGGCCAACGACCCGCGCGAGGGCGGCGGGGCCGTGGACGCCGACGCGGCCGAGAAGATGATTCGGATCGTGGACCTCTGCGATACCTTTCATCTGCCGGTGGTCAACTTCGTGGACAATCCGGGCTTCCTTATCGGTCCCGAGGCGGAGCGCGCCGGGACGGTCCGGGTTGGGGCGCGGGCGTTGGCGGCGGTATACCAGGCCACGGTGCCGTGGGTCTCGATTATCCTGCGCCGGGTCTACGGCGTCGCGGGCGCGGGCCACGGCAACGCCCAGGGCCTGAACCTGCGCTATGCCTGGCCCTCCGGCGACTGGGGTTCGTTGCCCATCGAGGGCGGGGTGCAGGCCGCCTACAAGCGCGAGATCGAAGGCTCCGCCGATCCGGCCGCCCGCCGCAAGGAGATCGAGGACCATCTCCAGCAGTTCCGGTCTCCCCTGCGCACGGCCGAGGCCTTTGGCATCGAGGAGATTATCGACCCGCGCGACACACGCCCGCTCTTGTGCGAGTGGGTAGAGTCCGCGTACGAGTTGCTCGTCTCGGATATCGGGCCGAAGGGGCGCTCGTGCAGGCCCTGAGCTCATCGCCACGGGCGAACGCACGATCAATGGCGCCATTGAATGCCACTGCGAGCCGGGCTATTATTAGACGTCTTCGGGCAAGGAAGATCGGGGCCAATCTGGGGCTGGCTACTTAACATTCGGGGAGGATCGATCCGTGAAATTCATGATGAAATGGGCCGCCGTGATCGTGATGCTTTTGACCGCCCAGGCGGCAACTGCGGGGGACCTTCGCTGGGACGAAGGGCATTGGCGCCTCGAGCTATCGGGATTCACCGGACTTCACCAGGGCCGGCACGATCGGACGGGCGAGGAAAACTTCAACGCGACAATCGACTACGAGACCCCGCTCTGGAAGAGCGGCACGTTGAGCCTTCGCCTCCAACCCCTGTTCTTCTATGATCAAGACAAGGACAACGGCAAGCACGTGGGTGAAGTCGGCTACCTGAAGGACCTCATCTTCGACAAATACGAGGACAGTGACGTCTACGGCGCTGCGATTGGCCCGGTCTTTCGTATCTACCAAAATGCCGAGGAACGGAACGGACTCTTCGCGGAAGTGGGCGTCACCGCGATGCTCCACTCCGCCGAATTCGACGGTAACCGTTCCAATTTGAACTTCATCAGTTCCCTTGGTGTGGGATACAAGTTTGAGAACGATTGGCACGTGACCGCGATTTGGCGGCATATTTCCAACGGTGGGATTGGCAGCCAGAACTCCGGCGTCAACGGCATCGGCATCGGCATCGGGTATAGTTTTTGATGTGAAATTCGGGGAAATTCGGGGACGGGCTACGAATTACGCCGGCAGATACCGCGCAACGTCTCCGTTCCGGCTTGCGTAATTCGTAGCCCATCCCCGAATTTCCGGATAGGAATACTCCTTCATGTTCAATATTAGCGCGTGGGACTGGATCGTCCTGATTGCTTCCCTGGCCGGGATTACGTGGATTGGGATCCGCACCGCGGCGCGCGTCCATACCTCGTCCGATTTCTTCCTCGGTGGCAACCGCTTTGGCAAGATATTCATGCTGTTCTACGCCTTCGGCGCGGGAACCAGCGGAAACGACGCCGTCGGCGTCTCCTCGAAGACCTTCACGAACGGCCTCTCGGGCATCTGGTATCAATGGCTCTGGCTCTTCGCAACGCCCTTCTACTGGATCATCGCGCCCATCTTTCGCCGCATGCGCGCCACTACGACCGGCGATTTCTTTTTTCAGCGGTACGACACCTCGACCGCTATGCTCTACACGCTCGTGGGCGTCCTCCAGATGACCGTGAACATCGGCATGTTGCTGGTGGGCTGCGCGGCCACGATTGAGGCCGTTTCCGGCGGCAGTATCCCGAAGAACGCCTCCATCCTCATTATCACCGTGTTCTTTACCTCCTATACCATTGCGGGCGGGCTCGCCGCCGCGATCGTCACCGACTTGGTCCAGGGCCTGCTCACGGTGGTGTTATCCTTCATGATTCTCCCCTTCGCGTGGAGCGCGGTCGGCGGCATGGTGGGCATGCGCGAACACATCCAGGACGAATCCATGTTCAGTCTCGTCGCTCCCGGCGAGATTAACGGGTTCCACATTTTCATCTTCGGCCTCAACGCCCTCATCGGCATCGTCACCCAGCCCCACATTATCGGCGTCTGCGCCGGCGGGCGCACCGAGCTCGACGGACGAGTCGGTTTCGCGATGGGCAACCTGCTCAAGCGTGTCTGCACCGTCGCGTGGATGTTGACGGGGTTATGCGCCGTGGTCTATTACGCGGACCAACCGGGCATCGAGCCCGACCTCGTGTACGGCACCATGGCGCGCGACCTGTTGCCGGGCGTGATGCCGGGTCTCATTGGGCTCTTCCTGCTTTCCCTGCTTACCTCCGTCATGGACTCCTGCGGCGCTTTTATGGTCGCGTGCTCGGGTCTGTTCACCCAGAATATTTATCGCAAGGTTACCCGCGATCGTGAGGAGCGGCACTACGTCCTCGTCGGACGCATCGCATCGCTCGTCATCGTCGTGTTCAGCCTTGGGTTCGCCTTCTCGGTCGACACCGTGCCCAAGGCCCTCGAGTGGTTTTTCCGCTTGCAAGCAATGATGGGGGCCGCATTCTGGCTCGGCCTGTTTTGGCGGCGCACGACGCCCGCCGGGGCGTGGGCCGGGACGCTCATCGCCTTCGCCGTCATGTTCGCCACGCAATCCGCGCCGTTCCACGCATGGGCAGTCGAGAACCTTCCCGCCTACATGATCTGGGACGACAAGTTCCGCGTCTCCTGGCAAATGGCATCGTATCTCGCGGCGGGCTTCGGGACCTGCATCGGCGTCAGCCTGATCACGCCGCGCGTCGCCAAGGAAAGACTCGACCGTCTCTACGAATGCCTCCATACCCCCGTCCAAGACGGCGAACAGCCCGGCGTTCCCTTCACCCTTCCAGCGGGCATTTCGCCGTCGCCCCCGACGAAGCTGATCGATCACCCCGACTTCGAAATTCCAAAGCCGACAGTGCTGGGAATGTCCGGGTTCTTCGGACTATGGGCTTTGGTCGGCTTGCTGATCGCCTTCGTCTACTGGCTCGCGGGTACCGGCGCGTAGTCCGCCGATGAAGCGCATCCTCGCGCGGCACTCGCCGCTGCTCATCCTCGCGGGCCTCTGCGTCGCGTTGGCCGTGTGGTCGCCCGAGTTCCGCCAGACCAACAACCTGCAACAGGTCGCCCTCCGTACCTGTGTCGTCGGCATCATGGCCATCGGCCAGATTCTCGTCATCCTCACCGCCGGCATCGATCTCTCCGTCGGCAGCGTCGCCGCGCTCTCCGCTGTCGTCGCCGGGCTCCTGATGACCAAGGCGGAGCTTCCCATCATTGTCGCCGTGCTGGCCGGTTGTGGCACGGGCCTCGCCTGTGGGGCGCTCAACGGTCTCCTGATCACCAAGGGCCGAATACCCCCCTTCATCGTCACCCTCGGCATGATGCTCGCCGCACGCGGGGCCGCCCTGCTCGTTGCCGATGCGAAGCCCGTGTACGGCCTGCCCGCCTCCTTCCTATATCTCGGCGGCGGCAAGAAGATCGGCGACGTCGGTGGCTGGTGGATTCCCGTCGTCATCGTCTTGGTCTTGATGGCGGTGTTCGCCGTCACCCTCGCCTTCACGCGCTTTGGTCGTTCGCTTTTCGCCACCGGCGGCAACCTCGCCGGCGCGCGCTTGTCGGGCATTGCCGTCGACAGCGTGCGGACGCGCGCCTACATGCTCTGCGGATTACTCGCGGCATTCGGGGGCATCATGGAAGCGGCCCGGCTGAGCAGCGCCAACCCGAGCGGTTACGAGGGCTACGAACTCGAGGCGATCGCCGCCTGCGTGATCGGCGGCGCCAGCCTGATGGGCGGCGAAGGCGGCGCGGTCGGCGTCATCGCCGGCGCACTGATCATGAAAGTCCTCGTCAATATCTGCAACCTCAAGGACATCAGCGTCCACTGGCAGGGCGTCCTCGTTGGAACCCTCATCGTGGCCCTAGTATATTATGACCACCTGCGAAAACGCCGCGCGGGGTTGTTGAGGGAGTAGCCTCAAAGAGCGCAAAGAACACGGAGAAACAAGGATTCGATAGATCGATGGTTCTCTGCGCTCTTTGCGTTCTTTGAGGCTAATATCTTGCTGGGCGTCGTCCAAAATTCCGATGCATTCCAATCTTCAAGGAGAAATCCCATGCGTAACGCCTTGACCTTCGCCCTTCTTGCGGGCCTGATCTTCCTCACCGGTTGCGGTGAAACCACGAACCCCGACGGTTCCGCCAGGTCTCCGGACGCCGATGCCAAGTACACCATCGCCGTCGTGCCAAAGGGCCTCGGCCATCAATTCTGGTTCACCGTCCGCGAGGGCGCAGAGGCCGCCGGAAAAGAATTCAACACCGAGATCCTCTGGAACGGCCCCGCCAAGGAAACCGAGGTCGCCGAGCAGATCAACATCCTCCAGGACATGATTAGCCGCAAGGTCGACGCGATCGTCATGGCCGCCTGCGACGAGAACGCCCTCGTCGACACCATCAAGAACGCCATGGAGGCCGGCATCCCGGTCGTCACCATCGATTCCGGCGTGAAGTCCGACCTCCCCATCTCCTTCGTCGCGACGGATAACACCGCCGCCGCCAAGCTCGCCGCCGCGGAGATGGCGCGCCTGATCGGCAACGAGGGCGAAGTCGGCCAGATACCCTTCGTGCCCGGGGCCGCCACCTCCGAGATGCGCGAGCACGGCTTCAACGACGGCCTAAAGGATTTCCCCAACATCAAGCTCGTCGCGACCATCCATTGCAACAGCGACATGGCCAAGGCGATGGCCGCGATGGAAGACATGATGACGGCCAACCCCAACCTCAAGGGCGTCTTCTGCGGCAACGAGGCTGGCGCCATCGGCGCGGTCGCGGCCCTCGACGCCTCGGGCAAGGCCGGCCAAATCAAGGTCGTCGCCTTCGACGCCTCGCCCGAACAAGTTGCCGCCCTCGAACGCGGCGCGATGCACGCCCTGATCCTGCAAGACCCCTTTCGCATGGGCCACGACGGCGTCAAGGCCGCCATCGACCACATCGAGGGCCGCCCCGTCGAGAAACGCATCGACACCGGCGTCGTCATCGTGACCAAGGAAAACCTCCACGACCCCAAGGTCCAGGCGTTGATTAATCCGAAGAGCTGAATGCCACTAGGAAATGCC
>CANKTP010000167.1 GCA_947486375.1 Candidatus Hydrogenedentota bacterium | reverse complement strand
GGGCGCGGCCCGCGCCGTCCATCCCACCGACTATACCCTCTACGATTTCACGAATTGGTGCGAGCTGTCGCAGGCCAAACTCGATGGCCGCTATTTGCACACGCCGACGATGACCATCCGCGTGCCCGACGTCATCCTCCTGAATGGCTTCAACGGGTTCTTCCGCCAGGACGTGCGGTTCTCGCGCCGGAACATTTTCGAGCGCGACAAGAACACCTGCCAGTATTGCCACGAGATTTTCTCGAAGTCGGACCTGACCATCGACCACGTCGTGCCGCGCTCGAAGGGCGGCGGCGATTCGTGGGAGAACCTGGTGCTCGCCTGCGTGCGTTGCAACGTACACAAGGCGAACCGCACGCCCGACGAGGCCGGCATGCCGTTGCGCCGCAAACCCATTAAGCCATCGTGGCTGCCGAAGCTCGGGAGCCGCATCCCCAACGAGGAACTGTGGACCTGGCAGCGTTTCGTCGACGCCGCGTATTGGGATGTCGAGTTGAAGGAATAATCGCGTGGCGCCCCGTCGATTTGCCGATGTGGCGCTTCCGATTCCGCTCGAGGCCCCGCTCACCTACGAAGTCCCGCCGTCGCTAATCGACCGCGCCGTGGCGGGGATGCGCGCCGTTGTTCCCCTGGGCAAGCGCGTCGAGACCGGTTACATCACCGCGCTGCGCGACGACTGTCCCCTCGATTCCGTCCGCGCAATTATCGACTTGCCCGACGAGGGTCCCGTGTTTTTGCCGGGGATGATCGAGCTCTGCGCGTGGATAGCCGACTACTATTGCTGCTCGATTGGCGAGGCCCTCCAATGCGCCGTGCCCTCGGGCATTCGCGTGCGCTCGCGCAAGCGCTACACGCTCTTGACCGATAGGCTGGGCGAGGGACGTTATACCGACCGGCAGCGCAAGATCATCGCGGCGCTACATCGGCGGGGGCCGTTGACCGAGTCGCAACTCGCGAAAGAAGCCGGAGCGACGGCGCTGAGCAATACGCTGCTCTCGCTCGAACGGCGGGGTTTGATTTTGGCCGAGGCAATGACGGTCGAGGCGGGCACCTCGATGCGCACGGAGACCTGGGTCACGCTGGTCGAGGACAAGGTGCCCGGCGCGGAAGACCTGACCGCGCTGCAACGCCGCGCGCCGAAGCAGGCGGCCGTGTATCTCGACCTCGTCAACGGCGATCCCGAGCGCAGCGCCACGGCGCTATACGAACGCCACGGCGTCGATTCGACCGTGTTGCGCGCGCTCGAGGCGAAGGGTCTCGTCGAGCGCGAGGAACGCGAGTACTACCGCACGCCCGATTTCCAAGTCGACGAACGGACCCGCCTCAAGCACGCGCTCAACCCGGACCAGGAAGGCGCGCGGTCGGCCATCGCGGCGGCCATCGATACGAAGGAATACGCGACCTTCCTCCTGCGCGGCATCACCGGCTCGGGCAAGACGGAGGTGTACCTCCAGACGATCGAGCATGCGCTCGAACAGGGGCGCGACGCCATTTTGTTGGTGCCTGAGATTTCGCTGACCCCACAGACCGTCGGACGGTTTCTCGCGCGCTTCGACACGCGCATCGCCGTGCTGCACAGTGGCCTCGCGGCGGGCGAACGCTACGACGAATGGCGCCGCGCCCAACGCGGCGAGGTCCGCATCGTCGTCGGCGCGCGCTCGGCCGTGTTCGCGCCGTTGCCCAACCTCGGCATTGTCGTGGTGGACGAGGAACACGACACCTCCTATAAGCAGGGCGATACCCCGCGATACCACGCGCGCGACGTCGCCGTGAAACGCGCCCAACTCGCCGGGGCCGTCTGCGTGCTCGGCTCGGCGACGCCCTCGGTCGAGTCCTTCCACAACAGCGAGCGCGGCAAGTCGGTGCGGCTCGAACTGCGCCAACGGGCCACGTCGGGCCTATTGCCGGAGGTCCGACTGGTGGACATGCGCATCGAGACCAAGGAACAATCCGGACAGGTCGTGCTCTCGCGCATTCTCGAAGACGCGGTCAAGGCCCGTGTCGTGGCGGGCGAGCAGGTCATCCTCCTGCTCAATCGCCGCGGACATTCCCCCTTCGTGTTGTGTCCCCAATGCGGCTGGGTCGCCGAGTGTACCGACTGCATGGTCAGCATGACCTTCCACCAAAAAGGCGGGTTCCTGTCTTGCCACTATTGCAACTTGCGGCAGGAACTCCCACAGGTCTGCGGCAATTGCCACTTCAACCCGCTCATCTACCTTGGCACCGGCACGCAGAAGGTCGAGGAATTCCTGCTCCGCGCCTTTCCCAATTGCCGCATCGAGCGCATGGACGCCGACACGACGGCGGGCAAGGGCGGCCACGCGAAAATCCTCGGGCGGTTCGCCGCCGGAGAGATCGACATCCTCATCGGCACGCAGATGATCGCCAAGGGACACGACTACCCCGGCGTGACGCTCGTCGGCGTCATCAACGCGGACACCGGCCTCTCGATACCCGACTTCCGCGCCGCCGAGCAAAGCTTCCAACTCCTGACCCAAGTCGCGGGACGCGCCGGCCGCGGCGACAAACCCGGCGCGGTCATTGTCCAGACCTACCGCCCGAAGCACTTCGCGGTCGAGTGCGCCGCGCGCCACGATTACGACGGTTTCTACGCCCGCGAAATCCAGGACCGCGAACACGCCGCCTATCCGCCCTTCCGCCGCATGGCCCAATTCGCCATCGAGGCCGAGGAACCCGAGGACGCCGAGCGCGCCGTGGCCCGGCTCAAGCGGATTGTCTTGGGCCAGATCGAGGCCCTGGGTTTTCACGGCATCGAGGTCGTCGGTCCCGCCCCCGCCGTCATCCGCCGCGTCAAACGAAAATACCGCTGGAACCTCGGCGCCTTCAGCAAGTCCGCCAAGCGCCTCAACGCGCTGGTGCGCGCCTCGCGCGCCGCCTTCGCGGCGGAGACGGGAATGGGAAAGGTCGACCTCAAGGTGGACTTGGACCCGTATGGGATGTTTTGAGGGCGATCTGCAGTTCGAGTCGCGGTTGAGGGGCGGTTTTTCGAGGTTCGCGTTTCTTGACAGAGTGCCATGCATGCATTAGATTTACCGCACTGGGAGGTTTCGGGAAACGATTCCCTATTCACACATCGAGGGAGACCATGTCATGGGCGAAAACGAATCCAAGGATCAAGAATTGTCGCGGCGGGAAATGATCGGGACAGTGGGCGCACTTGCCGTCGGGGGGGCCTTGGCGGTTGGACTGGCGACATCGGAGGCAATCGCAACGACAAACGATTACAAGGATGTTGCTAAACACATTGTAGAGCGCCTGATCAATCACGAGATCAAGGACTACTCGGGAGAATTCGGCAAAACGAAAGTAACCGTGACGCTAGGAAATCCAATCTGGAGTGAACATGAAATATCAGCACGGGAAGGCTGGTTGTTCTCCGATAAAGATGCATACGTCAAGAATCCCAAGGCTGCTCACGGAATGGACGTGGGGGCCAATGTACATAAGGCCATTGACATTGATTCCCCCGTTCAATGGACAACCGGCAGACTAAAGAGAGTGAATGAGGCGGCACAGCAATTGAAGATTTTCAACGATGAACAGCATCTTTTCTATTTTGCTATGCGCGAAAAACTCAAGTGGCAATGTCAACATTGCCTCTGCGAATTGCTCAACCATATTAAACCCGATCCTCTCCACCCGGCCAAAACATGGGACGAGATCAAGGATTTGGCAGAAAAGATCGGGGATTTCGCTGATGACGAACTCGACGCTTGCCTTGCCCGTACGGTAAAAACGGGTTCCGATCTCGAGGCGATGGAAAAGCATGGGGGTTACTAATAGATAACTATATATCAGAAGTTTTTGGTCTAGCCAACGTTACGGATATTCGAGACTCTGAGGAGAAGTTTGGTGGTTGGTTCGGTGGCCCAGCAAGATCGAATTCCCCTAGTCGCTGGATCAATGCAACGGATCGAGATTGGTCTGCCGCACGAACGCTTAACCACGACGTTAATTCGAGAAGAATCCCAAAGGATTTCAGTCCTTGTGGAGAATTCCGTTCCGGGAGGTAAGACGTACTCGGGAAATTTTTCGCCGTTGACTATTAATTTCGCCGATCTCCAGATGCATTCGGACAGCTACGGCGCCGATGTTGAACCATCGTTCTTCTGGGCGCATATACTGCTCGTGTTTCACGCATTTGTCATGGATCACGAGGCAGATGCCCAGATAGTCGTGGATCGCTCTGACCGTCTACTTTCGACGCGCCTACTCATCGAAGGGTTCACGATCCTAGAAGACGCGACCAACGGAGACCAGCTAGTCCGCCACGCCATTCGCCGCATCTATCGCGAGCATGCCAGCGCCAACGCGGCTCAGTACGTCGTCCCCGTCGACGGCGAAAGCCGCCCGCTTTCCGACGGACGCCTCTTCGAGGTAGCCGCAGGCCGCGCGGCGTTGGGTTTCGCCGCGACTCATGCGTTCGCGCTCCATCGCGGCTTGGCCGACGAAACCGTTCTTCAGATGCAGCGGGCCTACGACTGTCTCGTTGTCGGTTTGCAATGGTGCGACGACCTCGACGATTGGCGGGAAGACTTGCACACCGGCGACGAGAATCTACTCCTGATACGCCTCCGGGAGCGCGGACTGGACGCCTACGCGCATCCGGACAACGACCTCCGACACGCGAATGTGGGCCATGCCCTCGTGGCGCACGGATTGGTTGACCATGCGCTCGCCCAGGCCTCCGTGCTCTATTCCGAAGCCTTGGCGATTCAGGAGTCGCTTGGTTGCGTGGCACTCGCGGACTTGATATGCAAGCGGATTGAAGCCTTGGCGCTGATACGAGACATGGTCTTGACCTTGATCGACGAAGACATCATGGCGCAATTGGCTCGTTCCTCGGGCGATGATGGACTCAGGAAGAAGGAAAGTCCAGCCGATGCCTCACGGCGTCGCGACTGATTTTTTCAACGCCCGATCAATCTCCTCGACCAAATCCCGGTAGGACGGAATCCGTTCACAGGGGTCCTTGGCGATCATTCGCGCGATCAATTTCGAGGTCGCGGCGGAAACGTCGGGGCGTTCCTTGCGGATGTCCGGAATGGCCGACGTTAAGTACTGGAAGATGAGCGCCTCCGTGCGGTCCGACTTGAAGGGACGTTTCCCCGCCAAACACTCGTACATCGTGATGCCGAGGGCGTATTGATCGCAGCGCCAGTCGACCGTTTGGCCCCGGGCCACTTCCGGACTCATGTAGTCCGGCGTGCCCAAGACATCCCCCAGGCTGGTGATGGTCGATATGTCGTCCATGCGGGCAAGGCCGAAATCGCCGACCTTGAGGGCACCCTCCTTGGTCACGAAGAGGTTGCGGGGCTTGATGTCGCGATGGATGATGCCGTGCTTGAGGGCAGCGTCCAGCCCGCGGACGGCCTGGCGCGCAAAATGTAGGACGGATTGTTCGTCCATCTTGCCGCGCAGCCGGGTCAGGTCGCGCAACGATCCCTCGGGGAAGTACTCGAGGGCGATGTACGGTTCGCCGTCGGCGTGGGCCACCTCGTGGATTTGCACGATGTTGGGATGATCGATGCGTTTCATCGCGAGGGCCTCGCGGTGGAACCGCTCGAGCAACGTCACGCTCGCCTGGACGCCGCCGTTGGCCACCTTGATGGCGGCCTCGGTCTCGCCGTCCTGCCCGTGATACACGTAGGACATTCCGCCTTGGCCGAGAAACCCCTTTATGGCCCAGCGCCCAATCTTTTCAGGCCAACGCGGGTAGAGATCCACGATGCGCAGGCTCCGGCGGGACAGCATCGTGTCGGCCATCGTCCACAGCGAGAACCCCACGTGCCGGGCCACGCGGCGGAGCGCGCGAAGCTCCGGCGCGGGGTAGTTCCGAAAGTTGACCTTGTCCCCGAAGCTTATGGCGCCTATCATCCGATCCTGAATCATCATCGGATAGATCACCGAGGCATGGAGCATCTGCATCGCGGCCAGCGCCCGGACGCGGATTTCCCCGTATCGAACGTCATCGATCAAGTCGTCCCGGAAAACTTCCCGGCGCTCGGACTGCAAGAGGAACAGGAGCGGTTCCAAGACATCGAGCGCCTGGCCCGAACGCGGCGCCGGGGTCATGGCCGAGAGGGTCCAGTCTTCATCGCCTGGGTACCGGGTGATGAGGCCGACATGCGGGGTGTAGGCGATGCGGCTGAGTTCCTTCGCCACCATTTGGCAAAAGGCCTGGGGCGATCGCTCGACGGAGGCCTTCTCGCTGAAGGACTCGAGGAGTGACTCGTAGTCGGCGGGGACCCCCCGGAACCGAAGATGGAGGAAGTTGCGGAAACGCCCGTGGGCGAACACGGCGGCAAGGGCGATGACGGCGATGATGACCGACTTCACCCATGTCATATCCATCGGGATCAGCCTGTCGATGGCCGGAAGCAACAAGGCGACGGAAACCGCATATGCCACGGAGACCGCCGCAACTAGGAAGAAGTAGACGAAGGCCTCGCGAACAAGCTCGCCTATTTCAAGGAGATTATGGCGGACAATCGCATAGCCGATGATCGCTGGAAAAGCGAGGACTGTAAGTTCGAAGAACAACGGCGGAGTGGACCCAAAAAATGTATACGATATGAAGGAATACCCAGTCACAGGAAGGAACCCAACGAGCGTCGCGAGGCGGACAACCGAACCGCGCTGCGGGTCAGTCGCCCCGAGGGGGATTTGTAGCGCGCGCAGCAACCAATCGATCGAAAGCGTGCATAGGATCAGGACTAGCTGCAGTCCCAGCCATCCGTAGAAAAACGGCATTCCGAGCAGCCCCTCTGACGCATATTCTGGAAATAGGAGAAAGTTCGAAATGAACGTCACCGCACATAGACCCAGTGCAACTCCCACCGCAAGCCTAGTTCTTGGAAACAAGAGTCGCAGTGGGGTAAACGTCAGCATAAAGAGCAAAGTGGCCGCCGGTAATGCGATCTGCAACAGCAGATAGGCCGTGCTCTCCCACTCCAGTCGATAGTGCAAGTGAATTGATCGGCTCAGCCACATCAGCGCGGCCGCGAATGAAAACACGAGAAACCCCGCTGAGCTCTTCGTCTCGGGTTTCAGCCAATAAGTCGCGATGCCCAACAACCCGAATACGACACCAAGGGCAAAGCGAACCCATAGCGTATTCCACTCGACGCGGCATACGACCAGATCATGCTGGGAAATGTCAGCTGCCGGCTGCACGGTCAAACGGAGAATCATCGAGTGGTGGAGCCGCTTGTCATCCAAGCCGCTCGCATCCAATTCTTCGGGCTTCAGACCGTTCACCGCGACAATCCGGTCGCCCTCCTCCAGTCCGAACCGAGTCCGGTCTGCCCCGGGTGCCAATGCGAACGATCCATCCGGCGCGAAAAACAACACAGGGTACTCGCCGCGCTCGAGCCAAATTACGTCGCGGGCCAGCGCCCCCGGCCCCTCGCCTTTCTCGAAGCGCAG
>CANKTP010000166.1 GCA_947486375.1 Candidatus Hydrogenedentota bacterium | reverse complement strand
TTCCCTCGAGGTGATCTTGCGCCTGCGCGTATCCGTGGCCGAAGGCGGTGGCGCGGACCGTCTCGCCATAGACGTGGGGGACGCCCCAGGCGTCACGGTATATCGCGACCTGTCGCCAGAGGCCCTCGGGATCGTCGGGGGTCTGGGCGAAGAGCGGGATTGAGGCCAAAAGAACGGCCAATATAATGGCGGGGAAACGATTGATCACGGCGGCACCCGTGGTTACTCCAGGCCCGGACGTGTACTAGGCCACACTGTCGCCGGGATGCGAAGCGCGCATTTGATATTATACATACGGTGGCAGGAACCTTTCCGCCAAAGGCAAACGATTGTCCCTCGAAACACAAACCGATAGCCGCATCGGGCTTGCGTTGCGGATCACGGAAATCTACAAGAGCGTCCAGGGCGAGTCCACTTGGGCGGGGTTGCCGTGTACCTTCGTGCGCCTGGCCCGGTGTCATTTGCGATGCGTTTGGTGCGACACGGCATATGCGTTTCACGGGGGCGACTCGATGACGCTCGAGGCCATTCTCGATCGCTGCGAGGCGCTCGAGTGCCGCCTTGTCGAGCTGACCGGTGGCGAACCGCTCGTGCAGGCGAACTGCGTCCCCCTGGCGGAACTGTTGGTGGAACGGGGCTATACAGTCCTTGTCGAGACGAGCGGCACGCTCCCCATCGGGACACTTCCGCGCGAGGTCATCAAGATCATGGACCTGAAATGTCCCGATAGCGGCGAGTGCGCGAAGAACCTGTGGTCTAATATCGACGCGTTGTCCCCGGCGGACGAGGTGAAGTTCGTATTGGCGAGCCGCCGCGACTACGAGTGGGCGCGCGAGGCGGTGCGGAATCATCGTCTGTCGGAGCGTTGCAACGCGGTGCTATTTTCACCGGTGTTCGGCTCGGTCGATCCGAAGGATATCGTGGACTGGTTGTTGGCGGACGGGCTGGACGTGCGGTTCCAGTTGCAGCTTCATAAATTTATCTGGCCCCCGAACCAGAAGGGCGTCTAGCCGAATCGCCCCCGCTCATGGATCTTGTCAAGACATACCGGCTCGAGGCCGCGCATACCACCCCGGGTGCCGACGGCGTGTCCCGGCTGCATGGGCATAGTTTCCAAGTCGAGATTGTGGTTTCGGGCCCCTGCGATCCCGCCCTCGGATGGGTGATGGACTACGCCGACATCAGCGCGCAGTTCGACCCCTTGTTTCGTATTCTCGATCACCATCATCTCAACGATGTCGAGGGCATGGACGACCCATCGTCGGGGGGCCTCCGCGCTTGGATTCTCACCCGCCTGCAATCGAGCCTTACGGGTGTTTCCAATGTCCTGGTCTCGATTCTTGGAGACTGCTGTTTCGAGCCGAGGCTGATCGAATCGGGAACGGCGCTGGCCCTGCCCGACCGCATCCGGTTCGGGTTCGAGGCGGCGCATGCGCTTCCGAGGTTGCCCGAGGGGCACAAGTGCCGCAACATGCACGGGCATAGTTTCGTGGTCGAGGTGGGCGGCGACGCGCTCGAACTCGTGTCCTCGCGGCTGAAAAGATTGCACGAGACGCTCGATCATCGCTGCCTGAACGATATTGCGGGACTCGACAATCCGACTTCGGAAAACGTCAGCCGCTGGATTTGGAACCAACTCGCGCCTGAGATCCCGGGGTTGAGGGTCGTTGGGGTCGCGGAAACTTGCACGGCAAGGTGTATCTATCATGGCGATTAAGAAGGCAAGGGCGGCGAAGGACCAATTCAAGGCGATCGACAAGACGTTGCCTTTCGACGGCCCCGAGGCCATCGACGCGGGCGTACTCGAGTGTTTCGACTACGACTACGCGGACAGGCCCGTCGGCAAGGACATGGAAATCGTGACCGCGACGGACGAGTTCACCAGCGTCTGTCCGTTTTCGGGCCTTCCGGATTTCGCCACGGTCACGATCACGTATACGCCGACGAAGTACTGCGTCGAATTGCGTTCGTTGAAGTATTACCTGATGTCGTACCGCAACGTCGGCATCTGGTACGAACACCTCGTGAACCGGATGATGGACGACCTCGTGAAGGCAGTCAAGCCGCGCCGGATGAAGATCGTCATCGCGTGCAATGCGCGCGGAGGACTGGTCAGCACGGTCTCGGCGGAATACCGGCCCAAGTAGCGCGGCGCAGTGGCGGACGAAATCTAGCGCCCGCCGCGAACGCGTTGTTCCAATTCCTTCACCACGTTGGTCGCTTGGCGCTTGACCAGTTCGAGTTTGTTGCGCGCCTTCTGGCCCGTGTCCGACGTGGGCCCGAGTTCCTGTGTGCGGAGCCACGCTCGTTCGGCGGTTTGCGAATCGTTTAGCTTGTATGCCGCCAGGCCCACGTAATAGTGGGCGAGGGCATACTCGGTGTCGAGGTCCACGGCGCGGCGAAATTCCTCGAGCGCCCCCGAATAGTTTTTCGCGTTGTAGCTTTCGCGGCCCTGCTTGAGATGGAGGGCGGCTTCCTTGTGTTGTTCGGTCGCGGGGGGCTTGCGGCGCTTTCGGACCTTCGAGTCCTCGACGCCCGGCAAGGCGCGCATTGCCCCCAAGCGCCGAATCAACCAATCCCAAGCCATGCCGCCTCCCTTTTCCTACCGTGGCGGGATTGTAGCATTCGCACGAAAATGCGGGCAAACGATCGGATGGCCCAAGGGTGAGGATGGCGCAGGAGGGGACTACTTCACCGTTGCGCCGGAGTCCGCTTCCTTGGGCGCGTGATCGGCTCCGCCCTGGGTCTCGATTCGGCGCTCGCGCCATGGGCGCACGGGATTGATGCTTTGCCAATAAGGCATGGGGCCTTCGTCCTCGGGGGCTGCGTAGGCAATGCTCAAGTTTTTCAGCAGGGTTCCCTCGGCCACCTGGAGATCCACGAGCGCGTTCTCAAGGCTGATTCGGGCCTGTAGTTCTTGCGTCTGCGCGGCGGTGAGGTCTTCCTGGATATCGAGCACTCTCTGGCTGGTCGTGGTGCCCAACCGGAGCCGCCGTTCCTCGGCCGCCACGCTGGCCTCCTGGAGCTTCGTGGCCTGCCGGTTGGCCTCGACCTGTACCTGACTGCCCAGGGCGTCTCGCAGGGCGATGCGCACGCCGAGCATGACGTCCTCGCGTGTCTTGAGCAGGCGTTGTTCCGCCTGGCGCACCGCCAGCCGCGCCCGCTGGTGACCGCCGCGGGCCGCGCGATTCCCGATTGGGACCGAGCCGACAATGCCCATGGAATAAATCTCGTCCTGGTTGTCGCGGATTCCGTACAGGGTCCTCGGGGCCGCATCGCCGTGTCCGCCGGAGATGAATCCGGCGGTGACGCCAAGCTGGGGAAGCATGGCGTTCCGCGCCTGGCCTTCGTTCAACTTGGCGTTCTCGATCAACAGGTCGCCGCTTCGCAACTCGGGCCGATACTCGAGGGCAAGGCGCATGCTCTTTTCCATGTCCCAATCGAAAACGTCCGCGGCCGGGCGGTCAGTTGGGACAATTACCCTCGACGAGAACAACTCCCCATCCTGCATGCTCACCAGACGCTTGAGGGCGTCGTCGGCGTTCGCGATGGCCGTTTGCGCGGCGATAAAGTCGCCTTGCCGGCTGGCGACGCCCGCCTTGGCTTGGAGGACCTCGAGGGCGGCCGCAGTGCCGATCTCGAAGCGGCGCTGGCTAATATCGACGAGCCTGCGGGCGTTCTCGAGCGACTCGCGGCGGACAAGAAGGTTTTCGTTGGCCCCGACGAGGTTCCAGTACGCCTTGATGACCTCGCCGATCGCGGTGAGCACGGTTAGTTCGACTTGGGCCTGGCTCACCGCGAGGTTGTTCTTGGCAAGCCGTATCCGGGTCAAGTTCAAATCCTTGCCGAAACCGCGCAGGAGGGGTTGGGTCAACGTAATGCCCAATTGCCCGGTGTATTGATCGTCGAATTTCGTGGTGGAGGTGGCTTGCTGGTTGAGATTGAAATTCAACGTGTATTGGGTCCCCCATGCGCTCTTCCCGGCGAGGGACAATTGGAAAGACGAATTGTAGCTGTCCACCTTGAAATCGCTTCCGACGAGGGTGTCGATCACGCTCCCGATATCGCCTCCTTGGAAGATCACGTTCTGAAGGATATTTGTCAGGCTTTGCCCGGTCAGGGCTTGGATGGCCAATAGCTGGATCAGGGTGCTCTCGCTCTCGATCCTTGTCGTGGAATGGTTCTTGCCGTGGGTTACTTGCATGGACAAAAGCGGATCGAATTCGCCGCGGGCGGCGAGTATATCGGCCGCCGCCATGCGGGGGTCGTAGGAGGCAATCAGAATATTTTGATTGGAGTCCAGCGCGAGTAGCACGCAGTCGACCAGGGAGAGGCGTATTTCGGCGCCCGCCATCCGCTGGGTGTATTCGGCGCGGAGTTTTTCCAAGTCGAGGAGCTCGATCTTGATTTCATCGAGCAAGTTGATCTCACGCTCGGGGCCAGCGAGGGCGGGATCGACGGGGCTGGCTTCTTGGACTTCGGGAACAGGCGGCGCGTCAGGGGGTTGCGCCATGGATTGGATGGCAAAGCAACAGGCCGACACCACCGCGCCGAGAACCACCGGCAAACGCCCGGCAAATAGACCCATGATATCTTCTCCAATTGTCCGATAAATCGCGATTGGACATAGCTTCCCGGTACTTTGACCGGGGGAAATGCGGGGCGGTTTCAGGCGCGCTTCGGCGTGGAACGAATCGCGGAACCTGCCGCTCGATTAGGCGAGCGTGATGCCGCCCGGACCGGCCTGATCGAGGCCTGCCCCGCCGCGCCGATGCGCATCGAGGGCCTGTTGGACACGGACGGAGAAAATTCGCTGGAGCTCGACGAGGGCCTTGCCAAGGTTCGCCTGTTCCTCGGGCGTGAGGTTTCCCTGGGTCTTGTCGCGCAACATCAACAGCGTGTCGATGCTGTGCTTGGCGAAATCGAGATCGACCGTGACCTCGGTCTGGCCTTCCTGCACCATCAAGCCCAGCGCCATCATCGTCTCGGCGGCGAGCGACGACACGAGATGATCGAAATGCGTGAAGGGTTCCTCGTCCTGGGGCTCGGCGACCGGCTCGGGCACGGCCACGGCAGCGGCCTTCTCTCGTTCGACGGCGGCTTTCCAGCCTTCGTCAACGAATATTTTCGGTTTCTCGTCAGCCATGACGGTCCCTTTCGCGAGCTAGCTTGCGCCAAAAAGACCGGCCCCGCCAAGGGGGCCGGTACATCGTTACGAAGCACGGGCGGCATGCGAACACGCCGCCCGTCACGTTCCAAAGATTGGGAATCGCAGCCGGACTATTTATTCTTATGACGGTTCGCGCGACGCTTTTTCTTGCGTTTGTGCTTCGCGATCTTTGCGCGCCGGACTTTTCTTCCACCTGCCAAGACTCTATCCTCCCGTATCTACTTTCGGATGCCGCAGCGTCCGAGATTACAGCCAATGCCCGTCGGGCATGGCATAGTCCCAAAGTTCCTCTTGCTTGAAATAAAGTGCGATCTCGCGCTGGGCCGTCTCGACCGAATCGGAGGCGTGCACCAAGTTGTTCTGCACGCTCAGGCCGAAATCGCCGCGAATCGTGCCGATCTCCGCCTTGAGGCAGTTCGTCGCGCCATTCATCTTGCGCACGGCCTCGACCGCATTCAACCCTTCCCACACCATCTGGACCGTCGGGCCCGAGGTAATGAACGAAACCAACTCGCCAAAGAACGGCTTCTCCGCGTGTTCGGCATAGTGCGCCTTGGCGAGGTCCTTCGGCATTACCTGCATCTTGAGGCCGACCAGCTTCAACCCGCGCGACTCGAAGCGGCGAACCATTTCCCCGACAAGCCGCCGCCCGACACCGTCGGGCTTTGCCATGACAAACGTACGTTCCGCCACTACGTGGGTTCCTTGTGTTTTCCGGTAAAGAAGGGCACGTTCCGCCCCGAGGCCGGGAAGAGGGATTGCCCCGGCCGCGCACCCGCCCTGAGACGATTGCAGCAAAAGCAGCCGCGACTATAGCAAACCCCGGGGCCTCGCGCAACGTTGAGAATGCGTCATGCCTGCGGTAGTATCCCGCGCGAACGGGCCGAATGGGCCATGAAAAGAGTTCGGCGCTGGGCGAACCTGGACCCCGGTATACCGGCGTGTCGCGCGGCGAGGAGTTGTATTTTTTTGCGGAACCGGAATATCGAGGCCCTCGAGTGGAACTTCATCTGACCCCCGCAGGAGCCCTTCATTGGGAAGAAGCCGGGGATGACCGCACATCGGGCACGGTGCCACGGCTGCGCGGCATATTCGACGCGGACTGGCGCGAGGGACTGTTCACGCTGTCCGCGGAAAAAAACCGCGGGGACGATTCGCCCACGATCGTATATTGGCGGGGCCTGGCCGATCGGTATCTCACGGGTTTGTGCCATATTCCCGCGGGGGCGGAATCGTTCCACGTCGAGCCGCCGTCGCCAGCGGACCTCGCGGGCCTCGTGCTGGCGGCGCCGCCGATGCGGGGCGGGGAGTATCTATCTCCCGATGCGTTGTCGACGGTATGGGATGCGCTGGATCGCTGGGTCCACGATTCCGTCCGCGACGCGGGCGGGCTGGATTCGTTCCTGGCGGATCGCGCTCCCAAGTGGCGCCAAGTGGGCCAAGTCTGCTTTCACCTCGCGGAGAACAAGGATAACCCGGCGCATCCTTTCGCGTTCATGTCCACGTATACGGCGGGGTTCGGGGCGGCGGGTCAACTGAGGCACCTGCCCTTGGGGAAAGCGCTCGAGCAGTACTCGGGCGCGAAGAACAAGCCCGCGCTCATCAAGCTGCTCTCGCCGATTCAGCAAGCCGCCGGGCAGTGCGGTTGGGTGAAAGATATTGTCGATTCGGGCGAAATCTATCAACCGATGGCTTGGTCCGCCGAGCGTGCGTACACCTTCCTTCGCAGCGTACCGGTCCTCGAGGACAGCGGGCTGTCGATCCGGCTTCCGAACTGGTGGCGAAAACGGTCGCGCCCGCAAGTCCAAGTCACGATCGGCACCGGCGCACGCACATCGTTGGGCGTCGGCGCGATGCTCGAATTCGACGTGAAGATGGCCCTCGGGGACGAGACGCTTTCCCGCCAAGAGCTCGACGACTTGTTGGCCGGCGATGACGGCCTCGTGCTGCTCAAGGGACAGTGGGTCGAGGTGGATCGCGAGAAACTCCGCCAGGCGATCCAACATTGGGACTCCTTGAAGGGCCGGGCCAAGCGCGGGCAAATTTCCCTGATCGAGGGGATGCGGCTCCTCGCCGGGGCGTCGATCGACCTGCAAGAGGAGGAGTTCGACGAACAAGATCGGCCGTGGGTAAACGTGGGTGCGAACGATGGGCTGCGCGAGACCCTCGCGGGGCTTCGCGACCCCCGATCGCTGGGGCGCGTGGATGCCGGCGCGGCGTTGCGCGCCACGCTGCGCCCCTACCAACACGACGGCGTGGCATGGCTGCATTTCCTGGCGAAGCTCGGGTTGGGCGCATGTCTTGCCGACGACATGGGCTTGGGCAAGACGATCCAAGTGCTCGCCCTGTTGCTGCTTCTCCGCGCCGGGGACGCGGATGCCGGGCACGCCCCCTCGTTGCTGGTCATCCCGGCGTCGTTGCTCGGCAATTGGAGAAACGAGGC
>CANKTP010000165.1 GCA_947486375.1 Candidatus Hydrogenedentota bacterium | reverse complement strand
TCAAGGGCCTTCCCCTGGGGGAACCCCTCGAGGATGTCCGTCAGGACGACGTCGCCCAGTTCCATCTCCGCGCAATACTGGGCCGCCGATGCGCCCACGTTGCCCGCGCCGATACACGCGATTTTGAAACGCTTGCCCGATGCCATTCACGCTCTCCAATTGGGGTTCCGGTTTTGGGGGGAAAGGACGAAGTATAGCGCAGGCCGGGGCGCGGGCCAAAACAGGGGGTTCATACTCGGGCCGTTAACCGAGGAGTTTATCGTACTCCGCATGCGTGCCGATCCAGAACCATGAGATTCCGTCTTGCACGTCGATCCCGACCGCACGATAGTGCAACCCGATTCTGGCCGACCAATATTCACCGACTTGCTTGAAGTGGACTCCGGGATGCCGGGGATCCGCTTTCAGGAACTGGAAGGCGCTATTCGCAAGTGACCTGACCTCGGGTGGCATTTCCCGATAGTGGTACCAGAATTCGGGCGTCGCATAGTGCTTCAAAGCTCAGTCGTTTTGCCCAAAGCATGGGCGCGGCGCGCCGCTTCACCCAGCGCGTCAAGCTTTCCGGACTGCACGTCCGCCGCAAACTGCGCGTCCCACGCCTCGGCGTCCCGACTGAGGAACCACTCGCGAAACTCTGCGTACTCCGCATCCGAAAGCGCGCCGACCTGTTCTTCAATACGCTCAACAATTCGCATCTGTCGTCTCCCATTCTTAGCGATCTGGATTCTACCACGGAATGTCAGGCCATCCCGTACTTAACCACCTCCGTTTTACGCCCGAGCACTTGCTCAAGATCGACCTTCGGGAGCGACGGAGTCGCGGTGACGATCTCCTTTTCCCCGTCTGGCCCGAGTAGAAACGTGTCTTCCGACTTGACGCCGACGGCGGAGGGGTTCCAAGCAAAGGCCTGGCCGAAGGATACGGGCGCGCCGGTGATGGCCTCGACGCGCTTGGCCCATGCGGTGTCGAGGATTGGGGTGGAATCGCCGGGGTTGGCGCGGAAGGAGCGGGCGGCGTAGCCGGCCGTGCCGCCTTGGTGGTGGTTGTGCCATTCGTTCTCGGGGAATCCGAGGGTGCGGTAGGCGGACTGGCAGGCCGAGAAGACATCGCCCAGGGTCTTGCCGGGGGCGGTTTCTTCTTGCATGATGGCGTCGACGCCGCAGACGCGGTCGTAGGCGTCGAGGATGGCTGGGGCCACGTCGCCCACGCGCTTGAATCGCGTGAGGGAGACGACGAGTCCCTCGCGCAGGAAGCAGCCGACGACCATGACGTAGCCGCGGACAGCGGTTTCTTTCAACGCCGTCGGAAGAAGTCCGGCGACGGTCGGCAGCGGGTGACGGTGCCGCGCGATGCGTTCGTCGGCGGCGATTAGGTGGACCGGGACGAGGCAGCGGCGCGCGGCGCCCTCGGCGATGAGACGTCCGGCGATCTCGGCCTCGGGCATTCCCGGTTTGATGGCCGCGAGGACGGCGGTCATGGATTCGGCGGCGAGCTTGCCGAGCAGGCGGTACTTTTCGAGTTCGGCGGCGCTCAGGAGGCTGCGCAGGTAGGCGAGGTCGCCGTGGACGTTCGGGCCGATGGAACCGTCGTCGGAGAGGATGGTCCCCGTGAATTCGCGCTTGACGAGGTCGGCGCTGGTGCCTTCCCACCAGAGATGTGACTTCACTTCGCAACCGAGCGCGCCGAGTTCTTCCTCCATCACGCGCGGGGCCTCGATGTTGTTGCCGACGAAATAGGCTTGCCCGGCGCGGTTGACGTAGAGCGAGCAGGCCCCGCCGTCGGAGGCGGAATAGACGTAGTTGCGCTTGCCGCCGGTGGCCATCGCGAAGTTGTCCACGCGGGACAGTAGGATGCCGTCGGCCTTGCGCGTTTCGAGAAAAGCCTGGAGCAGGGCGATGCGGAGCCGGAAGAGATCGTGTTCGGTTTGGATCATGATGGGTTCCTGGTTGGTTCTATACGTGTTTCAATCAGTATCAACGAATCGAGACCGGTTAACATCCCCCTTGATCCCCCTTCCAAGGGGGACACCGCCTGATTCCGGCTTTGCCGGAATGGCGTGTATGAGTCTCGGGCGATAGGCGTTCTCGTTGTCTATGTTCGCCGGAAGGCGGCGAGGGTCTGGGCGGCGCAGCGTTCCCAAGTGTATTCCAATGACATCTTTTTTCCAACGCGGGCGCGGCGCTCGCGTTCTTCCTTGCCTTCGGTCAGGCCTCGGCGCATGGCGCCGGCCATGGACTCGACGCTTTCCGGGTTGAAGTAGACGGGCACGTCGCCGGCTACTTCGGCGATGCCGCCGACGCGTCCGGAGGCGAGCAGGGCGCCGGCGCGCATGGCCTCGAGGGGGACGATGCCGGAACCTTCGTAGAGGGAGGGACACACGCAGAGCGCGCAGTGGCGGTATAGCCCGGCAAGGTGGGCCTTGGGTAATGCGAGGAATCGTACGACGCGCGGGCCCCAGTCGTCGCGCTCGGCTTCGCCGGGTTGGCCGACGAGGACGATCGTGTGGGGAATGTCCTGGGTGACTCGCTCGGAGGCCTCGATGAAGCGGGCGAGATTGCGCGAGTGTGTCGTGCGGCCCACGACGAGGACGTAGGGGCCGTCGACAATCGAGGGATGTTCCTCGCCGTAGACGGGATCGACCCCGAGAGGGGCCACGACGACCTTGTCGAGCGGCGCCTCGAGGAGGTCGCGCAATTCGCGGCGGATGAATTCGGAGGGGGCCGCGATGGCGCTGGCCTTGAGGCACCGGGCGGCGGCCTGTTTGAGCGGCGAGGCCTGCAAGACCTTGCGGCGTTCGTCGAGTTCGCGAAGCGCGGCAAGACCGGTGGAATACAGCACCGTGCGCCCCGGCGTCTTGACGGGGGGATTTCCCAACGGCGCAAAGAGAACGTCGATCTTTGCCCGCGCGGCCTCTGCTGCCATCGCGGACGTTGAAGCCACCTCGAAGCGGCGCATTGGGTCGAAAGAGTCGTGGTTCGCCAGTGACGTGAAGACGAGGAAGGAAACGCTCCGTTCGAGTTGGGCCATCTGCTTGAGGACGTTGCGAAGGTAAATCTCTTCGCCGCCGCCGTGGCCGGGGAGGATATTCGTGGCATCGACGCCGACCAGCATCAGGCGGCCCCCTTGGTCATCACGCTCGTGCCGATCATGTCCGATGGGATGGGTAGTCCCATGAGGTCGAGGATGGTGGGGGCGATGTCGTAGAGGGTCAATCCCGAGAGTTCGCCCCGTGGCGCGCCGGGGCCGTCGAGGATGAAGATGCCGTCCATGTCGTGGTTCGCCCCGTCGGGCCCGGTGTCGTGTTCGGTGACGAGTATGGAATCGTTGTAGCCAACGCCGCCGACGGCGCGCCACGATAGATCCCCGAAATAGACCATCAGGTCAGGGGGAGAACCGTTGAGGCGGTTGTAGATCGTTGCGGGGCAGAGGACGCGATTGCCGAGGGGAAGTCCATCTGGGCCTTGCATGGATTCGATGCGGCGGGTGAGGTCGTCGAGGAGGGCCGGGGCTTCGTCTGAGTGTACGATGCCCTGGGGTTCGCGTCCGGCGATGTTGAGGAAGACTCGGGCGTAGTATCCGCCGGAGGCCCAGGCCTTTGTGCGGGTCCAATCGACCAAATCGGGAGTGAAGGGGACAACGGCCTTCGGCGTGTCCTTGAGGACCAGCAGTCCTTCGTTGATGAGCCATTGGTTGACGCACACGCCGCCGTGCATGGCGCGGGCGCCGTGATCGGAGACGACCATCACGGCGGTCCCGGGAGGGCAAGCGGCGATGAGTTCGCCCGCCTCGCGATCGGCGGCCCGATAGAAGTCCGCGATCGAGTTTGCGAGGGGATTTCCGGCCTCATGCGCCGGATGCGCGGGATCGCAATACTTCCAGAAGGCGTGCTGCACCCGATCGATCCCCATGTCGACCATCATCAGGAAATCCCACTGTCCCGAGCGCGCAAGATACTTCGCCGCGGCGAATCGATTTTCGAGAAGCGCGTGGAGACGATCGAGGAGGACTTGGGGGGATTCGGATCGGAAGTTCTCGACATCGAATTGGTAATCCCCGATTGCTCGCTGGAGTTCCTGTTTCAGTTCCGGGGGATGGGTAAACTCCGCCGAGGCATCGGGGACCAAAAAATCCGCAATGACCCGCACGCCGTCCAATTTCGGCGGTGGATACGTGAGCGGCACTCCAACGAGGGCGACGCGCAGGCCCGCGTCCGCGAGAATATTCCATACGCGCTTCTCGAGCACATCGAGTGAGGTGGCGATTTTTTCGCTGTCGTACGCATGCCCCGTGCGGTGCCGGAAGCCATAAATGCCCAAGGCGCCGGGGTCCTTGCCCGACATCATGCACGCCCACGCGGGTACCGTGATCGGGGGATCGCAACTGCGCAGCCGACCGTGGCATCCCCTCTCGGCGAGGCCTTGGAGGAACGGCAGTCGTGGCGCGCCGGGACCGAAGACACAGGCCGGCGCCGCACTGTCGAGGCCGATGATCAAAAGGCGCTCGGGCTTCATCGCCGGGACACGGCGAGACTAACGGCCTTCGCTCTCGCGGAGCTTGAGGTTCATGTTCTTGACCTTTCGGCCGAGGGAACTCGCGAGGTTCAGCAGAATCTGCACGGCCACGCGCTTGGTCAGGAGACGTTGGAAAATGTCCTCGGACAAGACAAAGAGGTTGGACATTTCGAGGGCGATGACAGTGGCGCTGCGCGGCTCGTGCGCGAGCAGCGACATTTCGCCGAAGCTTTCGCCCACTCCGAGCTCGGCGACCATCTTGGGGCCGTCGAAGACGCCGACTTTGCCGGCGAGGACGACATACATCTGGTTGCCGGTCGTGTTCTTGTGGAACACGGTGTCGCCCTGCGCCACGCGGAGGGTCATCCCCTTCGTGAAGATGACCTGGACATCGTGCGCGGTAAGTCCCTTGAACAGGTCGACGCTGTCGGCCAGGAGTTGGAATTTTGCGGGAACCGGCGCCTCGGGTGTGTCACTCATGTTGACCCCTTCTTCGTTTTTGCGGCCGTTATACGACGTAGATGTAGCGGCTGCAGTTAATACACGTGTGAATATGCTCGATGTCCTGGCGGACTTGTTGGACGAACTTGGTGGGTAGCTTGATGAAGCAACCCTGGCAGGTGTCTCCCTCGACGGGCACCAGGGCGGGCGGGCGGCCTTTCATTAGCTTGTCGAAGTGGTTAAGGATTCGAGGCTCGACCAGGCCGCGGATGGCCTCGATACGGTCCTTGATTTGGGTCTTTCCGGTCTTTGCGGCGGCGAGCATTTCCAAGTGCAACTGGAGCCGCGCCAAGAGGATGAGATCGGCGTGGCCGTCGCGGACGCGGGCAATGGCGGGATCGGCCTTGAGCTTGAGCACGGCTTCCTCGTGCTTGGCGGCGAAGGTCAACGAGACCTCCTCGAGCACGGCGAACATCTCTTCGGAAGTGGGGGCGGCGAGCATGGCCTCGAGGTGACGCTTGTCCCCGAGCAAGCGGGCAACGGTGGCGACGAAGTTCAAGTAGGTCGTCTGCTGGTTGGGGGGATAGCAGATCATGAAGATCAAATGGACTGGCTTGCGATCGACGGCGAGGAAATCGAGCCCCTCGACCGCGCGGCCGACCGCGCACGCGAGTGTCTTCATGCCGGGTATCCGGGCATGCGGGACGGCGATGCCATTCCCGATGCCGGTGCTCTCGGTGGCCTCGCGCGCGACAATTTGATCCAAGGCCATGCCAGACTCGCGCATCTTTTTCTTGTCGAAGAGGAGGCGCGTGAGTTCCTTCAAGGCATCGGGCTTGTTGCGCGACTCGAGCTTCGGGACAATGCATTGCCTGGCGATGAACTTGGTGATTTCCATGAGGTCTCCGTTAACGCCGTACCCGCGCCGCGGGAACGTCCGCCGCGCGTGTCCCAGCCTTCGCCGCCCGGACAGTGTACCAACTCCGCGGGCTTCCTACAAAAACGGGCGGCGTCAGTACCATAGGGACGTAACAATGACCGATTCGGGCCGCCGGCCGTCGTGCCCCGTCTCCATCGCGTAGGTCTGTGTAATGTGCAACGGCGTCACTTTGTTGCGTTCCATCCAGTCGTTTATGTGGGTGTCCATTTCATGCACCCCGTCGATCGACAACTTCGCCACGAATGTATGCACCTTCATCGCTCGACCTCCCTGGTTTGCCGTGTCGTCACGCCTTCGCCCAATTTCGCCCATGCCGCCGCGCGCATCGCCGCGATCGGGGCCTGTCTTCCTGTCCAAGTCTCGAACTGCAATCCCGCCTGTTGGATCAACATCTCGATTCCCGGCACGACCGTGCAACCGGCCGCTTCCGCATCCTCGACGAGCCGTGTTCGCCCGGGACGGTACACCATGTCGAACACGACGTGATCCGGGCGCAAGGACTCCGCCGGGACGCAGGTCTGGCCGATGAACTCGGGGGCCATGCCCAGGGGGGTCCCTTGCACGATTACATCGTGGGTGGCCATCGCCGCGCGGATGTCCTCGCCAACGGTTCCCGTGGCGACACGGGCGGGCGTTTTTACGGCGAGGTCATCGGCCAATGCCTGGACCTTCGCACGCGACCGCCCGAGCAATGTGATCGAGGCCGCGCGGGCTTCATCGGCCATCGCGAATGCCACGGCCCGCACCGCCCCGCCCGCGCCGAGAAATAGTATGCGTTTCCCCGCCAGAACGACCCCCGCGTCGGCAAAGGCCCGCAGCGTTCCGAGGCCGTCCGTCGTGCTGCCGATGAGGCGTCCCCTTTCCCGCGTGATCGTGTTGACGCTTCCGACCTTCGCCGCGAGGGGATCGATTTCGTCGAGGTGCTCGATGACGGCCTGCTTGTGGGGAATCGTCACGCTGAGGCCGCGAAACCCTTCCATCGCGCGCATCCCGGCCAGGAACGCGCCCAAGTCGGACACCGCGAAGGCGAGATAGACAAAGTTAAGTTCTTCCACGTCGAAGGCCGCATTGTGGATCGCCGGGGAAAGGGAATGGCCCACGGGGTTCCCGATGACGGCGCAAAGCTGGGTCGCGGTATCGATGGGCGGCATGAGGATGGGGATCAACCGGGCGGCCAAGACATCGGGCGGTTGCCGAGTACATGCAGGTGAACGTGGTAGACGGTCTGTCCGCCGTGTACCCCATTGTTGATCACGAGCCGGAACCCGTCCGCCGTGAGTCCTTCTTGCGCGGCGACCTTGTTAGCGGCGAGGAGAAGTCCGCCGAGCAACAACCGATGGCCGGCGTCCGCGTCCGAGATTTGGGCGATGTGCTCCTTGGGGATGACGAGGACATGGATCGGCGCGGCGGGGTGGATGTCGCGGAAGGCATAGTAGTCCTCGTCTTCATAGACTTTCGTGGACGGTATTTCGCCGCGCAGAATCCTGCAAAACAAACAATTGCCGGGCATTCGGAATCTCCCCAATTCGCCGCGCGCCAAGGATACGCGAGAGCGTCAACTAACGCAATCCAATCAGGCGATCGTCTTGCCTATTTGTCGAACTCCCCGGGCCACTTGTAGTGCTCCACAATCCGGTGAAAAACCTCCTCCACGACCGGGGAGCCGTTTTCGGCATTGGTCATGATGGCAGCGCCGTTGCCTTGGTCGCGGCTCGCGATAAGGCTGCACTGGAATCCCCAGTTGCTCCCCCCGTGACTGAAATACCAGTGCCCC
>CANKTP010000164.1 GCA_947486375.1 Candidatus Hydrogenedentota bacterium | reverse complement strand
CGGGTGTCCACCTTTTCGAGGATTACGCCATAGGCCGAGAGCAGCTCGCCCAACACGGCCGTCACTTCGTCGGATTTCGCGCTACGCTTCTCCGCCTCGTAAAAGTCCTCGGTCTTGAGCTCGCCGAACAGGTCTCTCGGTTTGCTTCTCGCGATCGTCCGAACGATGCTGTCTTTTAATTCCGTGTCGTTCGTGGCCACGTTTTGCAGCACGTAGGCCGCGCGCTTCGGGTCGACCCGGTACGACACGATGATATCGAGGCTGATGTCGTTGCCGTCGATGGTCTTGAAGGTCATCCCGTCATTGCCGCCGCGGCCCGGCGCCTGTTCGTCCGCCATCTCGATGCTCTGGAGCCGGGTATCGAAGGTGTGCCAGTCGGTCAGGAACGGCACGAAGAAGTGCGTCGAACCCGGCTGGTACACCTCCTCCTGTACGCCCTTTTTTCCAAACAGTCCAAATTTGTTCGTCCGAATTCCGACCTCGGTCGGCGCCGTGGTATAGGGCATGCACCCGGCCACCGACAATGCCAGCATCGCGCCAAGTCCCGCGAACTTCAATTTGCGCCTCATCATGGCTGGATCTCCCCGGTTGCCGGACTACTTCCGGGGGCCGGCGGCACCACGGTCTCAACGGGAGGGGCCGGCGCCGCGGCGGTTGTCGTGTCTTGCAATGCGACTGTCTTCAAGGTTTCGGGGGCCGCGAATAGTTCCGTCATCTGTCTCAAATCGAGTGGATTGAACCCGTCCGCGCCTCCCACCGGCACCACGATCGTCTCGAGTCCCTCGAGCACCTCGGCCATTCGGAGCGCGACCGCCTTTTCCGAACCAACCGTCTTCATCGCGTCGTTTTTCATGCGGGTCTTCTCGGCTTCGGCCAGCTGGACCGCAAGGTCCGCCTCGGCTTCCTTCGTCCGTTTGTACAGGTCGCTTTTGGCCCGTGTCGTGACCCGGTAGGCATCGCCCTCCTCGATGGTCAACTTGACGGCCATCTCGCCCTCTTGCTTTATCTTCATGATGGCGGCCATTTCGGTGGCGGCCCGTTTCTCGGATTGGTTCTTGAAGACCAGTTGGTCTTGGAGTTTTTTCTCCTCGATGTTCTTCTGGATTTCGTCGCTATAGGCGAAGTACCGGACGAGGACATGATCGACCTTCATCCCCTTGGAGGACAATTCCTTGTCGAGTTCCAGATGGGCCTCGTTCGCCATCTGGGTGCGCTTCGGGCTGTTGTAGAAGTCCTCCGTGTTCAATTTTCCCAAGGCGTCCTTCAGGATCGGCTCGGCCTTGGGCATCAAGCCTTGGTCGATGTACTGGTCGCCGGGCCCGATGGTGGTCATCAGCATGTACGGGTCGACGATCCGATAGAGAATGGTTACGTCCACATCCACGTAAAAACCGTCGGAGGTTTGTATCTTCGCCGAATTGTCCAAGGTGTGCCCCGGATGTTCCTCGACCATGGGATAGTCCGTCAATTCCAAGACTTGGACGCTCCTCGGGAAGCGGTGGATTCTTTCGAAGGCGGGGATTTGGAATGCATATCCCGGTTCATACACCTTTTTCTGGATTCCCCGGTTGACCCCGACGCGGACTTCCTTGATGCCGTATTCGTTGGGCCGGACATAGGTGAAGCAGGTGTTGATCACGACGAGGAACAGCAGCGCCAATAGGCCCACCGCGATGCCCCAAAGTCTCAATCGCGACGGTATCTGGAACGTGGGCATATTGAACTTTGGCAATCCCCCCCCGCCAGGCCCGATGCGCTCCGGTTTATTCACTTCCATTTTTTCGCTCCTCCCGATACCGTTGCAATCGCGTGCTCAACGGAATCAATGCATAGGGGTCTACTCAACAATCCCCCTGAGCCTACTGTTTGACCGGACAGGTGTCAAGAAGTTTCAGGATCGGCACAAGGGCCGTTGCGCGAACAATGGACTTGACGACTGCATCGGCGTAGCATGGGCGGGGAAAATCGATGCGGGGACACGGGATGCGGGACAAGGCCGTTATTATCACCGGGGCTTCCGAGGGAATTGGCCGGGTGCTCGCCCATGCGTTCGCCCGCGAGGGCGCACGCCTCGTTCTCGCCGCGCGAAATGCCGCGGCGCTCGAGGAGGTCGTCCGCGAATGCGAGGGATTTGGGGCCAAGGCCGTTTCCTCGCCGACCGACGTGGCCGATATCGAGGCGTGCCGCCGATTGATCGAGCGGTCAGTCGAGGCGTTTGGCGGTATCGATGTCCTCGTTAAGAACGCGGGCATCTCGATGACCGCCCTCTTCGAGAGTGTCGAGGACCTGGGGCTATTCGAGCGGCTGATGCGGGTCAACTATCTTGGCGCGGTTTACTGCACCCATTTTGCATTGCCGCATTTGAAGGGGCGAAAAGGCCTCCTCGTCGCCGTGTCGTCCCTCCAGGGGAAGACCGGGTTCCCGCGCTCGACGGGCTATTCGGCCACCAAATTCGCCATGCAGGGGTTCTTCGATTCGCTCCGCATCGAACTCGAGGGGAGCGGGGTTGGCGTGCTCGTGGTGTCGCCTGGGGCTGTCGACACGAGTATTCATCTGCGCAAGCTCGCCGCCGATGGTTCGATGGCGGCGGTCGGCGGACGCATCCAGCGCAATGCCTTGATGCCCGTGGACGTGTGTGCGCGGCAGATTCTCCGGGCCGTGAAACGCCGCGACCGCGAATTGCCCATGACCTTCCAGGGAAGGCTGATGCCGTGGGTCCGCTTGATCGCCCCGGCCCTACTCGATCGGACGGTCGCACGGGCCGTCGAGCGGTTTTACCGGGGCGGGGAACGCTGAGCCGCTTTATTCCAGCCCAAACTTCTTAATCTTGTACTGGAGCGTGGTGCGTTTGATCCCGAGATGGTCCGCCGTCTTGGTCTTGTTCCAGTGGAACCGCTCGAGCGCGTCCTTAATCATGCCGCTTTCCAATTGATCGGTCCGGTGCGGCAGGGTGTCCGCGAGCGTGTCGGGCGCCGCGGTCGAATCGCCGCGGGTCTCGCGCCGACGCGCGAAGAGCATCTCCTGCGGAATCTCGGCCAGCGTGATGACATCCTCCTCGGCGAGCACGGCGGCACGCTCGATGACATTTTCCAGCTCGCGCACATTGCCCGGCCATTCGTAACGCATGAACACATCGAGTACGGCGGAATCGACGCCGCGGAGCGATTTTCCGGTCTCGGCGGAGAACTTCGCCAGGAAATGCTCGACCAGGGCGGGAATGTCGTCCGTCCGGTTGCACAGGGGTTGCACCTGGACCGAAAACACGTTGAGGCGATAATAAAAATCCTCGCGGAAATGGCCGTCTTGAATCGCCTTCCGTAGATCGCGGTTCGTGGCCGCGATGACGCGGACATCCACGCGGACAGGCTGAAGGCCGCCGACGCGCTCGATCTCGCCCTCTTGCAGGACGCGCAACAACTTGGTTTGGACGCCGGCATCGATGTCGCCCACTTCGTCGAGGAAGAGGGTGCCGGAATGAGCTTGTTCGAAGCGGCCAATACGGCGCGCGGTGGCGCCGGTGAAGGCGCCCTTCTCGTGGCCAAATAGCTCGCTCTCGAGTACGCCCGGCGCGAGCGCCGCGCAATTTAGCGCGACGAAGGGATTGTCCCGCAGGGGGCTCGCTTGGTGCAGCGCCCGCGCGACAAGTTCCTTGCCCGTGCCTGTCGGCCCCGTGATCAATACGGAACTCTTGCTTGGGCCAATTTTCCGGATCAACCGCAGGAGTTCCTGGGTGTGGGCGCTACGCCCTGCGATGGGCCGGTCGGCCCCGTCCCGCGGGGAACCATCGCTCCCGGGTTCCGGGCCCCGGCGCGTGCCCAGGAGCTTCTCGACCTTGAGCTCGATCTCCTCGAGCGGGAAGGGCTTTGCGATGAAGTCGGACGCGCCGAGACGCATGGCCTCGACCGCCGTTTCCATGGTTCCGAAGGCGGTGACTACGATCACCTTCGTGTCCGGATCCATGGCCTTGGCCGCGCGAAGCACGTCCAGACCGTCTTTCCGGGGCATCTTCAGGTCGGTAATGATGACGTCGTAGGCGGTTTCCCGGATGAGATCGATCGCCATGCGCCCGTCGGCTGCGGTCGTCAGGTTATATCCCTTGTCGACAAAGGCGGCATGGAGCAGGCTCCTCATGCTGTCCTTGTCGTCCACTATCAGGATTTTCGCGCTATCAGTCATCGTTGTGGGCATCGGTCTCCGGCATTATCCTCGAAACAAACCATCGAAATCAGGGGGCTTTTCGGGCCCTTCATCTTTAAGTGTACCACCAAACAAGGAATCCAAGGTGTCGTGCGGGGACATCTTGGCCGGGTTTCCGCAAATTTCGGGAGATTTCGCACACTCGAACTCGTCGCAAAAATTCGCCTTCACCTTGTCGCCCACCCATTCCGTGCTGCCGATTAGGCAGTCGTTATGCGCGCCGGGTTGGTGGAATCGGCAATTCTTGCAGCTGTGAAGATAGGCGTTGCAGGACTCGCAGACTTCCTTGAACCCCGGGCGCGGCCGGTCGGCGGCGTTCCACGGAGTCCCGCATCGGTGACATCGCATTGCCGTCGTCATGTCGCGTGCCGTCCGGCGCCTCAGGCGGTCTTCGTGGCTTCGAGCGCCCGCTGGATGACGGGCGAGTCCGGATGGCCGGAACCGCGCAAGTAGTAGGTCGAGGCCGCGAGCATATGCGGCTGCCATCGCGGACTCGCCAAGGCGGCATCCTCGAAAACTGCGGCGAGCCACTTGTATTCATGGACATCCGAGGTCGTGCGGAGGACCAGATGGCGCGCGCCTTGGAAAAGCAGGTCCCGATCGCCGCCGGCCCGGGCGTACGAGAATGCCTGGCGCGCTGCCGAGGGGCGGTCCTTGGATACGGCGTCGAGAATCGATGCGACCGCGTTCGCCGGGTTTGTGTCGACGTCTTCGGGTTCCATGCGGGCCAGGTCGAGTTCCTTGTCCTTTTTCGGATCCATGAAGCGGCGGAACTGGCCCATCCAGCCGAGCCCCTGGAGGAGCAGCATCAACCGAGTCCGCGGATCGGCCGCGGTACGGAATCCGAAATGCAGCGCGTTGAGCGAAGTCACCGCGTGAACGCCGGCGATGCCCGGCTGCCGCATCATCAACTCGCCCGCCATGAGGTGTGCCGCGTCCCAAGCGGTACCGGCCTGGACTTTTCCCGAGGCGAGGCTAGACGCCGCATGCGCACAGGCGTCGGTCGTTTGCCCGTGGCGAAGCGCGTCGAGTAGCTCGAGGACGGCGGTTTCGTCGGACCCGGAATCGGCCCAGGTCCCGGGCAATGCTCCCGCGGTCTGACCGGCGAGCTCGTCGTTGGCGAGGAAACATTGATCGGAATAGGCATAGGCATTCACGACCTCGTCCTTGCCGAAGTCGAGCAGGCCAAGGGCCATCGAGCGGAGATTGGGCTCGGCGTGCTGGATGCCGATCGTCTGGAGCGTTCGCCAGGAATTGGCGACATAGATCGCCTTGTGGCCGATATTCCGATAGTCGCGTGCGCCGTAGGCCCACATCCGGTCAAAGATCGAATCGACCGAAGTCCCGCGCGCCAGGGCCGTGATGGCCCTATCGGCGCGCGGTTCGTCCCACGAATCCATCGCGGCGCGAAATTCATCCCAGGCCTTGTCGGCGGACGGCAGCGTTCCCTGGGTCTCGCGTAATACGAAGTCGCCTTTCGTGATGTCGTCTTGTTGGGAACTCTTGAATTCGTCGAGCGCATAGAACAAGGGCAGCAGGCGTTCCTCCGGTGGGGACAACTGCGCCAGATAATTCGCCGAGTGCATCACGAACACGCAATGAAATTTGAAGCCGGGAGGCTGAGGATTGACGTTGCGGATCCCCGCCAAGAACAACGCCGCGAGGAAGTGGTTGTAGGACAGGCCTTGTTGGACCCGTTGCGCGAGGACCTCGACGCAGGTGTCCCGGGGCGTCTCCTCGATTAAGCGGACGATGGGCTCGATGTCGTCCGAGAACCGGACCATGTCCGGCGTGATGGCGGTTTCTTGGGCGCTGACCGGTCTCAGGCCAAGACCGGGACTGAGACCGCCGAGAGTGGCGATGACACCCGCGCCCGAGGCGCCCATCAGGAAAGTCCGGCGAGAAATCGGCATGGTGTCCTCCCGTGAGGGTTGTAGTGAAACGCATCAACGGGATCATTCTCCCACGGAGCGCCCCTTGCTGTCACGCCTTATTTGTATTCGGATTCATACGCAACCCGTCGCCGGTGCCGGTGACGAGGGTGCGTATCGCGGCGGATCCCGTCATGGCGGCCCCCGAACATTGCAGTGAAAAGCAGTGGGGTTGACTACACGGCCCCAAAGGGTCAAATACAACACGGGTTTACCCCGGTTCTGGCATCGCGGGGCGGCGTTCTCGTTCTTATATTTCGGTACGGAAGATCGATCCATGGAATGGATTTTGGAGAGATCGTAAATTTGAGTATCCTAAAGTGTCACTTTAGGATACTCAAAATGATGTTGTCTGTACTATAATAGTATTTTGCAATAAAATCAATGCTTATGTCGATTTTATGCTTGTTAAATAAAATTTCATCAGATCCAATTTTTTGAAAGTCAAATTAAATTTTTTGGCCCGTCACCGAACATTAAAAACTTGAGAATTCTAAACCAATACTTTAGAATCCTCATCATGAGATTCGTTCCCCGCCATATCGAGAATGAGATCCGCGCGGCCGGCCGCCGCTTCCCCGCGATCATCGTGACCGGGCCGCGCCGCGCCGGCAAGACGCACCTGCTCAAGCACCTTTATCCGGACGCCTCCTATGTGTTGCTGGAGGACCCGGACGTGATCGCCCGTGTCCGCTCGGACCCGAATGGGTTCCTCGACGAGCTGCGCGCCCCGGCGATACTCGACGAGATCCAGAACTCGCCGGAGTTGTTCCGCTACATCCGGACGCGCATCGATCGGCATCCAAAAAAACACGGCCAGTGGTTGATCACCGGCTCGCAGGAGGCCCCGCTGATGAAAGGGGTGACCGAGTCGATGGCGGGCCGCGCGGCGATGTTCCAGCTTTTGCCGCTCTCCACCAGCGAGACGCCCAAGGCCTCGCTCTTCCGGGGAGGATATCCCGAGGTGATCGAGAAACCGTCGCGCGCGGCGGTGTGGTTCCGTTCCTACATCCAGACCTATCTCGAGCGCGATGTGCGGGCGATCAGCTCGATTCGCGACCTGTCGACGTTTCGCCGGTTCCTCGCGCTGATCGCCAGCCGGTGCGGGCAGTTGTTGAACAAGACGGACATCGCCTCGCCGCTGGGCGTCAGTGTGCCGACCATCACCGAGTGGCTCAGCATCCTCGAGGTCACCGGGCAAATCCTGCTTGTGCCGCCGTTCTACGAGAATTTCGGTAAACGGCTCATCAAGTCCCCGAAACTCTACTTCGTCGATTCCGGCCTCGCGTGCCACCTGCTCGGCGTCGAGTCGGCCGCGGCGCTCAATCGCTCGGTGTTTCTCGGGCCGGTGTTCGAGGGGTTCGTGGCCTCGGAGATCGTGAAGCGCCAGCTCGGGGCCGGGAAAGCGAAGTCGCTCTATTACTTCCGGGACCAGCAAGGCCTCGAGGTCGATTTCATCGTGCCCCTGGGCGAGAAACGGCTTGCCTTGCTCGAGGCCAAGGCCACCCAGACCCTGACCCCCGGCATGGCCAAATCCGTG
>CANKTP010000163.1 GCA_947486375.1 Candidatus Hydrogenedentota bacterium | reverse complement strand
GCCGTCGTCGAGGAAGATGTTAGAGTCAGACGCCACATACACGTTTGCCCCGTCCGGCGACACCGTCACGGAGATGGCCCGATCTAATCCGTCCACGCCGCCTTGCCCATCGAATAGGGCCTCGACGAATGTCAGCGCCCCAGTGCCCGTATCGCGGGAAAAAACCGCCACGGCGGAGTCAGGGATAACGCCGTTAATGTAATTGCTCGACGCCACATACACGTTGGCCCCGTCCGACGACACCGTCACGGAGTAGGCCCCGGTCAATCCATCCACGCCATTGACGCCATCGCGTTCCTCCTCGACGAAGTCCAGACTCCCATCAGGATTGAGACCGAAGACCCAAATAGTGTCGTCGCTGATCACATAAAGGTGCTTCCCGCCCGGCGACACGGCGGTCGCCGAGGCACCAGTCAGGCCACCCTCAAAGACCGTCTGTACCGGTTCGAGGAATTGGGCCCGCGCGGGGAGCGCGGCCAGGAGCGGCAACAATAAAAGCAGCGCGAGCCGCCGACCGCGGGATGATGCGCGCCGGGCGGGCGCGGCGCAAGCGGGGAACGCTACGAAACGTAGCGCAATGAGAAATGCGGGGGGGGGGATGCTAGTAGCATAGTAAACTCCTCTTACCGTCACCGGGGCGGCCCCAACGCCACCCAATCCCGTGATTCTGGACCCGGTATGCGCCGGGAGTCAAGTTGAGTTTCGATCCGCCCAAACATCCCCCTTGATCCCGCGCTTTCGCGGGAATGACGGCCCCTTCAGCCAAGGGGGCCCTGATTGGGCCGATCCGCGATATCAGTGTTATCCGTGGTCAAGAGAAAGACCCCTTTTAACCACGGATAGCACTGATATCGCGGATAGCGGGGGTGCTCGTGAGGTTCCTACTTTTCTGACGTACCCTCGCCTTCCTTGCGCGGGTTGATTTGGCGGGGCGCGTCCGTTACGGTTCCTTTGTCCCTGCTGGAGTGTTCCGTGTCCCCGCGATTGGTATTTATCCTTAGTGCGCCGCGCTCGGGGAGCACCATGCTCGAGCGCATGCTCGAGGCGCACTCGATGATCGTGGGCGGACCGGAGCCCCATCTGCTCACGCCGCTTGCGCATCTCGGCGTGTGGGACAAGGTGGACAAGGCCCCCTACGACCATGTGCTGGCCGCGGAGGCGCAGAAGGCCTTCGTGCAACGGTTGCCGGGCAAGGAACAGGACTATTGGGCCGCGTGCCGCGCTTATGCCGATAGGCTGTACGGCGGGCTCGTGAGCGATGCGCCGGGCCGGCTTGTCCTCGACAAGACGCCGGCGTATGCCCTGGTCGCGCCGTTCATCGAGAAGGTGTATCCGGATGCCCGCTACATTGTCCTCACGCGGCATCCGGCGGCGATCTTTTCTTCTTACGCCAATTCGTTTTTCGACGGGGACTATGCCGCCGCGCGGGCCTACAACCCGATCCTCGAGCGATACGTCCCGGCGTTGGCGGGTGTCTTGCGGCGGAACCAAGTCCCGCTTGTGCATGTGCCCTACGAGGACTTGGTCCAGGATCCCGAGGCGTGGATGCGGAGAATTTGCGGGTCCCTAGATGTCCCCTTCGAGCCCGCGATGATCGAGTACGGCGGCGCGAAACGCGAATCCGGCGATGGGTTGGGCGACCCGACGGGCGTCCACCTGCATTCGCGGCCGACGACGGAATCCGTGGAGAAATGGGCTGCGGAACTTGGGGCCGATCGGGGCAAGCGCGCGATGGTGCAAGCGATGATCGACAAGATCGACCCGGAGGATCTCGAGATCATCGGGCACCCTGCTGGCGCGCTGTGGGCCGCGCTTGATGGGCCTTCCGGCGCGGCGCGGCCGGCTGCGGCGCCGTCGTTCTCCTTTTACCGGCTCCAACGAAAGGCGATTGTCGTCCTGCGCCAATTCGCGCGGACATCGCCCCCGTTTCGCAAACTCCTCGCCCGCATCCGCCTCGCGTGCGATGTCTTGCTGCGGGAGTGATCCGCGCGACGATGCCCGCGCGAGGCGTGAAGCGCCGCGGATTCCAGGGGCCTCGCCGTCCTTGAAAATTATCCCGTCAATCCCCATAATCGGGGTTTCCCCTGCGTGCCGAGTCCCGGCATGCCGAACGATCATTCGACGAAACGAAGGAGAACACGATGCGAAACCTGGCCTTGGCCGCCCTTTGCGCGGCCGCGTGCGCCTTGCCCGCCGGTGCGGCGGATGAGGGACATTGGATTAACTTGTTCGACGGAGAGACGACCTTCGGGTGGACATCGATTGGCGACGCGAAGTGGTCGGTGAAGGACAAGGTGTTGACCGGGGAAAGCGGTACCGGGGGGATGATCGCGACGACGAGCCGGTTCCAAGATTTCGAGTTGACCGCGAAAATCCGGGTCAAGGCGGAATGTTCGACAGGCCTGGCGGTCCGGGCGGGTCTCGATGGGCACCCCGCCGAGAACGGCAGCGGGGTCATCTGGATTTCGGAAGCCAAGGGTTCCAAGTCCCCTTGGCACGAGATATCGGTGAAGGCCCAGGGCAATAAGTTGGAAGCGACGGTCGACGGAAAATCCCAAGAGATATCGTCCACGAATGCGCGGGGTTATGTGGCGTTGTTGTATCACCACAACGGCGGGGCGGTGGTCGAATTGTCGGAAGCGAAATTGCGCCCCCTTGGCGGCGAATCGATATTCAACGGGAAGGACCTGCAAGGCTGGAATATCATCCCTGAGCGCAAATCGGTCTTCAGCGTGGTGGATGGCGCGTTGAACATCAAGAACGGCAACGGGCAGATCGAGACAGCGAAGACCTGGAAGGATTTCACGCTCCAGCTCGACATCTTCTCGAACGGCGAGCACCTGAACAGCGGCGTGTTCTACCGCGGGCCGGTGGGCGAATTCTGGAAGGGATACGAGTCGCAGGTGCGCAACCAGTGGGAGGGCGACGATCGCACGAAGCCGGTGGACTTCGGGACGGGCGGCAACTACGGAAACCAGGCCTCGCGCAAGGTCGTCTCAAGCGACAAGGAATGGTTCCAGAAGACGATCGTCACGGACGGCAACCACACCTCGGTATGGATCAACGGATACCAGGCGAGCGACTTCTACGACACGCGGCCGGTCAATAATCAGGGCAACGGGAAGGTAGGGTACGTTCCCGGACCCGGCACGATTCACCTTCAAGGCCACGATCCCACGACAGACCTTTCGTTTAAGAACATCGTGCTTCAGTCCTACGACAAATAGGCAGCCGATACGCACCTGCTTCGCCCGGGACGGATTCGCGTGATCCGTCCCGGGCGTTTTTGCTTGCGGCCCCGAAAAGTCTCATCAGAAGGACAAGCCCGAGGCAATGATGCGATAGCCCGATGGAGGGGTCTCGGAATACCGGACGAATTGAAAACCTGACCGCCCATGCATCGCACGTTACCGTCCCCAGGCATGCAATCGGATTCGCCGGCCTCGTCCGAGGCCTCGGACGAGGCCATGTCCCACGTCACGACGGGGGTGGACTGTGGACTTGGGCTCCGGCTTCCGCATTGGCGATGTCGGTAGCGAAGGCGCCGGCGCGAGTCGGGCGCGGGGTGGAGATTTACGTTGCCGGACACCGTCCACGCGGAGAGGCCAATTCTATACGAACAAAGCGCCGGGGCACCCTTTGTTCGCGGGCGTCCTGGCGGCGATTGCGTGGCGGAGACTTAGAATTCGAGCGAGGTATAGAAGTACAGGTAGTCGGCATCATCGTGGCCGCGGCCGCCTACGTAGGTGAGGCCGTTGTCGAGCACGAATAGCCCATCCTCGATAGCGGGGCCGGTGAAGTAGTGCGACCAGCCCACCTCGAAGGTCAAGTTGTCGGCGTATTGGTATGCCGCCCAGATGGACGCTTGGGTCCCCATGTCCTTCGAACCGGGCCGGGTCCAGAACGACAAAAACGGCACTAGCGGGATGAAGGCGCTCCCGACCCGGACCGCGGGATAGCTGTCGAATTCGTCGACTGCCTCGATATGCGTCACGGTCGCGCCCACCTCTATTTTATAGAGTGGCGCCACGGTGGTGCCCACATAGGCCTTCCAAAAGTTGGACATGCCGCCCCAATCCAGGAAGGAGTCCTCGCTTCAGGACGTGAACATGCGATTGAAGGAGACGCTGGCGGCGGGCCTTCCAAGGACCCCTTGTAGCCACCGGCCAATTGAGATGTCGCGGTTGTCTTCGCCGCCGTAATAGGAACCGCCAAGGAAGAATCGCGGGGCCCATTCGATGTCCATGGTATACCCGGCTTCGGCGTGGCCACCCCATTGGTCGTGCCTGGCGCCGGTGTCCGCATAGAGTCCCCCGACTGGGACGAAGAGCGATGCGGTGGAGTCGGCCTCTCCCCATTGGTAAGCCACCTCGACTTCCCAGTCGAACCCGCTGTAACTGCCGGCCCCCCGGGTGCCCACCGTGTGCAGGCGGGTGACATTGAAGTCGTCCAGCCCGAGGACATCCTCGATCCACTCGCCAAGGCGATTGCCCGTGGTGACCTCGCGGTTCACGCCGTCGCGCACAAACATATAGTAGACGTCGAATTCGACGAGCTCGTCGGTCGGCGTCGTGCGTCCCCGGAACGGACCGAGGCGCGTGAGCCCCTGGTAGAAAAACCGGATGGGCATGACGGCGGGCTGCAGGACCATCGGGTCCTTGCTCGACATGAGGCCGGACTCGCGGAAGGTGCCGTAGACGCCGTAGAAGTCCACGTCGCCGTCTTCCTCGGCGGCCCCGTTTTCGGATAGTTTGCTCCACCATGCGTCGATGGTGAATGCGGCGGTTTCATAGGTGAGGCGAATCGCGTCGAACGAGCGAGGGGCGAAGGGATCCGGGCCGGGATCGGCGCCGACCATCCAGCCCGATCCGAACTCGAGTTCCTGTCGGCCTATGCGCGCAGCGATGGGGCTGCCGAAAATTTCCGAGGCCTCGATGTACCCCTGGTGGACCTCGAGGCCACCGCTCGAATCATGCCTGAAGTCCCTACCGGTCATGTAATCCGACTGGAAATCGCTGCCCCAGGTGTCCGATGTGTCGAACTCGATGAAGGCCGCGACATGGTCCGTGAAGTCCGCGCTGACGTGGAGCCGGTCGCGCTGTAAGACGTAGTCCAAGTTGTTCCCGCCATCTCCCGCCCGGATCCCAGAGAATGTCCCGCCCGGTCCGATGGGGCGCCCGAACAAGAAAAGATCGGAGATACGCGTCGCGCCGTCGACCTCGTAAAAGTCGGAGTACCACGCGCCATAAACCTCGATTTTTCCGCCCACCTCGACATTTTGCAATTCGGCAAAGGCTGGAACAGTCATTAAGCCCGCGATTGCGATGGTGCGTTTCCAATTTGTCGGCATCGTCATCATGTACCCCGTGCTCCCCGGCCTCCCGGCCTATTGTGCCATTCCCATTAAACGGTGAATTGGCCCACCATGCGCTGCAATTCGGAAGACAGGCCACTGAGTTCCCCGGCGGCCAGATCGACCTTCTCCGCGCTATCGAGCGTGACCATGGCCTCGCGGTTGGAGGTCTCGACACTATTGGACACGCGCTGCATGCCTTGGGTCGCGTTATTCGCGGCGCGGGACATGTCGTTGACGCTGGTGGCCAGTTCCTTGATGTTCCGGGAAATGTCCGCGACCCCGCGGACGGCCTCCTGCGTGTTGGACGACAGCTCGGTGGCGGTACGCGCTCCCTCTTGGATGCTTCTCGACACCTGGCTAATCGAGTGCGCGGCATGCCCGATGCTTCCGGAAATTTCCCTCACGGCGGCGCTCTGTTGATCGACGGACGAGGCGATGGACTTGGAGAAATTGTTGACCTCGGCGATGACGGAGACGATCCTGGACATGGCGTCGACCACTTGGCGGGTGTCGCCTTGCATATCCTCGACTTGGCGCTGGATGTCCTCGGTGGCGGTCGACGTTTGTTTGGCGAGTTCCTTGACCTCATTGGCCACGACCGCGAAACCCTTGCCCGCTTCGCCGTCGGACGCGGCCTCGATGCCTTTGCCAATATTGGCGCTCCCCAAGAACCCCGCGAGCCCAATGGCGACCACAAACAACAAGCCCATGCCACTCAGGACACCCAACTTGAGACCAATGGTCCATTTCATGATGAATCCTCCGACGATATTGATTCGATGCAGATACCCGGCCTCGGGCCATCAACCGCCAACGGACGCCACCCCGCGCCCAAGTAGAATCTACAGTCTCTGGGGATTCCGGTCAATTCATTTAATTGTGTCCATGGTCGAATGGGGCCGGCTTCAGGTCACCCGCGGCGGAATTTCCCCATGGCCGAGAATTGCCGATCGCGCATCCGCAACGTCGCGCCCCGAATCGGACGGCATGGCGTGCCGCCGATGGAATGGCACCTTGGATTCTGGTTTCCCGGATCGAGTCCGCGAGGAGGGACGGGCTGCCGAAGCGTGCGGCGGGACAGCGATCAGGCGGTGAAGTTGATGCGCTGGCCTGGTCTCGACCGGTCCACGACCGGGAAGGTCTCGCCATTGACCTCGAAGGCCACACGCGTCGCGGCCTCCGGTTCGCGGCCCTCGAGCCGGGCGTCAACGCGCGCCGCCGTTTCGTCGAGCGATCTGATGAAATTCCGGGCTTGGGCGGAGGCATCGGGGATTTTCACCTCGATGCGGCGGTCCTCGGCGGTGTCGCGGACGCGATCATCCAGCTGATCTTGGCGTTCGCGCGCCGCTTGCCGAAGCCGCTCGCGGGATTCCTCGACCGAAGGCAAGGTGTCCTTGACCGCCTCGACGCCGCGCGTAAGCGTGACGACGGCAGCGGCGGGGGCCGAGATGGTGTCGCGACCGAAACCCGCGCCGGGCGTGGGAACCTTCGTCTCCCGCTTGAAGACGTTCTCTGCCTGATCGTTGCCCGCAGAGATGAAGTCGCGCGGCGGATCGCCCCCCTCGATGGCCAAATCTGGCCGCCGTGCACCGGTATTGCGTAATGGAATTGACGAACCCGGCGTCTGTCCAATGCTTAGGCCCATAAGCGTGAAGACACCCAATTAACTTTTGCACCGGTAGCATTGTCGCATGAAAATCGGGCGAAGTCAAGGAAAACTCTCGCGGGCCCCGGGCGGGACGCCGCGGACCCATCGCGGGCCCGCGGCGGGGAAAATTGTCTACGCCCAGGTCATGGCGCCTTTCTTTTGGAATATCAACACGCGCTTGAGGAAATCGACGGCCTTGGTCAGGCCTTCTTGGCTGGACATGAGGCTGTCTTCGTGCTCGATGCTGATGGCGCCGTCGTAGCCGACCATGCGCAGGGTCGAGACGAAGTCGTTCCACCAGTCGAAACCGTGGCCGTAGCCGCAGGTGCGGAAGAGCCACGAGCGGTTGAGTTCGTCGCCGTAGTGCTTGGTGTCGAGCACGCCGTTGACCTTCGCGTTTTGTTCGTAGACCTTCGAGTCCTTTGCGTGGACGTGGAAGATGGCCTTGCCGCCGAGGGCGCGCACCGCGTCGACGGGGTCGATGCCCTGCCAGAAGAAATGGCTCGGGTCGAAGTTCGCGCCGAGATTATTTCCGCAGGCGTTGCGCAGCTTCAGGATGGTCTCGGGGTTGTAGACGACGAAGCCGGGGTGCGCCTCGAAGGCGACTTGCACGCCGTGTTCCTTCGCGAACTTGGCCTGCTTTGTCCAGTAGGGGATGACGACCTTGTCCCACTGCCAGTTCAGGACGTCGAGATAGTCGGTCGGCCAGGGGCAGGTGACCCAGTTGGGCTTGGTCGATTTTTCGTCGGAGCCGGGGCACCCGCTGAAATCGATGACGGTCTTCACGCCGAGTAGTTGGGCCAGCTTGATGGTGTTCGTCTGGACCTCGATGTTTTTCTTGGCGAAGGCCTTGTCGGGGTGCAGGCAATTGCCGTGGCAGCTCAACGCGCTGATCTCGAGGCCCTCGCCCTTGATCATCGCGAGGAG
>CANKTP010000162.1 GCA_947486375.1 Candidatus Hydrogenedentota bacterium | reverse complement strand
CGTGTCCATGATCCGTACCGGCCTCAAGTTATCGAGGGTCGCGCAGCTTATCCAGGAACTGAAGTCGTTGCCGGCCCTCCCCGCGACCGTCGAGAAGGTCCGCGAGGCCATGAGCGACCTCACGGTTTCGCCGCGGGACATTGCGCAGGCGATCGTCAAGGACCCCCCGATCGCGGCCAAGGTGCTCAGCGTCGCGAACTCCGCGGCCTACGGTTTTCCAAGCCGGGTGGCCTCCGTCGAGTTGGCCGTCGCCCTCTTGGGACTTCGCGAGACGTATTCGATCGTCCTCTCCGCCGCCGTCCTCAACATTTTCGACAAGTCTCGGCGTTTCGACTACAAGGCGTATTGGGAGGAGGCGATGAACAGCGCGGCGGCGGCCAAGGCCATCGCCAAGTCCTGCGGCAAGGAACGCGACGCCAGCATTTTCACGGCGGGTTTGTTGCACGACATCGGCCGGATCGCATTGCTCGAGACCGTGCCGGAGATGTATGTCTCAATCCCGCCCGACTCGATGGGCGAGGCCCTTGTCGAGGCGGAGCTGGATATTATCGGTCTCGCGCATACCGAGGCGGGCTACGAACTGGCGACCCGGTGGCAGCTCCCGGTCGAGATCAGCGAGCCGATTCGCTTTCATCACAGTCCCGGCTTCGCGACCGAGGCCACCCAAAACGTCGCGATGGTCGCGCTGGCCGAGCTTTGGATGCGCACCGCGACCGCCGCCGGGGCGGACGAGGATGGCGCAATCGCCCTCGCCGGACCGCTCATCACGAGTCTCGGGATTTCGGCCGAGGCCGCGCGGGCCGCCTATCGCGATGTCGCCTCCCTCGAGCGCGTGCGTTTCGCATGGGAAAGTCCATCGTGACGTTGGGTGAAAATAGGGGCGAAAATAGGGACGGTCACCTATTATTCGATATGTATAGTACACCTTCGGATTATCGAGTTCCCGGCACGACAGGCCAAATCGACGGTTCCGGATTGCATCGAATAATAGGTGACTGTCCCTATTTTCGCCGGCTTGCTCTCAATGCGGTTTGAGCTTTTCGTCGCGTTGCGGTATCTGCGCAGCAAGCGCAAGAACCGGTTCATCAGCCTGATCACGATCATCTCGATCGCCGGGGTCAGTGTCGGGGTGATGACGCTGATCATCGTCCTCGGCGTCATGACCGGGTTCAACATCGCCCTGCGCGAGACCATCATCGGGAACCGCGCCGACTTCACGGTCATCGACTACCTGTCCGGGAGCATTACGGATTATCCCGCGATGATCGCGCAAGTCGAGGAACTCTGTCCCGAGATCCTCGCGTCGGGCCCGATTGTCCAAATCCAGGCGCTGATCCAGAACCAGACCGGCCGGAAGGTCGACAAGGTCTCGACCGGTGCCTTCATCCTCGGCGTCGATCCCGGGATGGAATCCGGGGTAACCGACCTGGCCAAGAACCTTACCGGCGAGGAAGGGCGGACCTATGGGGCGGGAACGCTTCCGGGTAGAAAGGAGATCGTCCTTGGCTACATGCTCGCGAACGATCTCGGCGTGTCGGTCGGGGACCGCATCTCCGCCTATACCCTCAAGGAGGGCAAGTACTCGCCGTTCGGAAAACGCAACGACGACAGCCTCGTGCTGAAAGTCAGCGGCATCTCGCAGGCGAAGATGTCGGACTTCGACCAGTTGTTCGCGTGGGTGGATATCGAGACTGCGGGGCTCATCACGGGGCGCGAGGGCGTGGACGGGATTCACTGCAACATCGCCGATCCGTTCCAGGCGGAGGCCCTCGCATCGCGGATCGAGAAGGAACTCGGACTGCGCGCAATCACCTGGCACGAGAACCAGCTCGCGTTCTTCGAGGCGCTCAAGCAGGAGAAACTGGCGATGTTCATCATCCTGGTATTCATCGTGCTGGTCGCGGCCTTCAACATCACCAGCACCCTCATCATGATGGTCATGGAAAAACAACGCGACATCGGCATCCTGCGCACCATCGGCGCCAGCAGCCGCTCGATCCTGCTCTTGTTCATGATCGAGGGCCTGATCATCGGCCTCAGCGGTACTTTCTTCGGGGTCGTCATGGGCGTTGTCCTCGCCTGGAACCTGAATCCCGTCGCCCTCCTCCTCGGGCGGATATTCGGGATCGACGTGTTCAACAGCCAAATCTATTACTTCGACCGCATCCCCGTCGAAGTGGTCCCCTCGGATGTCATCACCATCACCATCGCCGCGGTGATCCTCAGTTTCCTTTCGACGCTCTATCCCGCGTGGAGCGCGTCGCGTCTCGATCCCGTGGATGCCCTGCGCTATGAGTAGCGTCCTCGAATGCCGCGGCGTGCGGAAATCGTTTCACGACGGCGACCGCGAGTTGCACGTCCTCCAAGGCGTCGACCTGACCGTCCCCGAGGGCCAGATTCTCGCCATCAGCGGGGCCTCCGGCGCGGGCAAGAGCACCCTCTTGCACATCATGGGCACGCTCGACCGCCCCACCTCGGGCGACGTGCTCTACGGCGGCGAGGCCGTGTCCCGCATGGGCCGCGGCGCGGTCAACCGATTGCGCAATGACCGCATCGGATTTGTCTTCCAGTTCTATCACCTCCTGCCCGAGTTCACCGCGCTCGAGAACACGATGATGCCGTCGCTGGTCCGGGGCATGGGCCGCGCGCAGTGCCGCGCCCGCGCGGAGGAATTGCTCGGGATCGTCGGGCTGTCGGAGCGCATGACACACAAGCCGGGCCAACTCAGCGGGGGCGAACAGCAGCGCGTCGCGATCGCGCGGGCCTTGTTCAACGGGCCGGCGGTGGTCCTCGCGGACGAACCGACCGGCAACTTGGACGAACAAACGGGGCAGGGCATCGTCGAGTTGCTCTGGAACCTGAACGAGTCGGCGGGCGTCACCCTGGTGATGGTCACGCACGACCTGGGCATCGCGGCGCGGGCGCACCGCTGGATTCATTTGCACGAAGGCGTCGCGCACGCGCGCGCATGAACCGGGGAACCGGAAGGAACACCCAAATGGATTTCGAGGCGCGCATGGATTTGGAACTGGCCGAGACGCTCCGGGGCTTTCCCGATAATGCCTGGAACTTCGATGACCTTCCCGGCACGCGCGCGAACTTCAACCAGATGGTCGCGGCGATGCGGGGCATCCTGCCGCCGGTCGAGGGCGTGTCGATGGAGGACCATCATGTCCCCGGGACCGAGGGCGCCCCGAAGGTGTTGGTGCGCGTATACACGCCGGACAACCGCCCGGCGGTCCTCCCGGGAATGGTGTGGATTCATGGCGGCGGATACATCGTCGGGAGCATCGATCAGGACGACCTGCGCATGCAGCACGTGGCGCGGACGGTCGGTTGCGTCGTCGCCTCGGTCGAGTACCGGCTTGCGCCGGAGCATCCGTATCCGGCGCCGCTGGACGATTGTTACGCGGGCCTCGCATGGTTTCACCGGAACGCCCACAAGTTGGGCGTGGACCCCAAGCGCATCGCCGTGGGCGGCGCGAGCGCGGGCGGGGGACTCGCGGCAGGCCTTGCCTTGCTTGCGCGCGACCGGGGGGAAATCCCGGTTTGTTTCCAGTTGTTGGTTTATCCGATGATCGACGACCGCAACGTCTCGGAAGCCAGCCACGCGATTACCGATGGCCGCGTGTGGAACCGGGAGAAGAACCTGTTCGGCTGGAAGGCCTACCTCGGGCGCGAGGGTGGCGGGCCGGAGGTGCCGTCGTATGCGGCGGCGTATCGCGCGGGCGACCTGCGCGGCCTTCCGCCGGCGTATATCCCCGTCGGGGACCTCGACATGTTCCTGGACGAAAACATCGAGTACGCACAGCGGTTGTTGCAAGCCGGGGTGCCCACCGAGTTGCACGTCTATCCCGGCGGGTATCACGCCTTCGACGGCTAGGCGCCGTTCTCGAAGATATCGCAACGGTTTAATGACGAACGGGACCACGCGCTGATCCGGGCGCTGCATCCGTAACCGAAACGTGGAGTAGGGCCATGTACAAGACCATTGTTGGGCTATGCGTGACTGCGGTGTCGATCGGCGTCGTGGGCACGTTGCACGCGGCGGAGACCGATCTCGCCACGATGGCGAAGCCGGCATACACGGCAGCGGGCGAACTCGTGAAGCCCGAGGGGTATCGCGGCTGGGTGTTTGTCGGTTCGTCGCTGGGCCTGTCGTATTCCGAGGAGGCGCCGAAAAACTTGCCGGGGTTGTTCCACCACATTTATATCCAGCCCGAGGCGTATCGCCAATACGTCAAGGACGGTACGTTCCCCGAGAAGACGATGCTGGTGATGGAGAACTACAGCGCCGGATCGAAGTCCAATCCGAACTTGCACGGCTGGTTCGAGGACAATTTAGCGGGCGTAGAGGTCGCATTGAAGGACAAGGAAACCTACGCCGACGGGTGGGCTTATTTCAATTTCTCATCCGGCGGCGGCAAGCTGAAACCCTCGGCGAAGGCCTTTCCCAAGGCGGCCTGTTTCGATTGCCACGCCGAACACGCCGCGGACGACAACGTGTTCGTGCAGTTCTATCCGGTGCTCAAGGAAGAAATGCAGAAGCAGGGACGCTGGAAGGGCGAGGCGCCAGCGAAGACGGACGAGAAATACGAGGAGAAGTAGGGGCGTGATTGACCACGGTTAGCTTGGTGCGCCGTGGCCGCAACCAAACTTTCAACTGCGGATAACACGGCGCCCCGAAGGGGCAAACTACGCCAGCCCAGGGCAACGCCCTGGGAAGACGATCCCAGAGCAGTTGGAAGCCCTGAAAGGGCGTCCCATTCGCTCATGGATCCGTGTGGAGATGACCGCAGTTAGGCCGCCCTTTCAGGGCTGGACTTATTGTCAATCTGGATCCCAGGGCGTCGCTTCGCTTTGCCCTGGGCTGGCTTGGTTTGCCCCTTCGGGGCGCGCGATCCTCGTTGAGATCGGATTGTTTAACGATGCCGATTAGATTGCAGCAATCTCATCGTTCATAGATGACCTCGCCCTTGGCGATCTCGTCGACAAACATTCCGGTCGCGCCGGGCCGTACCGGAATTATGTCCAGCGGGATTTCATCCGCCACGGAATCGGTCATTCTCCTGTACTTTAGCGCGAGCGGCAGGTAGTCCATGTCGCAATCGACGAAGATCGCCACGTCCATGTCGTTCGGCGCGTCGCTCGACACGAAGGACCCGAAGACGACGATCTTTCGGATTTCGGTTGCCGGGCGGAGACACTCGGCGATCTGGCACATGAGCGAATCTTTCGTCGTCTGTGTCATCGGCACGGAGGTTTCCTCAGGGGAAATTGTCGGCTTATTTTGGGCCTCAGTCAACTCGACGATTGACGTCGGGAATGGACGATATGGACTCGATGGACGTAATGGACTGGCGTTGTCCTGGGTGATCGGCGCACCTTGAATCTCTCGTTACCAAGTTCCACTTGGTAACGGGCTTGGACCGAAAGCTTCGCTTTCCGGAAGGGGTCATCTGTCGTGGCGAGAAGCCTGCTTCGCCCCGTTGGGATGTGGAATCGTGCGGGGGCATTGGTGTAGGGCGTCAAAGTGAAACTTTGAGTACAAGTGCGTTCCCAAGTGGAACTTGGGAACGAGTTGAGTACGAGGGTTCCGGTGGCGCTTGGGAATGCGGGGACCGGCCTATCGTCCTTCTCGATTCTCGTACCACACGACATTGTTCGTCGCGGTGCCGGTGGCGACGAGGTCGGGCTTGCCGTCTTGGTTGATGTCGGCGACGAAGAGCCCGGCGACGCCGATGCCGCCCTCGTCGATGGGGATGCGTTGCCAGCCTTGTTCGCCGGCATGGCTGTAGAGGTAGAGCCCGTAGGGGACGCTGCGGAAGCCCGCGACGATCTCGTCGATTCCGTCGCCGTTGAAATCGCCCGTCACCAGGCCGTGGCCGTCTTTTCCGGGTGTGTCGATGACCTCGCGTCGCCACGGGAAAATGGATGCGGCTTCGGGGGTGTAGACGACGACTTGGTTGCCGTGCCACGGTTCGATTGTCGCGATGAACCGGTTCGGGCCGGCTGTTCCCAGCGATACTTCGCTCGAGCCTTGCTTCGGGCGCGGGCTGGTGTCGCCGGAACCGATCGGGGTCCGTGTGAACGCCTTCCCCGTCGTATCGGATTGAATTAACGCGACGCCCTCGAAGCTGGCGGTGAGGATGTCGGCGCGGGCGTCGGCGTCCCACGAAACGACGCGCATCGCGTGGGCCACGTGCAGCGTGTCGTCGAGGATGACGGATTCCCACGGATCGGCGTTTGGACTGGCGGGGATGCGATAGGCCGTGAAGGCGAGCCCCGAGGCGTACTCCGGCGGCTTCGCTCCGACGCCGAGGATCGGCAGGTTGAGCAACTCGGGCTTGCCATCGCCATCCAGATCGGCCCAACGCACGCGGTGCGACGTGGGAATCGCGCCGATGGGATGGAGCACCCATTCTTGGTTCGCGGCGGGGTCATCCGGGCATTCGAGCCAGCCGACGTTGCCGCCTTCCGTCGAGTTGCCGAGGTCGAACTCGTAGGCCAGGGCAAGGTCGGGGTCACCGTCTCCGTCGATGTCGTGCGGCGCGAGGTCGATGTTGCGGGCCGTCTTCGTCGTGATGGCGATGCGTTCCCACGCCGGATTCTTGTACCAGACGAGTTGGGAGGGCGTGGTGGAGAGCGCGAGGATGTCGGGCTTGCCGTCGCGATCGATGTCGGCGACGCTGACTTGGTAGCCGTTGTTGAATTGGTCATCGACCACGTGCCGCGCGAAGGCGGACGGCGGCGGTTCCGCCCCATACACAACGGCGCATGCGTGAAGAAACGCGGCGCTGACGATTCGTGCGTTCATGGCACGGAACTCCCTCGATGCGCGCATGATAGTGCATCGGCGCCTTCAGTCGATAATACGAGCGTCCGAGGCCGAGGCGCGGACGCAAGCGTCCACAGGCAGAGCGGCGGCGAGCCACCGCACTCCAAACTGACTGTGTCCGGTTTGGAGTGCGAAGGCTTGCCTTCGCTCTTGCGCGAGCGGCTTGCCGCCGCGCAGCCCGAATCGTCGGACCACACAAAAGCCCGCTTGATGGTCTTTTTTCGAAGCAGTCCCCTTGGGTGCGGGCCGAATTTTCGACGCGATCCGCAGTACGAGCGATCCGTCTACGCGGATTGACGCTTTTCGATGGTGCGTGCGGCCTTGGCGGCGTCGCGCCCGGCTTGGCGGCGTGTGGCTCGGTTCATGAAGAGCGGGGACGACGTTTGGGCGTTGGCGGGGCCGCGCTCCGGATCCGGCGCAACAGTGTGGGCATTCGGTGCGGGGGGGACGGGCACGGACGGGCACGGACTTGGAGCAACGCCGGGGACTGGATCGAGGTCGCTGGATGCGCCGGGGTTGGGGAGGGCTTGGGTTGAGCGTATTGGTTTTTCCGTGGGGGTCTTTGCCGCCGGGGCGTGGCGTTTGGCGAGGTCGCGCATGATTTTCGCATAGCGTCCCCGGGCGCGGATGGCGGCGTTGACGGCGGGATGGAGACGCGCGTAGGGGTCGTCGCCTTTTGCAATGAAAAGCCCGCGTTCGCCGATGACGGCCTCGAGGCACGCCGCGAGATAGCGGTCGAGGATGAGTTGTTCGACCAGGTGGATTTCGGCGGCGGGGACCGCGTCGGCGGCGTAGAAGGTGCGGAGCGCCTCGGCGGTTTCGTCGCAGAGATCGGCCAGCAACGATCCGGGTTCGACACGGAGGGTTTGGATGCAGCGGGCGATGATGAGGGCGAGGGATTTCATTGGGATTTTCTCCTGTGGGTTGGATCGACGTCCCCTATATATAGCGGCGGGTGTTGCGCGGGGAGGGGGAATGAATTACGAATTGAGAATTGAGAATTGAGAAAGCGGGACCAGTGACGATTGATTTGGATCAAGCGGTGGTTATGCGAACCGATCGAAATCAAACATCCGTGATCGATGTTGGCAGGGCGGACACATAGGTCCGCCCCTACGGG
>CANKTP010000161.1 GCA_947486375.1 Candidatus Hydrogenedentota bacterium | reverse complement strand
TTGTTGCGGATGATGGTGCCGGGGGCGATGCCGAGGTGGTAGACGCCGCCCATGTCGCTGAGGACGCCTTTGCCGAGATTGTGGATGTGGTTGAACTCGACGAGGTTGTGGTTGGCGGTGGTGGGTTCGTATCCCCAGAGCCAGCCGAGGGAGACGCCGGTGTAGTAGAAGTCGTGGATATCGTTGTGGGCGACGGTGTTGTAGGAGGCGCGGCCGATCCACACGCCGATGGCCTCGGGCAGGTGATATCCGCCGTCGTGGATGTGGCAGTTCTCGACGCGGTTGAAGTCAGAGGCTTCGGCGGGCGTGGCGGGCGAGGCCATGTTGCCGATGCGAACGCCGCCCGCGCCGAGGTGGTGGAGGCGGGAATTGGCCACGCGGTTGTATTGGCAGCCGACGCGGTACCAGATGGCGTAGTTTGAGGTGCCGGTAATTTCGCAGCGATCGAAGGAGGTGTGGCGCGCGCCGTCGGCCATGATGGCGGCGTTGACGGTGTAGGCGGCTTGATCGTCCTTGATGCCGGCCTCGGGCACGGGATAGTTCGTGTGGGCGAAGGTGAGATTTTCGAAGCGGACGTGTTCGACGAAGCGACCGTTGGCGGGATCGCCTTGGAAGGCGACGAGCACATCCAGTACCGGCGCGACGACGGAGGTCTTGCCGGGGGTCTCGCCGGGCATGGGCATGTAGAGCAAGATTCCCGTGGACTGATCGAGGTACCACTCGCCGGGGGCGTCGAGGGCCTCGCGGACGTGTTGGACGGCATAGCGCTGTTTGGGTCCCCAATACTCGAAGGCCCAAGTGACGGGTTGACGGAAGTTGACGATGCGGCTCGCCTCGTCGAGCGACGCGATGCGGTTGTGCGAGACGTCCCAGGAGTGGTACGAGAGGATGACTGCTTGCGTGATGTCGGGCCAGTTCTTGATCTCGCCCTCGTTGTAGACGAAGGCGGTCTTGGTGCGGTCGACCTCGGCGCCGCTGGCGTCGGTGGTGGCGGGGGCTTTGCCAGCGGTGAAGAAAAAGTCCGCGTTGGGTGTGCGGCAGGGTCCGCGGAATTTGCCGTCGACGAAGAGGGCGCTGAGGGTGACCTTCTTCCCTGCGAGGGCATACCAATCGATTTCCCAAAGGCCATCGTCGCGAAGCTTCAATTTAGTGATCGGGACACACCCGCTGATCGTTGCGCGGTCGGATTCGCTGCGGATGGTCAGGGGTGCGAGCGGAGTGCCGGAGTCTTCGGGGGTGAGGACGAGGGTCTCGAACAGGGAATAGATTCCCGGGGCGAGGAGGATGTCGATAGGGGCGTCGGGTTGCGCGGCGCGGACCTCGCGGGCGGCGTCGCGGGCTCGGGCGAGGGTCTTGAAGGGGCCGGGGCCGGCATCGTTGCCGTTGGGAGAGAGGTCGATCCGGACAGGCGCGGCGGCATGCGCGCAAGCGAGAAACAACGTAAGGCACGCGATTCGGTGAAGAGACGAAGGCATTGTTGAGTTCTCCGGGTGAGGCACCCACAATCGTATCTGGGCATGTTATCCTAAATTCGGCAGTTGAACGGTAATTCAGGGACGGGCTATGAATTACGCCCACGAATGTAGGATTAGATCGCCCCGTTGGGGCTCATTCTCATTCGGGAATCCGATCCACAGGGCGTTGCCCTGGGCTGGCGTAGTTTGCCCCTTTGGGGCGTTAGTCCCTGAAATATCCAACGCGACGAGGAACCATCATGAAGACTCCTTGCCCCATTACCCGTCGGCATTTTCTCGCGGGGACATCGGCGTCGCTTCTGGCCGGATTGGCGCGACCTGCGCAATCGAGCGCCGCGTCGAAGGCGCGCGTGGCGGGTGCGAATGAGCGTTTCCGGATTGGCCTGATCGGGTGCGGCGGCCAAGGTCAGGGTAACCTTGCGAATTTCAAGGAGCAGGGGGCGGACATCGTTGCCGTGTGCGATCCGGACGAATCGCGTATGCGCCAGGCCCGCGAGAAGGCCGGGCGCGGCGCGAGGATGGAGCGCGACTTCCGCCGGCTCCTTGATCAGAGGGACATCGACGCGGTCGTCGTGGCGACGCCCGACCACTGGCACGCACTCCCCACCGTCATGGCCTGCGCCGCGGGGAAAGACGTCTATGTCGAGAAGCCCCTGGCGTACTCGGTGGCCGAGGGGCGGGCCATCGTCGACGTGGCCGCGCGCACGGGCCGTATTGTCCAGATTGGGACGCAGCAGCGCGCGGGCGAGCACTACAAGGAAGCGGTGGCGATGATCCGGGCGGGGGAGTTGGGCAAGGTCTCGCGGGCCCGCGTGTGGAATGTCTGGAATGGCATGCGAGACGGCGCGGGCGGCGGACGATGGGGCATGATCGGCAATCCGCCGGACGAGAATCCGCCCGAAGACGTCGACTACGATCTCTGGCTGGGCCCTGCGCCGAAGCGTCCGTTCAACCCGAACCGTTTTCATTGGAACTACATTTACTTCTGGGACTACGCGGGCGGCATGATGACGGGCTGGGGCGTGCATCATGTGGACATCGTCCATTGGGCGCTTGGCCGGGACCGTCCCCGCACCGTGACGTCGTCGGGCGGAAACTACGTGCTCGAGGACGCGCGCGAGACGCCGGACACGCTGGACACCTTGCTCGAGTACGAGGGCTTCACCCTGCAAGCCTCGATGTATCACGCGAACGCGAGACCGATCGAGGGGTCGGATTACGGCGTCGCGTTCTACGGTACGGAAGGCACGATGCTGTTGAAACGCGAGGGCTTCCGGATTTGGAGAGAGGACCCCGCGCTGCCCGAGGTGGAACGGCCCGGATCGCGGATGGACGGCCTCTACCATGCCGATTTCATCCGGTGTTGCAAAGAGCGCGCGGCCCCCATGGCGGACGCCGCCACGGGCCATGCCTCAACGGTCCCCCTCCTCCTGGCGAATATCGCGTACCGCACCGGGCGCAAGCTGACGTGGGATGGGACGGCGGAACGGTTCGTCAACGACCCGGGCGCCGATACGTATCTTTCGCGCGAGTACCGCGCGCCTTGGAGCTTGACGGATTTTTGACGGCCCGCGCCGGGGGGGGCGATGGCCGAGTGGCTGTGTCGGCGCGCGGACGCCGCAGGCCGGGTGGTCGCGACCGATCTGCAAACGAAGTTTCTGGCGGCGATCGGCGCCCCCAAGATCGATGGTGGGCTCGCTTCAGCCGTGGAGGCGGGCCAGTACTTGGCGGACATCCAATCGCCGGATTTCCATGCGATTGCGTCGATTCATTTCGCGGCATCGGACCGAAGGCCGTGAGCCGGTCCGTCCATTTTCTCGACGTGATCGCCCTCAATTGAGCCCGGTTCGGACGACTTCGCGAGAAACCGAGGTTCTCAAACGAACTCTGCCGGATCCCGGCGGGTATCGGAAACGCTTGATGTTGTTCTCCCTAAACCGGCCCACCGTTCGGCGAGTCCAAGAAACGCGTGGGGCCGCGCAGGGGGTATAATCGGTCATCCAAGGAACGAACATGACGCTAATTTCGCTCGAAAATGTGTACGTCCAATACGGTCGCCAGAAGGCCCTCAACGGGATCACGTGTCGCATCGACGGGGGATCGATCGGGCTACTGGGCCCGAATGGCGCGGGGAAGAGCACGCTAATGAAGGCCCTCCTTGGGTTCGTCACCCCGCACGCGGGTTCGGTGAAGGTCTTCGGGCTCGACATGCCCCGGCAATTCCTCGAGGTCCGGCAGCGCCTCGGCTATATGCCCGAGCGCGAGGTGGTCAGCCCGAACGTGAGCGCCGTGTCGTTCCTGACCTACTGCGGGTGCCTCTACGGAATGTCGCGCGTGGATGCGATGGAACGGGCCCACGAGTTGCTCAACTACGTTGGCATGGACGACAACCGCTACCGGAACACGGAGACGTACTCGACCGGGATGCTCCAGCGGGTGAAGTTCGCCTCGGCCCTGATCCACGATCCAAAAATATTGTTGCTCGACGAACCGACGAACGGGCTCGATCCCGAGGGCCGCATCGACATGCTCAACCTCATCCGCGATCTCCCCCAACGCCGCGACATGACCATCATCTTGTCCTCGCATTTGCTTCCCGACGTCGAGCACGTCTGCGACCGGCTCGTCATGATCGCCAAGGGCGAGATCGTGCGGGACGGCACGCTCGACGAGATCACCCGGGTTCGCGACGGGCAGTTCGAGGTGCGCGTGCGCGACAACGTGGACCCGTTTATTGTCGCCTTGGGCGCGACCGGCTGCGAGGTGCGCCAGGAACAGAACGGTAACCTGACGGTATTGAAGCCGGCGGAGATGGACACGTCGGTTTTCTTCGAGGTCGCGCGGGCGCAGGGCACCCATCTCCGCCACGTGCGGCCCCTCAAGCACAGCATCGAGGAAGCGTTCATGACGGCTGTGGGAAAGAAAGCGGTGAGGAAATAGTATGCCCATCTTTCACCGGACATACCGAAGTTTCGACGGCAAAGTCTGGCGCCATTTTCGCTGGTGGCAAATCGTCCGCCAAGAATGGCGAATCATGCTCAAGTCGCGCCTGTTTCGACAACTGCTCGGGATATCGCTGTTCTTGACCGGGTTGCACGTGGTCCTCGTGTACCTTATCGACACCGTCGCCAATATGCAGGGACATCCGTTGTCCGAGGCGATTCGCGAAATGGAGATCGCCCGGATCGACGAGGCGTTCTTCCTGCGGTTCATCCGCCTTCAAACTCCGTTGGTGTTCATCGCGTGCATCTTTTCCGGGTCTCGACTTATTTGCAATGACTTCCGGTACAACCTCGTCGACATCTATTTTTCGAAACCCTTGTCCTGGTGGGACTACGTCGCGGGGAAGACCGTCACCCTGTTGCTCGTGGGTTTCGGCATGACGGTATTTCCGGCGTGGCTATTGTTGCTTTTGCACCTCGCCTTTCTCCCGTCGCTCGACACATTGGGGGAGGTCGCGGGTCTCGCGCTTCCGAACTTGATGTTCGGCCTGACCGTGTCGCTTCCCTGCGCGCTCGGGGTCCTCGCCAGTTCCGCCGTGTTCAACGGGCCCCGCTTCGCGAGCATAGCCGTATTCATGGTGCTCATGGCGAATGCCGCGTTTGGCGTCGTATTGCCCGAGATTCTCGATCAGGACAGCCTGCGCATCATCGCGTTCCCGGTTGCCCTGAACCGGCTCGGCGAGTGGTACTTCGGCGCGGTCAACTTGCTCGAGGACGTCTCGTGGAAGCAGTCTGCCGTTTACGTGACGGCCGTGTGCGCGGTGGCGCTTGCGATGGTGTGCATGAAAGTGCGCCGCGCGGGGGCGGCCTCGTGAGCGCGCCCAACATCATTCTCGAGACCGAGGGCCTGTCGAAATGGTTCGGCGAGGTCGTTGCCGTGAACAACCTCACGCTGTCCCTCGAACAGGGCGTCACGGGGTTGCTCGGTCCCAACGGCGCCGGGAAATCGACGTTTATCCGCCTCTGCACCGGCCTGTACGCCCCGAGCCGCGGGACCATCGCGCTTTTCGGAAGCCCGCCTCGCCACAACCTCGATGTGTTGCGGATGATCGGCTATTGCCCCGAGAGCGACGTCTTCTACGAGGGCATGACGGGCTTCGAATTCGTCCAATGGCTGTGCCGTTATTGGGGCATGTCGTGGCGCGACGCGAAGCGTTCCGCCGTCGAGGCCTGCGAACGGGTCGGGATGACCGCCCGCATGAAAGACCCGATTACAACGTATAGCAAAGGGATGCGCCAACGCATCAAGATCGCGCAGGCGCTCGCCCTAGACCCGGAGTTCCTCGTGCTCGACGAGCCGATGCAGGGCCTCGATCCCGAGGGCCGCGAGGAGATGTTCTCGCTGATCGGCGCCTTGGGCAAGGAAGGGCGCTCGGTGCTCGTGTCGAGCCACATTCTCTACGAGATCGAGCGCGTGACGAACACGGTGTTGTTGTTGCACCAAGGCTCGGTCCTCGCCCACGGATCGGTGCGGCACATCCGCGACCTCATCGACGAACATCCCCACGCGGTGACGATCGAGTCGCGCGACCCGAAACGCGTGGCGGCGCAGTTTGTATCGGACGCCGCGACGCTGGGCATCGAGTATTCCAACGGCCAGGTCGTCATCCGCACCAGCGATCCGAATGCGTTCTACCAGAAGCTCAACGATCTGGTCTTGGACTCGGGCCTCGATATCGCCTCGATCCGCTGCGCGGACGACGACCTCCAGTCCGTGTTCGAATATTTGATTCACTAGGATACTGGTTGATTATAGTATGACTTAACTGTAATGCTAATATATGAACAAACCGCCCGGCCCCGTCATTCCGGCGAAAGCCGGAATGACGGGCCTGGGACGCCACCATGACGAACCGCGGCATCAAGGAGGAGCGCATGCTCTCCGAAAAACTCCAAAAGACCCCGGCACCCTACGGCCGGTACGTGCTGACGGCTTGTCATCACACGTTGACGATATTGCCGCGGCGCAAGATGACCATCCTCGCGGGAGTGATCACCGCGATGCCGATTAGCATCCCCATCCTGCTGGTCATGAATTCGAGCATCTGGGACCCCGAGGGAGAGGCCGTATTCATCCGCCTTGCCCAGTTCGTCTACATCGGCGCCCTCTGTCCGCTCTTTGCGTTGCTTTTCGGGACCTCGTTGATCGGCGAAGACGTCGAGAACCAGACCTTCCCCTATCTCTTCACGCGCCCGATTCCGCGCTCGGCGTGGGTCTTGGGCCGATTTCTCGGGTATGTTATCGGGACATCCGCGATGCTCGCGGGATCGATGGCCGTGACGTTTCTCGCCTGCACACAACTTTCGAAATTCCCCCTCGACGGGGGCACCCTGGCACTTTTCGGTCAATTCGCCGGGGCGACCCTGATGTCGCTCGCGGGCTACGGCGCGGTCTGTATGTTTCTCGGGGCCTTGGTCCGGCACCCGGTCGTCATCGGCATCCTGTTCATGTTCCTGTGGCAACGGCTCGCCGTCATGGTCGCGGGCTACGTCGACTTCCTGACCGTCGAGAAATATGTTTCCGCCATGTTGCCGCGGCGCGAGGGCCTCGAGGACGCCTGGCACAGGCTTATCTCGTCGCTCGGCGTGGAACCGCTGGTCGTTGATGTCGGTCCCTGGCCGGCCGCCTTCGCCCTTGCGGGGATATCTGCGGGCTTCGTTTTCCTGACGGCGTATGTCGTGGTCAACCGGGAATACTCGGCGGCGCGATCCGCGTCTGCCTGAGTGAAGTTAGGGACAGTCACCTATTATTCGATATATGTAGTACAATCGGGAACCTTGATCGGTTACAGCGTGACGTGTGACGCGCATTTTTTGCCGGACGGATCGAATAATAGGTGACTGTCCCTAATTTACCTATTCGAAGGATTCGAGCAGGCTCTCGAATTTCTCCTCGACCGTCACGCGCAGGTTCGCCAGCTTGATGTCCGTCATGTTGAGATAGCCGGCGGAGGGGTGCCCGAGCAGGGAGAATCTTTCTTCCTCTTCCTTCATCGAGAAGCCGCATGCTTTCGCCACCAAATTGGCGAGGGAGACGATATGCACGGGCCTCGACCAGGATTCGACCGGGACACTTGCGGCCCGATCGTGAAAGTAGGTCGTCAACCGGAACTCGTTGGGCAACGCCCATTTCTGGACCACGTGCATGCCGACCATGCAATGAAAATTCGTCAGCACGTCCTCGAGCAATCCAGGGGACCCGCGCAGTTCGCCCACGGGGCCGTCCTTTGCGCCGGAAACGATCTCGAGCAAGGCGATCTTCCCGATGTCATGGAACAGGCCGGCAAGGTAGAACGCATCCGGCCGCGGCTCGCACAGCATCACGGCGATTTCGTTCGCGCAATATGCCGTGACCACCGAGTGCCGCCACAACCGCTTCATCATGTCGAGGAGGTTCGGGTCGTTAGTCTGGAACAGGCGTCCATTCGCCGCAGTCTGGACGATGTTCGCGATCGTCCGCATGCCCAGGCGCGTGCAGGCGGCATCAAGTTCCGCGATCCGCTGCAGCCCCCCA
>CANKTP010000160.1 GCA_947486375.1 Candidatus Hydrogenedentota bacterium | reverse complement strand
CGTCGTCGTGTGCAGCGTGCCGAAGACCAAGTGCCCCGTCTCGGCCGTCTCGATCGCGATGTGCGTCGTCTCGAGGTCGCGCATCTCGCCCACCAGCACGATGTCCGGGTCCTCGCGCAACGCCGCGCGCAGCGACGAGTGGAACGACTTGGTATGCACCCCTATCTCCCGCTGGTTGATCAGGCACCGCTTGTTCGGATGCACGAACTCGATCGGGTCCTCGATGGTCAGGATATGATCGTTCCGCTTCTCGTTGATGTTGTCGATCAACGCCGCCAGTGTCGTCGACTTCCCGCTGCCCGTCGGGCCCGTGACCAGCACCATCCCCTTGTTGAGGTTGGTGAACTTTTTCACCGCCACCGGGAGATTGAGGTCCTCGACCGAAAGTATCTTCGACGGGATCAGCCGGAAAACGCCCCCTATCCCCTTGTGGTCCCGGAATATATTGCAACGAAACCGGCCATACCCCTCGAGCGAATACGCAAAGTCCGTGTCGTTCGTCTCGTTGAACTCGTTCTCGGCCTTCTTCGGCATGATCTCGTATAGGACCGTCTTGGCCCGCTGGTCGTCAATCTCCGCGTCGTTCTTCAGCGGAAGAATCGACCCGTCCTTGCGGAACATCGGCTTGCATCCCGTGCAATAGTGCAAGTCGGATGCCTTGTGCTCCACCATCAACTTGAAGTAGCGATCAATCTCCGCCATGGCGCGTGCTCTCCCGAAACCTGGTGTGGGCCCTCGACTTCCCCGATTTTGACCGGGCACACGTACTATAAAAGATCACCCGCCAAATTCCAAATATCCCCGGCCAACCCCGTCGACCCCATTTTGTGGCCCATTTAACGATTGACTACCACCATATATTGTGGTATCTTCGTAGACGATGCAAAAGACCAGCCACGCTGGCCCGGCCCCTGGCCGAGGATTCCGCGTGGCAATGCCGAAACGACGCGACGATAAAGGCGTGTGCCGCATGACTCCTGATGACATCGTTTTTCTGGGTCAAGACGCGATGAGAGTCACCCTGCTTGCCTCGGCCCCGATGTTGCTCTCGGGGATGGCCATAGGGCTCATCATTAGCATCTTTCAGTCCGTCACCCAAATCCAGGAAATCACCCTCACCTTCGTGCCCAAGATCGTGGTCGTCCTCTTCACCCTGGTCCTCTTTCTGCCCTGGATGATCTCGCTGTTGGTCGCATACTCCCGGCCGATGTTCGGCGATTTCCACCGCCTGGTCATGTAGCCGCCATGATCGTCGACCTCGAAGTCTTCAAGCTCTTCCTCCTGGTGGCGGTCCGATTTTCCGGCCTCGTCATTTCCGCACCGGTCCTCGGCTCGAACAATTTTCCGATCATCGCCAAGATCGGCCTCATCGGCTTCTTCGCCATGTTGATGACCCCCACCATTGCCGCCCTCGATCAACCGCTCCCTCCGGGGCCCCTGGCCTTCGCCCTGATGGCCGCCGGCGAATTGCTCATCGGCTTGATCATCGGGTTCGTCATGACCATGATGTTCGCCGCCATCCAGATAGGCGGCCAAGTCATGGACATGCAGTCCGGCTTCGGCATGATGAACGTCTTCAATCCCGCGCTCGAGACCCAGTTCCCGGTCTTCGGTTTCTTCCTCTTCATCCTCGCGATTCTATACCTCCTCGGCATGGACGGCCATCACATGATGATTCGCGCCCTCGCCTCGACCTATGAACGCATTCCCCCGGGCGGTTTCGCCCCGAACGACGGGCTCGCCCTCGTCATCGCCAAATGGAGCGCCGCCATGTTCGTCGACGGCTTCATCATCGCCGCGCCCGTCGCGGGCGCCATGATGCTCGCATACGTCACGATGGGGCTCATGGGCCGCGCCGTGCCCCAGATTCATATGTTCGTCATCGGGTTCCCCCTCACCATCGCGACCAGCCTCATCGTCGTCGCGTTCTCCGCAAGCCTCTATCTCGCCTTCCTCGACGGCATGTTCGAGCGAATGTTCAAGAACGTCCACGATCTCATACCCGGATTGGGATAGCCTAAGTCATGGCCCAGGACACCGGCGGCGAAAAATCCCTTCCCGCGTCCCCGCGAAAGCGCCAGGACGCGCGCGAAAAGGGCAACGTGGCCAAGAGCCAGGACCTCAACACCGCCGCCACGCTCCTCCTCGCCCTGCTCGCGTTGATCATGCTCGGCCCGGGCATGATGCGCGGGCTTCTCGAGGCCACCGCGCATTACTTCGCCGATGCGCACGCGACGTTCCGCGCGCCCTCCGACGCGCGGGCCGTGCTCATCGGCGTCCTCTACCGAATGGCCCCCATCCTGGGACCGCTCCTCCTCGTGTTGCTCATCGGCGGCATCGCCGTCAACGTCGCCCAATTCGGGTTCCTGCTGTCGTCGCAACCCTTGATGCCCAAGTTCGAGCGCCTCAACCCCATCACGGGCTTCCAACGCTTCTTCTCCCTGAGGGCCTTCGTCGACCTCGTCAAGTCCATCCTCAAGTTGACCTTGATCGCCGGCATCGTCTGGTACAGCATCCGCGGGCGCATGCCCGAAATCCTCTCTCTCCTCCACATGGCCCCGTTGCAAGCCTCGCTCGCCGTCTGGGAAATGGTGGTAGACGTCTGGTGGCGCATTGCCCTCGCCATGCTCGCCTTGGGGATTCTCGACTTCGGGTTTCAATACTGGCAGCGCGAGCGCGATTTGCGCATGTCCGTCCAGGAGGCGCGCCAGGAACTCCGGAATATCGAGGGCGATCCCCGCATCAAGCAACGGGTCCGCCAAATCCAGCGCCAGATCGCCATGCAACGGATGATGAGGGAAGTCCCCAAGGCCGATGTCGTCATCACCAACCCGACCACCTACGCCATCGCCATCCGGTACGAACCCCTCAGGATGAACGCCCCCATCGTCGTCGCCAAGGGCGCCCGGATCATCGCCGAGCGCATTCGCGCCATCGCCATCGAGAACGATGTCCCCATCGTCCAGCGACCGGAATTGGCCAGGGGACTCTATCGCTCCGTCGAGATCGGCCACCCCGTGAGCGAGGACTTGTTCCGCGCCGTCGCCGAGGTCCTCGCGTACGTCTACCAAGTCGACCGGCGCCGCGAGAAAATTACGGAACGCGAGGCGCTCGACATGCCCGCGGCCGGATGATGAATGACATGAGGCCCCAATAACCGTGGCATCCCAAATGGATCAGGCCGTCCAAGGCTCGAGTTTCTCCCTCGGACGCAACCAGGACATCGCGCTCGGCGTGTGCGTGATGTTGATCCTTGCCGTCTTGATCATCCCCGTGCCCACATGGATACTGGACTTCCTCCTCTCGATCAACATCTCGATCTCCGTCGTCGTGCTTCTCGCCACCATCTACCTGAAAAACCCCGTCGAGTTCGCCATTTTCCCCTCGATGCTCCTCATCCTCACCCTGTTCCGCCTCAGCCTAAACGTCGCCGCCACCCGCTTGATCCTCGCCAACGGGGACGCCGGGAGCGTCATCAACGCCTTCGGCTCCTTCGTCACCAGCGGCAGTTACGTCGTCGGGTTCATCATGTTCAGCATCTTGATCGTCATTCAGTTCGTCGTGATCACCCGCGGCGCCGGACGCATCTCCGAAGTCGCCGCCCGATTCACCCTGGACGCCATGCCCGGAAAACAGATGGGCGTCGACGCCGACCTCAACGCCGGCCTCATCAACGAGGACCAGGCCCGCGCACGCCGGCGCTCCATCGAGCAGGAAGCCGACTTCTACGGGGCCATGGACGGCGCCACGAAATTCGTCCGCGGCGACGCCATCGCCGGGATCATCATCACGCTCGTGAACATCGTCGGCGGCCTCATCATCGGCATGCTCCTCCAGGGCCTTGCCTTCACCGACGCCCTCCAGTTGTATACCCGCCTCACCATCGGCGACGGCCTTGTCTCCCAAGTCCCCGCGCTCATCATCTCCGTCGCGGCCGGCATGATCGTCACCCGCACCACCTCCGAGGAAAACCTCGGCGCCGACTTCGGCGCCCAATTGATGCGCTATCCCCGGGCGCTCGGCGTCGCCGCCGCCCTGCTCGCCGCCTTCGGACTCGTCCCGGGGATGCCCACCATGCCCTTCCTCGGCGTCGCCGGCCTGCTCGCCGCCCTCGCCTACAACTCCTCGCAAACCGCGCAGCGCACCTCCCAGGCCAAGGCCGCCATGGAAGCCCGCGAAACGGCGGAGGCGGACCTCGAGGCCCCGCAAAAAACCGAGGATCTACTCGCCGTCGATCCCCTCAAGATCGAGCTCGGATACGGCCTCATCGGGCTCGCCGACCCCGGGCAGGGCGGCGACCTCCTCACCCGAATCCAAATCATCCGCCAGCAGACCGCCACCAAGATGGGCTTCATCGTCCCCGTCATCCGCATCGTCGACAACATGCGCCTGCGCGCCAACGAGTACCGCGTCATGCTGCGCGAGGCCGAGATCGCCCGATACGAACTCGTGCCCGATCACTTCCTCGCGATGAACCCCGGCCTGGTCGAGGAGGAAATCGAGGGCATTTCCACCCGCGAACCGGCCTTCAACCTCCAGGCCATGTGGGTATCGAGGGCCAACCGCGACCGCGCCGAGCGCCTCGGGTACACCATCGTCGAGCCCTCCGCCGTCCTCGCCACGCATCTCACCGAGCTGATCATGGATCACGCCGACGAGCTCTTGACGCGCGAGGACACCCAGCACCTGCTCGAGACCGTCAAGACCACCGCCAAGACCGTCGTTGCCGAGCTCATACCGAACATCCTTACGCTCGGCGAATTGCAAAAAGTCTTGCACAACCTCCTGCGCGAACGCATCTCCATCCGAAATCTCGAGGTCATCCTCGAGGTCTTGGCCGATTTCGGGCCGCGGTCAAAAGACACGGAAGTCCTGGCCGAATACGTGCGCCATGCCCTCGCCCGCCAGGTGTGCGCCGACCTGAAGGATGAGAAGAATGTCCTCCACGTCGTGACGCTCGCCCCGAAATTGGAACAGGAAATTCTCGACGCCGCGCAGCAAGCCGACACACGCGACTTCGTCCCCCTCTCCCCCGCGCGCGCCGAGGCCATCGCAAAGGCCGCCGTCCTCGCCGTGCAGCGACTCGTCGAGATGGGACACGACCCCGTGGTGTTGACCTCCGCGCAGTCCCGCCGCTTCGTGCGCCGCATCGTCGAGCGCCACATGGCCAAGGTCACTGTGCTTTCCTATAACGAAGTCGACGCCGCGTTGCGGCTCGAGACTGAAGGACAGATCGAGGCATGAACCCCGGCGCAAAATCGAGATTGCCCTCACGCAAAGACGCAGGATCCTGCGTCCATCTCGTCCATTCCCACTTTCGTGACACGCCGCAAGCACGAGGCATGCGATGACCCAGACCTTCCACACCTTCAAGGGCGAGACCCTCGACGAAGCCTACCGCGCCATGCGCGCAAAACTCGGCGAGGACGCCCTCGTCGTGCAGACCGCCACGATCACCGAGGGCGGGGTCCTGGGGTTCTTCGCGAAAAAACTCGTGCAGGTCACCGCGGCCGCGCCCCAGCCCGCGTCGCCCAGCCGTCCGCTGACCCTGGCCGAACGGAAATACAAGGCCGTTGGCGAGGCGCAGGCCGCCTCGGGTACCCGCCCCTCCAGTCCACCCGTGGGCAGCGACGAACGCATGCAGGACACGGTGGCCTACTTTCAAAAACTCGTCTCCGACGCCCAAGGGCGCATGGCGCAATCCCCGGCCCCCGCGCGCGCAGGTCCCTCGCGGGCCGAGGGCAACGCGGTCGTATCGCCGATTCTCCCCTTCAAACGCCCCGGGGCATCGGCCCCCGAGGAACCCTCGATCCGCCACGAAATCGGCGAACTCCGCGACATGGTCAAGGTGCTCTTCACCGAGATGCCCGGCGCGGGCTTGCCCCAGGAACTCATCCCCCACTACCGCGCCCTCCTCGAGTGCGGCGTCCCGCGCACCCCGGCGGCGCGCCTCGTGGCGGCCTGCGCCGAGGCAGCGGACGCCGACGTCTTGCGCGATCCCCGCGCCTGCGCCGAGCGCCTCCGAATCGAGGTCCGCAAACGCATCGCCGTCAGCGGCGGAATCGCCATTCGCGCCGGGAAACGCAAGGTGATCGCGCTCGTGGGACCCACCGGCGTCGGCAAGACCACCAATCTCGCGAAACTCGCCGCCCTCTATGCGGTCCGCGAGCGCGCCCGCGTCGGCCTCGTCACCGCCGACACCTACCGCGTCGCCGCGACCGACCAGCTCAAGGTATACGCGACCATCATCGGGCTCGACATGCGGATCGCGCACAACCCGCGCGAGGTCGGAGAGGCCCTCGACGCCTTCGCCCAGCACGATATCGTCTTCATGGACACCGCCGGCGGAAGCCCCTTCAACAACGCCCAGATGGGAGACGTCCAGAAAATCCTCGATGCGGCCAAGCCCGACGAGACCCTCCTCGTCCTCGGCGCCGCGACCCCCCTCGAGGACCTCAGGGCAACGACCGCCCGCTTCAGTTGCCTGAAGCCCACGTCCTTGTTCTTCACCAAATTAGATGAGACACGGCGCTACGGCGCCCTATACGCACTTGCCGAGGAATCGTCCCTGCCGCTGGCATATTTCAGCGTGGGGCAAAACGTACCGGACGACATCGTCTTGGCGCACCCGGGTATGGTCGCCGACATGGTCGTCCGAACTGGAGAGAAACGTGGCGGATCAAGCCCAAAGACTTCGTGATTTCGTCCGCAAGGGACAAGGCCGCGCCCGCATCATTGCCGTCACCAGCGGCAAGGGCGGCGTCGGCAAGACCAGCACCAGCGTCAACCTCGCCATTGCGATGGCGCAACGGGGGAGCCGCGTCGCGCTGCTCGACGCCGACCTCGGCCTGGCCAACGTCGAGGTCCTCCTCGGGCTCAACTCCCTCTACAACCTGCAACACGTCATCGACGGCGAGAAGACCATGTCGCAGATCCTCGTCGATGGACCCGGCGGCATCAGCGTCGTGCCCGGCAGTTCCGGGCTCGCGAAACTCGCCGACCTGAACGACAACGCCCGCCAAAACGTCATGACCGGCCTCCAAGAACTGCAAGGCCGCTTCGACTTCATCATCATCGACACGATGGCCGGCATCGGCCTGAACGCCGTCGCCTTCGTCGTCGCCGCCGACGAGGTCCTCCTCGTCGCGACGCCCGAGCCCCCTTCGATGCTCGATGCCTACGCCATGGTCAAGACCATCCACGCCCGCCGAAAGGACGCCGTCATCCGCTTGATGGTCAACATGGCCCTCAACCAGAAACAAGCCAACGCCGTCTCGACGAAGCTGACCTCCGTCACGCACCAATACCTGGGCCGCCGCATATCCTACCTCGGCTTCGTCCCCAGGGATCCCCACGTCTCCCAGGCCGTCATGCAGGGGACCCCCTTTGTGATCCGCTATCCCCAGGTCCCCGCGTCCAAGTCCATCGAGGACATCGCCGAGCGCTTGATCAACCAAAAGCCCACCGGCGAGACCGGCGACATGGGCTTCTTCCGCCGCTTCGCCCAGACCCTCGGCCTCGCCAGCAACGCATGAATTACTATATTAATGGTATCCTAGTAATATAATAGACAAAACAACCTCGCCGTCCATTGGGTCCATGGTGTCCATCCCGTCCATCCCCTCCGCCAGGATCGCCTCCCACCGCCCCTACCTCCCCCCCAACGACGCCCCCAACACACGCACGCACTCGGCGATATACGCCTCTTCCTCGTCCCCACCCCTTCGTAAAAAACAATCCCGCAAGGCCCCCTCGACGAGCGAGAAATGAATCTCGGCGAGTATGCGTGAATGCGCCGGCATCATGAGTCCCTCTGCGCTCCAACGTTCCAAGTTCGCTTCGATCGCCTCAACCATGCGCCGCCGATTCGCGTCCTGCGCCGGGCCGCCCTCGAGCGGATCGTTCGCCAGCAAGAATGCCGCCAAGGCCCCCTCGGTCTCGCGGACGTACCGGAAGATGCTTCGCACGATGGTTTCGATCTCGAAGGGCGAATGCGCCCG
>CANKTP010000159.1 GCA_947486375.1 Candidatus Hydrogenedentota bacterium | reverse complement strand
TATTCCTTGCCGAAGGCCTCCGACATCCGGCCAATCGCCGTACGAATGTTCGCGAACAAGTCGCCCAGCCGGTCTTCCGCCTGCGCATACCCGAGCGCGAACATCGCGTCCTCGTCCGTCGCGGCATAGATATACGGCACGCCCCATTCATCGCGATACAGCGTCGCTTCTCCCACCTTCTCGGCCCCAAACGCCGACACCACGAAGCACAACGACACCAACGCAAAACAGAAAGAACGCAGGCAATTCATAATGGAATCCTTCCAAGACAATCGAGGAAACGAACAAGAACGGGAGTGTCGGCCAGTATACAAAATCCAAGGTTCCGATGATACCGCCCAGTTCGTCATCGCCACCCCAAACCCCTGATATCCGCCCCATAGGTCCCATAGGTCCCATAGGCCACTTCACCAATCCCTAAACCACTCCCGCCGCCCGGTTCGCCGCCTCCACCGCCGGACGCCAATACGCCACCGACTGCCTCAAATCCGACACCACGCTATAATCCGCCGGCCAACGTTCCCGATGCGATATCTCCAACAACAGGGTGCAACGCTCGATCCCGGCATCTTCCATTGTGCCCAGAATCTCCTCCGGAATGATCTTGCCCCGCTCGTTATATTCCGGCGTAAACGGATAATGCCCACCCTTGTCCCGCAGGCTCTGCTTGATGTGAATGCACGGCGACCGCGTGCCAAAGGCTCGGATCCACGCGTGCGGGTCGGTATCGTCCGGATTCGTCGATTGCAGGTCGCCGTGGTCCACGTCGAGACAGGCCAGCATGGGGATCGCGAATCCCTCGGCACATCGTTCGAAGATATCCTCGGTGGCGTCGATCGTCTCGGCGACCTCGCGCGGGATCGACATTGGCTCGAATAGCAAATAGTCGAGTCCGAGCTCGGCCCCGAAAATCGACAATTCCCGCCATGCGGTCACGCCCTGTTGAAGGCGTTTCTCCCGCGCAACCGGATCCGCATTGTCCCGGACCGACATGATCCCAAAATGACTTCCCGCGCCCTCGGCGCCGAGTTCCCGGGACAACTGGAAAAATGCCTTGAACCATTCGATCCAGACACGCTGGATTTCGAGGTCCGGATGCATCAGGTGATTGACCCGGGTAAACGCCGAGGTGAACGTCGATTGAATACGAATTCCCTTCGCGTCGCAGACTTTCCGAATTCGTTCCGCCTGCCGGTCCACCACATCCGGCGGCAGAAACGGATTCAACAGGTCCGCGGTGAATTGGACTGTGTCCAGCCCCAATTCGTCGCCGACAACCGACGCCCAATCTTCCGGCTCCGGAAACCGATTGATCCCAAACCCTGTATTGATGCCCAACGTGACGTGCATGATGATCCTCGTGAATAAAAAGCGGATTATAGCAAGACGGGCATCGGGAATGAGTGTGATAGAATACGCTTTCCGAAGGGAGATGGGACGTGAAATCACCCTCTTTGAGACCGCAGTTTGTGACCGATGAGAACGGCGCGCGTGTCGGCGTCATCCTTTCGATGGCGGAGTTCGAGGAAATCGCGGACTTGCTCGACGATATTGCCGACGCCCCGGAGATTGTGCGTCGGCGAGGCGAGCCGGGTATTCCCCACGGGGAAGCGATGCGGCTAGCGAAAGACGGCGTTGGCTCGCCAGATTGAGCGGAAGCTCTCCGCATCGTGCTACTCAGGCTTATCCAGACGGAGAGTATTGACACGTGGTCACATTGGAAAACGTCCGCCGGAAACTCGGCCCGGGCGTTGAGTTTTATTGCGAGCGGTTCCACGCCGAGCCCGGGGCGCACATGGCCCTCTGGGGACCCAGCGGCTGTGGGAAAAGCACCCTACTCAATCTTTCGACGGGATTGCTGCTTCCGGACGCGGGAAAGGTCCGGATCGATGGCGTCGAGATTCAGGACATGGGCGACGCCGCCCTCGACCGGTTCCGCGGCGAACGATTCGGGTTCGTGTTCCAGACCTTCAACCTGCTCAAGCCCTTCACCGCGCTTCAGAATGTCCTGCTCGGGATGCGGTTCAGCGACACGATCCCCGAGAAGGAATGGAAGCCCCGGGCCACCGAACTGTTGACCCGTGTCGGCCTGGGCCATCGCCTGAACGCGAAACCCGGCACCCTAAGCGTCGGCGAGCAACAACGCGTCGCCATTGCACGGGCCTTGGCCAACCGGCAAAAAATCGTCGTGGCCGACGAACCCACCGGAAGCCTCGACCCGAAGACAGCCGCCTCGGTCATGGATCTCTTGCTGGAGATGTGCCGCGAGGAGAATGTGACGATGCTCCTCGTGACCCATGACCGCGCGATCGCCGATGCGCTCCCCCAACGCTTCGACTGCACCGGCCTCGTGCGGGAGCTCTCCGCATGAGCCTCTGGACGATCGCCTGGGCCTACCTCTGGAACCGGAAGTTCACGACGGGCCTGACCATACTCTCGGTCGCACTCTCCGTCGGGCTGATCTCGGCGGTATTGACCCTGCGCGACGAGACGCGCCAGCGCTTCGAGGAAGAACAGCAGGCTTACGACGTCGTGGTGGGGCCCTCCGGCAGCCCGCTCCAGCTCGTGCTCAATTCGGTCTATTTCCTCGATCAAGCCATCGGGGCGCTTCCCTATTCCAAGTTCGAGCGCATCAAGAATTATGGCGATCCCGTGGTCAATGCCTATCCCATCGGTCTGGGCGACATCTACAGGACGTTTCGAATCGTGGGCACATCGCGCGAACTGTTCGACTACCCCTGGGAAAACGCCGCCACCGGCGTCAAGCGCTATCCATTCCAACTTCGGGAAGGACGGTATTTTGAGAAGTCCATGGAGGCGGTCGTCGGATATCGCGCGGCAATGGGTACAGGGCTAAAGCTGGGCGACACATTTGAGGGGCGGCATGGGAGCATGCAGATGACGCCCGGGATGGACGAGTACGATCACGGCGATACGCCCTACACGGTCGTCGGCATCCTGAAACCCTCGGGCACCTCGAACGACCGCGCGATCTTCGTCGACCTGCAATCGGTGTGGGACACTCACGCCCACAAGGACGACGACGGCGAAGAACACAAGGACGAAGGACTGACTATCTCGGCAATACTCGTCGATATATACAGCCCCGCCGAGGCATTTTCATGGCAAGCCGAAATAAGCAAGGAACTGGGCGTGACCGCCACGCGTCCCGTCCAAGAGATTTTGAACCTGTACCGCGACGTCCTCGAACCCGCCGTGATGGTCCTCAAGGGAATCGGCTATATCGTTGTGGTCATCTCGGCGATCTCGATCCTGATCGGACTCTACCTCTCGATTATCCAGCGCCGCCGCGACCTTGCTATAATGCGGGCCTTGGGCGCGTCGGCCGTCGAGATTTTCGGCGCGGTCATCATCGAGGCATTCCTCGTGACCCTGATGGGCATCGCCGCCGGCTGGGTGCTCGGCAAGGGTGCCGCGATGGGCCTCGGGATGTACACGAGCGCCGCCTACGGCTTCGCCATCACCGGGCTCGGCACCGGCCTCGAAGAATTGCAGTTCTTCGCCATCGTCGGCTTCGTGGGTCTGCTCGCAGGGATACTTCCGGCATGGCAGGCATACCAGACGGACGTGGCCAGGGATTTATCCGCGAACTAATCGCGGTCAAACAAGGACGAGAACCATGCGGCGCCGTACAAAACGCGACTTCGGAATCCTGTTGGCGGTCATCGCTGTCATCGGATCGGTCGTCCTCTTCAATGGGCAGCTCAGCCGCAGCGCCCTCGCGAACGAAATGGATACATGGCGCAGAAACGTCGAGGCCAAGCGCGAATCCGAAGGCACCGAGCTAATGACCTGGGAACTCCTCCGCAAGACGAAGGGCACCCTGCGCAAGGGCGGCAAGTTCCACGAGGACCTCGCGCCGTTTAACGGCCAGAAGATCAATATCGTCGGCTTCATGGTCCCCGACGAACAATTCCGCAACGTGACCGAGTTCATGCTTCTCCCCCTCCCCATCGAATGCTATTTCTGCCAGATTCCCCCGGCACACGACGTCATGCTCGTCAATCTCGCCGAGGGCCAGACCGCGGATATCTTCGAGGAGCCCGTCATCATCAACGGCACCTTCACGCTTCACGAGGGCGAAGGCGTGAAATTCTTCTACAGCATCGAGAACGCCACCCTCGGGGCCGGCGAAATGGACGGCGAACTCAACCGCCGCAAGCTAAAGATGGAACACCTCGCGCCGCAACACGAAGTCAATCCAAACGACCTTCTGCCGGGATATACCGAGCAAGACAAGAACACGGGAAACTGACCCTCTTCGGAAGGCGGGCCGTCCCCGGCAGGCGCGCTCAAGGTTTCCGGGGCAAGCGGCTACCTCGAGCGTCCTTCCTCCATGCCCCCGGCAGGCGCCGCCGCGACAGCCTGCGCGTCGTACGCCGCTTTCATGCCAGAGTCGAAATAATAGTTGTTGCGCGGTCCAAACCAGCCCACGCCCCAGGCCCCGTTGTCCCCATCGTAGATATTCCTGCGCGGCGCCCAACCCCACCGCTCGTTCGACACGTGCCCGTCGCACCACACGATATTGACGCGCCCCTGGTGCCGAAAATGCATCGACGGAGACGCAATCCCGAAGGCCGCGTTGCCCTGCGGTTCGTCGGGCGACGCGAAGTGGGGAGCCTCCAGAAATCCGTATTCGACGACATGACCCGGCTGCGGCATCGCGGCGTCCGCGAACATGATGGTCTCCGAAGGGTGCTGCACATGGTCGCCCTGCATCGATACCCGGTGCGACTGCGGGAACTCATGGAGATGGGCCGTGCCGCCGACGTAGGCATGGTTGTATCCGTATCCGCCGGTGCCCGACTCGAAGGCGTCATCAGCCTCGCCCCGCGCGCGGAACTCCGTGAACACCGGGCATTCCTTGACGCGCGAATCGGTCAGGTATTCCGCGAAGGGGCCCGCCTCCGGATCGAATTCCGCGTCCGGACCCGGACGAGTCCCGTGCCACCGGCGAAGGCCGCCCCCCACCGCGTCGAGGTCCGGCGCCGCGAGGACATACCGTCCCCGCCACTCCGCAGCATACATCGTATTAGCGAGGTAAAGCTGCCGGAGATTATTGACGCACTGCATCGATTTCGCCTGTTGCCGCGCGCGCGCCAGCGCCGGCAACAACAACGCCGCGAGAATCGCAATGATGGCAATAACCACGAGGAGCTCGATGAGGGTGAATCCCCTTCCAAGCTGGCGGGGGCATGGCACGGGCATCTTGCCCGTGGGCACGGGCTGATGACGATGGATACGACGCGGGCCTCTGTCCATGGGCAAGATGCCAGTGCCCCAAACGGCCGCCATCGACAGGACGACCATCAACAAATATGGATTCAGCGGAAGGTCCTCGGCCAGCGTCTCGTCCCCATCCCCGGCTTGCGACGCGAGTACGAAAATTCCGGGGCGATCCGTGTTGAAGGTCACCCGATTGTCGAACACATCGAGCGTGACCGAGTCGATCCCCGCCTGGCTATATTCCCCCGCATCCAATCGAAAGGGTTGCAGCGCGCCCTCGTCGAGACCTTCGATATCGCTGGATGCGTAGACGAGCGTGACCTCAACGGGGCCGACATCCAAGGGGACGAAATCCGTCACCGACGCCTCGATTTCGAGGGCGCGCGAAGCGGGCGCCAGTCCGGACGGCAAGTCGCCTGGCGGCGTGTCGATGACCGCGAGATCAACCGTGATCGCGAGCAGCCGCTCCGCCGCGACGCGCGCCTCCGCCGCATAGAGTCGTAGCCCGTTCCCTGCGCCGTCTTCCGCCGCGCCCAACAGCGTCCCCGCCGGGCTTCCCCCTTCGATGGCGGGAACTTCGAGGGGAAGGACGGTACTCTCGGGCCGAAGCGGATCCGTGCCGGCGACACGCGCCTCGTAGTCGTCCACCAATCCATCGCCGTCGACATCCGATTCCGGCGCCACGTCGGCGACCGCGTCGATTTCGGGCGACGCCAATCCCAAGGGCGTGAGACGATCGATGAACGACGTGAAGCGAATGAAATCGAACTGCGTTAACCCGGCGGCCGTTCCCGACGCGTCGATGGCCCATGCGATGTCGAAGGCGTCTCCGCCCCCGCTTCGCGGCGTCGCGCCCACCGCCAGCGGATCGTCGGGAAGAAGGTAATTGTCGCGATACGGCGCCAGCGTCGGCGTCAGTTCGGCGTAGCCCCAGTTCGCCTCGTCCAGATCGTCGCTCGAGCTTGGCGTGAACTGATTCGGATTGCGAATGGTGCCGGCGAGGATTGAATGGTCGGTCTCGTTGTCCGTCCCCGCAGTCTCGGAGACAAGCGGCGTCATGCCGCCGGAATACGGATACGCGCGGCTGCCCGGGATCAGATACCACGGATCATCCGCGAGACCATTGCTGTTGACGTCCGCGCTGATTTCAATGATGGCGGGTTCCTGAAACTTGCGTTGTGGATTGCCGCCGATCCAGAACGCATTCGAGAAAACAATGCAGTCGAGGCCGAGGGGGTTCTCAGAGTCGTCCGTCACGGGGGTATTGAACTTGAGGACGAGTCGCCCCCCTTGTCCGCCGAGACTGACTACGCCCGTGTTGTCGGGGATCGATGGTCCAATGCCGCGCGGGGCGCCCAAGGCCTTCGCCGGGTCGGAGAAGCCCGACGGCGGACTTACGGGAATGTACGATATTACCGCGTCAGCCCAGGGATCCTCGGCATGACTCATGGCCGCCGCGAGGGCGGCCATGAGGAATGCGCCGATATATTGCCATGCGCTCATGGACTAGGCGCGCACGAGTTGCCGGCGCGCCGCGAGTGCGACGAGTATGACGAGCGCGCCCAGCCCCAACGCACCGAGCGCCGGCAGGGTTGCTATCGCGTCTTCCGTTGCGAACGTCTCGGTCGGGTCGACGAAATTGTTCGACGTCGCGATGATTTGGTCGAGCACGGAGTTGTAGATGACGCTGTAGAACGGCTGGGTCCCCGCCGGGTCGAGCAGCTCGAGAACGTCGCCCGTGATCGGATCAACGATCTGGATTCCTCCCGGCATTCCGAAACCTTCGGACCCGCCGATCACGAGATGTCCTTCCGGCGTGATGCCCGAGACCCCGCCGGTGAAATAGTCCCCGGCGCTGCCGATGAGGACGCCGTCCGTAGTCCAATCGAGTTGCGTCGCGCCCTCGAACGCGGCGACAACGGCCGCGACGCTGAACCGCCGCAACTCGCGCGCGTTCGCGTCCATCACGTACAGGTCCGTCCGGTCGTCATTCACGGCGACATTCGACGAGAAGGAGAACTCGGGCTTTTCCAAGATGGTCGCCTTCGCCCCGGTTCCCGGCGGCGTGCGCAACACGATGCCCCGCTGCGGGCCGTTCTTTGATCCCGAGACATCGAGTACGATAATCTCCGTGCGCGAAAAATCGTCCGTCGAACGGTCGATGGCGACCAGCGAGTCGCTGAGATAGACCCCCGAATACTGCGTGGGCGCGGCAATCTCGCTCGACGGCGCGTAGTCATCGGGGGCGTTCACGTCCACGAGGTACATGCGCGGGGTGAATCCCGCCCCGAGCAAGAGGGTATCGCCATCGGGAGACAGCGCAATGAAGCCCGGATCGCCCGCGTACCCCGTCGCGACGACGTTAAATCGGCCGCCGCCGGGCGCGTCCTGAAAATACACGGAGCCGCCATTCCAAAGCACGAGGCGTCCGTCGTCAAGGTTGGTCCCGACTACCCCAAACGCGCCGGGGGCCGGAGAGGGCCATTGGGATACTGGGAGGAACTCGTCTCCCCGCGCTGGTACTAGGGACAGGGTGGACAGGGCGATTACGCCAAGGGAAATAATACGTCGATACATGGTTCTACATTCTCCTCAAGGGGACCGGCCAAAGACACGAGTCCCACTGTTGCAGTTCGGGCATCCAGTGTGAAAAAGAGGCAGGTAAGTAGAACGAAAACTTACGCTGCAACAACCTTCTTCGCGAAGTTGTGGCATTCAAGATTGGATTGGGCAGGTCTTCTGGCTTCCGGATCGTCCTACTTCCCGCGCCTTCCCGCCCCTTTCGGAGCAGTGGCTTCG
>CANKTP010000158.1 GCA_947486375.1 Candidatus Hydrogenedentota bacterium | reverse complement strand
TCGTCGGGCAGGTGGTCAAAGTCCGCTTCTGGCGCGTGCCCTTCGACGCCATCCCGAAAGACCCCAAGGGCCAGGCCGACTGGCTCCACGAGGAATGGAAAAAGGTCGACGACTTTGTCGCGGAAAATCTGCCGCCCGCGAAGTAGGCGGAGCGCCCGCGCGTGTGCGCGTCAATCGGACGGGGTAGGGCGGACACATAGGTCCGCCCCTACGGGGCACCAGCAGGGTTCGCGACGCGGTGACGTCGTAGGGGCAGACCTACGTGTCTGCCACCCCTTCATGACCAGCCTCCCGGCCGACAACCGCCGCTACTATCCCTTCTACGAGAAATGCATCGAGCTCGGCGTCCCCTGCAGCATGCACGCCTCCGCCAACTGGACCACCTGCCGCCCAAGCGACCTCGGCCACCCGCGCCACTTCGACCAGGTCATGTGCGACCTGCCCGAGCTCAAGCTCATCCTCAGCCACGCGGGCTACCCCTGGGTGCTCGAGGCCTGCCTGCTTGCGTGGAAGCACCCGAACCTGTACCTTGAACTTGGTGCGCATCGTCCGCGCTATTTCGGCGTGCCGGGCACGGGTTGGGAACCCTCGTGGCAATACGGCCAGACGACGATTCAGGACAAAATTTTGTACGGTACCGGGGCGTTTTTGATTGGGCGTGCACCAGCGGAGTTGGTCGGCGAAATGGATGCGTTGCCGATCAGGGACGATGTGCGGGAAAGTGGATGTGGAATAACGAGGCGAGGTTGATGGGCGGACAAGGAAGCGTGCAGCGCTGAGTTGAATTGCCACGGAGGATAGTTTATGAAATTTGATCGAGTCGAATTCGAGCGTAAGGCTCTTCTCGCCGAGGATGCCTGCCGGAAGGGATACGTGTTCTATAGTGAGGAGAATCGTGTTGACGATTTCGATCGTGGCTGTCGACATACAGTGCAACTCTTGAACGATTCTTACCTGCTCTATAGGAATTGTTCGTATGCGACCTCGGCCTTTCTTGCAATTTGTGCGATAGAGGAGATCGCAAAAGTTGAGGTCGCGATGTTCAGAAAAGTTCCTCGATCGGAAATGTCGAGAAACCGAAAAAATGATCCGCTTTTTAGTCACAGGAAGAAGCATTCGATTGCGATTCAGGAAGTTATCGTAATAGGCAAACGGCTCGTCGACGCAATAGGTGAGAATCGGCTTCGAGACTTGATGAACCTCGAGAAGAATGGCAAACTCGTGGAACTACGAGAGAGTGCCCTTTACGCGGACAACGTTGAGGATGCATTTGTTTGTCCGTCAGAACGAATAGACAAGGCACTATCGCGTGAACTTTTGTTATTGGCTATCGAAGTGTGGGATGACCGGCTAATCGGTTGGACAAACCACACCTACGAATTGGAAAAACAGGTCTCGCGCATGTTTGAGGATGTCGCGAATTCTGACAACCAACAGCCTTAGCTGACGCAGAGTCCGCGAACATCTTTGTGGGGCAGACGTGTCCGCCTACATGAACAAGTTAGTAGTCGTCGATACCTACGGCTACGTCCCCATCCTTCACGAACTTCTCCGTGAACACCTCCATTTCCTCCATCGTCCCGATCGTCACCCGCGCATATCTCGGCCAAACAGGCCATGGGCGGTCGATGTAACCGCCTTCGTCGGCGAGGGTGCCGATCACTTGATGGACAGGCTTGCCGCAATCCACGGATGTATAGACAACGGTTGTTAGCCCGCCAACTAATCCTCTGAGATGACTGTAAGCCCGGGTATTTGCTCGAAATGTCGTCGGTTATGGGTGACGATCGGTAAGTCGAAACTCAGGGCAGTAGCCGCGATCCAAGAATCCGAGACGGAAATGCCGATACCATCGGTTTTGCATCGTGCGGTCAACTCTGCCCAGCGCCAAGCCAATTGTTGGTCGTAGGGAAGGACTACGTGCGACTCGACGTGAGCAATTAGCCTTTCGTGATTCTCCTCCGAAAAAGGCCGTAAAAATAGCCACTGCTAGAGTTCCGCTTGGGTGACAAAGGAGATGTAGCGCGTGTGTCCCACCAGATGACGCTCGTAGTGGCGCGCCCGGCTGTCATGGCGGAAGAAGTAGCTGACGATGTTGGTATCCAATAGAATGTGGGTGGCTGTTACTTATGCCCGCGCCATTCTTCCAGAGCCTCATCGAAGCCTTCCCAATCCGCCGGGTCCCCCGCGCCGTACAATGCCGCTGCGCTTTCGCCGCGATCACACCCTGACGTCGCGCGAGTTCTTCCGCGGAGAGATTGTCGAAGGGGCTGCCATACTTCACGTCGGCCAATTCTCGCTCGGTGGTCCGCGCCAGGGTGGCCTGCACTTGCAGAAATTCCTCGTATGGCAACACGGCAAATTGGAGTTTGCCGTCCTTGCTCAAGAATTCTGGATGGAGTGAAATCATCGTTCACCTTCGCTTTCCGAGTGCATGGCGATTTTACCATAACGAGGCAGATTCGGTGTGTTGGTTGTGCCGATTGGGTGATTGGGTGGGCGCATTCGGAATTGGTGGAGGAAATGGATGCGTTGCCGATCAGGGACGATGTGCGGGAGAAGTGGATGTGGAATAACGAGGCGAGGTTGATGGGGGGGGGGGGTACATTTTGTGTGCGCCCCTCGAATTCTCGGCGATCGGAGGGGGTCGGGCAGACACATAGGTCTGCCCCTACGGTGCGGGTGCGGGTTGGGGGTGATCGAACGGGGTTGGGCAGACACATAGGTCTGCCCCTACGGTGCGGGTTGGAGTTGATGCAGCGAGGTTCGTTGGATACACGAATTTTCCGGTATGAGAGGGAAACGGTATGTAGGGGCAGACCTATGTGTCTGCCCTTTCCACGCCCACTATAAACCCTCATACTCGCCACGGCTCGGAATCGTCACTGTCCTTGGGTGGTTGCGATTTTACCTCGGAATTTTCCGGATCGAGGGCCCATTGCGACGGATTGTTGGCGATGTAGTCCCGAATCTTCCCGAGCGATTCGTCGTGCCGGATGATGTGTTCGTGATAATTTCGTTGCCATAGTTTTCCCGAGAAACGTTTCCAACCGTCGGATTTGACGCGGCGGATGTATTCATTCGTCGTCATCGTCTTGAACCATTGGATCATCGAATAGAGCGGCGATTCCGTCGTTTCGACCGCCGGCATCATCCTTCCGGATTTTGGGCCCAACTGTAGGGACGCACCTGTGTGTGCGCCCTCTTCGGTGTTGATCATGATGATGCCGTGTACATGGTTGGGCATGACGATGTAGGCGTCTGTGGTCACTCGCTCGTATTTGTTTGCGAGTTCCAACCACCAGTGTTCGATCATCTGACCCGCGGCGTTACGTTGCATCTGTGCGTCGACGACGTCGCCGAAGAGCAGCAAACGATGGTTGACACAGATCGTGACGAAATAGGCCCCAATGGCGGAGTAGTCGCGACCGGGCAAGCGAATGGATCGGCGATGATGGATATCGGGATCGTAGGGTGACATGGGGAACAGATTATCATGCGTAGGGGCAGACCTATGTGTCTGCCCGCACCGTCGGTATTGTACAACGGACACCGATCGGCAAGGCTGGGCAGACACATAGGTCTGCCCCTACAGCGGTGAGACCGATTGGGCCGACAGCGCGCTGCGGCAATTGACCCGCGAGGGGTAATTCCACTCGAAACCGGGGCCCCGATCCTCGCCGACGATTTCGATTACCCCTGTGCTACCCTTTCCCACCATGCTCCATCATGTGGGGAAAAGTAGCGCGTGCTAACGACCGAAATCGCCATGCCCATCTGGGCATTCGTGCTCCTGCTGACGATCTCTGTCGTGGCGCTGGTCGACCGCGCGTTTATGCCGGGGCTGCGCTGGTTCCTGCGCCGCCGGATCAACCGCGCGATTAACGAGGTCAACACCCGGCTGCGAATGTCGTTGCGGCCCTTCCACCTGACCAAGCGGCAGGTGTTGCTTGACCGGCTGATGTTCGACTCCGAGGTCCTCGCGGCGATGCAGGCCCATGCCCGCGCGGAGGGCATGCCGCACGAGGTCGCGCAGGCCAGGGTCGCGGAGTATGCCCGCGAGATCGTCCCCGCGTTTAACGCCTTCGTCTATTTCCGAGTCGGTTACTGGTTGTCGAAGCGCATCGCTCGGCTCCTGTTCCGTGTCCGCGTCGGCTTCGAGCAAGACCAGCGGCTCGGCGACGTCGCGCCCGACTCGACGGTCGTCTTCGTCATGAATCATCGCAGCAACATGGATTATGTCCTCGTGTCGTACCTCGTCTCCGAGGAATCGACCCTCTCCTACGCCGTCGGCGAATGGGCCCGGGTGTGGCCGCTCGACACGCTCCTCAAGGCGATGGGGGCATTTTTCGTGCGGCGCAATTCGGGGAACCCGATGTACCGCAAAGTCCTCGAGCGCTACGTCCGCATGGCGACCGAACAGGGCGTGTGCCAGGCGGTGTTCCTCGAGGGCGGACTCAGCCACGACGGGAAATTACGGCCCCCGCGATTGGGGTTCCTGGACTACATGTTGCGGGGATACGAACCGGAGAAAGATCGCGACATTGTCTTTGTCCCGATCGGGATCAACTACGACCGCGTCGTGGAGGACCGGAGTCTCCTGCGCCGAAAAGATCCCGGCGCGCCGAAACGGAGCCGCTGGTTCATGTTCCGCACGAGCTTCGGGTTCTATCGAAAACAAATGGCCCTCTCGCCGAAGGAACGGCGCAAACGATTCGGATTCGCGGGCGTCAATTTCGGCGTCCCGATTTCGCTCCGGACGTACTGCGCCGAACGCACTCTTCGGTTCTCGGACACGAGCCGCGAAGAACGGTTCCAACAGGTCGAGGCGCTCGCGCATGATTTGATGTCCGCGATCGCGCGCGTGGTCCCCATCCTTCCCGTGCCCCTCGTCGCGCGCGTACTCGACGCTGCGGGCGACGCGGGCCTCGGCCCCTTCGAGATCAAGGCCCGCGCCTACGCCCTCATCGACGCCATGCAGCGCGACGGTGCCCCGATCCGCGACGCCGAACGCCCGAAGGAACGCACGCTTCAGGGCGCGCTGGATCTCCTCGCCGCGCGGCGAATTATTCGTCTCGACGAGGATGGACACTATCGTTGTGCCGAAGGCGCGAGAGAGATTCTCGCTTTCTACGCGAACTCGCTCTCGCATTGGGGATGAACGGGGGACTGCCTCCTGTTTTTCGTCGCCGACTGTCTCGAATTCGCGCCAATGTCCTTCGTACGAAAAACAGGTGGCTGTCCCCATCGGCAAAGGTCTCGGCAGTTGGGACAGCCACCTATTATTCGGTTCTAGCGAACGCATGAAGCCGAATTCAATGGCGAATAATAGGAGACAGTCCCTGACCGCCGAACAGTTTGCCCTTTGTCTGATTGACATCTGAACTGTCGCTGAACTAAGTTCTTACTCATGCCACGGGCAGCGCGAATAGTCGTTCCGGGTGCATCGCACCACATCACTCAACGCGGGAACAATCGCCAAGCCGTTTTTTTCTCCACCCGGGATTGCCTGGCATACCTCGATTTCTTGAAGGAGTACTCGTCGAGATTTAATTTTCGTGTCGAGGGTTATTGCCTAATGCCAAACCACGTGCACGTTGTCGGGGTACCGGAGTCGGAAGACAGCCTTGCCGCTTCCATTGGACGGACACATCTCCAATACTCGCGCAACCTGAATCGAACACGCGGTCGCAGCGGGCACATTTGGCAAAGCCGTTTCTATTCGTGCGCAATGGATGAGGGTCACGCGATTAATGCGATGTGCTATGTTGAGTTAAACCCGGTACGCGCCGGCTTCGCGGCGAATCCGTGGGATTTCAAGTGGTCCAGCGCGGCGGCCCATTGCGGCCTCGAGACCAAAGACTCGTGGCTTGATTTGTCCGCATGGCGCACGAACACCGTTGGCCCGTATTGGCGAGAGACCCTCACGGAGGTCGCGCGGAACAAGGGACTGCTCGACGCCGTGCGCCGGAGCACTCGGTCCGGGCGGCCACTCGGGAACGATGATTTTCTCCGCCAGATTGGACGATGGGGACAGCCACCTATTATTCGGCCGGGGCCGCAGGACACAATCGAATTCGGCGGCGAATAATAGGAGGCAGTCCCCCGCCGCGCATTTGGGGCTGCCTCCGGCCTGTTGATATAATGCGCCGTCTCGCCCCTCCGCTGGATCGTCCGTATGTTCCCCCTTGTTTCCGTCGTCGTCCCTTTTTACAACGAAGAACAAAATGTCGCCCCGCTGTTCGAGCGGGTCGCGGCGGTGTTTGCGGGCATCGGCGGTTACGCGCTCGAGTGCGTATTCGTCAACGACGGCAGCACGGACGGCACGGCGCGCGAACTCGAATCGCTCGCCCAGCGTGATCGTCGCGTGCGCCCGATCCACCTGGTCCGGAACTCGGGGCAGTCCGCCGCGTTGATCGCGGGGATGCGCGCGGCCAAAGGCGAATTCATCCTCACCCTCGATGGCGACCTGCAAAACGACCCCTGCGATTTCCCGCGCTTCCTCGAATTGCTCCAGTCGCACGACTGCGTCTGCGGCGTTCGCGCGAAACGCCGCGATTCGTGGATGCGGCGCGTATCGAGCCGCGTGGCCAACCGCGTGCGCAACGCAATCCTCCATGACGGCATCCAGGATTCCGGTTGCGGCGCGAAGGGCTTTCGCCGCGAGTGCGTGCAGCACTTCATTCCGTTCAACGGACAACATCGGTTCTTCGCGGTCATGGTGCGCGCCGCGGGACTCTCGATCGTCGAGTGCCCGGTCTCTCATCACGCGCGGCAATTCGGCGTCTCGAAATACGGCCTCCACAACCGCCTTTGGCGCGGGATATACGACCTCTTCGGCGTGGCGTGGCTGCGCCGACGTTATGTGCCGTACGCCGTGGACAAGGGGCGTTGAACATGCCGTCCGCCGAGCCGTATTCCTGGATACATTTCGCGTGGGTCGCGGTCGGGGTCGTGGGCGGCGTGCTGTTTTTCGGTCGATTCTACGTGCAGTGGATCGCGAGCGAACTTCAGAAACAGAGCATCGTCCCCATTGCCTTCTGGTACATGAGTAGCGTTGGATCGCTGTTTCTGCTCGCCTATGCCGTCTGGTCGCAGTCTCCCTTGGGCACGCTCTCCTACAGCCTGAACATCGTCATCTACGTGCGCAACCTCGTCCACATCTGGCGCGAACGCGGCGTCCTCTCGGACCGCCTCAACATCGCCGTCCATCTTGGCGCGGGTGTCGTCGCGACCGTGGCGATAGGCTTCGTGGTCCGCACTTGGTTGCTCGAATATGAAGCGTCCCAGGCCGCCCACCCCCGCGAGGCCATGGTGTCCTGGGTGTGGCTGGGCGTCGGCGTTGTCGGGCAGGCCCTTTTCGCGTCGCGATTCGTGGTGCAATGGATCGCCACCGAACGCCTCAAGAAGAGCGTAATCCCGGCCAGCTTCTGGTACATCAGCCTTGTCGCCTCGTTGCTCCAGGCGGCGTCGTACACGCAACGCGGCGGACGCGAGATGCTCTTGGCCGTGGGCGTGATGTCCACCGTCTTCATCCACGCGCGCAACATCTGGTTCATCACCCGGCACCCGGGCGAACCCGCACCCATCGCCATCAAGGGCTGACCCACGTGACCAATCCGGGTACCTCTAACCTTCGCATAGGCGTCCTTTTCCTGACGCTGGCGGCTACTTTTTTCGTCAATCTCTGGGCGTATGACGTCTGGCCGCCGGACGAACCCCGATTCGCCCAAGTCGCCCGCGAGATGATGCAAACGGGCGACTACCTCGCCCCGCACGTCAACGGGCAACCTTACCGCGAGAAACCCCCGCTCCTGTTCTGGGCGATGAACGCGGTCTCGTGGCCTTTCGGCGACGTGACCGAACTCGGTGCGCGGCTCCCCTCGGCGATCGCGGGGACAATCACCCTCGTCCTCGCGTACTTGCTCGCCCTGCGTCTCTTCGATCCCCGCACCGCTTTCTGGACCGCGATCGTCCTGGCCACCTGTTCCCGGTTTTGGTGGCAGTCCCGGACGGGGCAGATCGATATGCTCCTCACGGCCTGCATGACCTTCACCCTATACGCCTTCCATCGATGGTTCGAGTCTCGCCGCGCCTCTTGGCTAATTGCGTTCTATGCGGGCATCACGCTGGGCCTTTATGCGAAGGGGCCGCCCGCCATCGTCTTCCCGCTGCTCTTCATTTTTG
>CANKTP010000157.1 GCA_947486375.1 Candidatus Hydrogenedentota bacterium | reverse complement strand
GGCGAAATCCTTTCCCAATCGAAAAACTACGTCGAGTTCGCCTGGTGGCTCGTCACCTTTCCCGGCGCCGCCATCTTCATCACCGTGACCGCGTTCAACCTGGTCGGAGAGGGCCCTCGCGACGCGATGGACCCCCGGCTGCGGCAATAGGGAAAAATCCCCAGTGACTGGATTGCCCTTGCATCCCCATAAGTCTCATAGGTCATATAGGTCATATAGGTCCTATAAGTCCTATAGGTCCCATCCATCCCATAGGCCCCATCCATGACCACTCCCCCCGAAATCGTCCTCAGCGTCCGCAACCTCAAGACCTGGTTCCGCACCGACGCCGGCGAGGCCCACGCCGTCGACGACATCTCCTTCGATCTCGCCGCGGGCAAGACCCTCGCCCTCGTCGGAGAAAGCGGCTGCGGCAAAAGCATGACGGCCCTGTCCATCCTGCGCCTCGTGCCCGACCCGCCCGGTCGCATCGTGGGCGGCGAGATCCTCTTCGACGGCAAAGACCTCGTCCAGCTGCCCGAGGGCGAGATGCGTGCGATCCGCGGCAACGCAATCTCAATGATCTTCCAGGAACCCATGACCTCGCTGAACCCCGTGTTCCGCATCGGGCGCCAGATTGGCGCGGTGCTGATGCTTCACCGGAAGCTCTCGAAACGCGAAGCCCACAAGGCGGCCATCGATCTCCTGCAACAGGTGGGAATCCCTTCGCCCGAGTCGCGCGTGGACGACTACCCGCACCAGATGTCCGGCGGGATGCGCCAGCGCGTCATGATCGCCATGGCCCTCGCCTGCAACCCGAAGGTCCTCATCGCCGACGAACCGACCACCGCGCTCGACGTGACCATCCAGGCGCAAATCCTCGATCTCCTCCGCCGGCTCCAACAAGAACGCGGCATGGCCATCCTTCTGATCACCCACGACCTCGGCGTGGTCGCCGAATGCGCCCACGACGTCGCCATCATGTACGCGGGCCGAATCATCGAGCGCGCCCCCGTGCCAACGCTCTTCGCCAATCGCAGCCATCCCTATACGCGCGGCCTCTTCGATTCCCTGCCCGCGCACGGACGGCCCGGCGCGCGCTTGACGACGATCCGCGGAAACGTCCCCGCGGCGACGGATTTCCCCCCGGGTTGCCGCTTTCATCCGCGGTGTCCGGACTGCATGGACGTATGCCGCACGAAAGTCCCCGAAGACATCCGAATCGCGAACGATCACGCCGTCGCCTGTCTCTTGTACGAGGGACGCGCCGCGCTCGAAAGGTCCGCGCGATGAGCCTGCTCTCGGTCGAGAACCTCGTCGTCCATTTCCCCGTGCGGCGCGGCGTGCTGGCGCGGACCGTGGGCCACGTACGCGCCGTCGACGGCGTGTCCTTCGCCATTCCGCAGGGAAAGACCCTCGCGCTCGTCGGCGAAAGCGGCAGCGGAAAAACGACGGCGGGCCGCGCAATCCTGCGGCTCATCGAGCCCACCGGCGGACGCATTGTGTTCGACGGCGTCGACCTCGCCTCGCTCGACGGGGGCGCCATGCGCCGCTTGCGGAAACGCGCCCAACTGATTTTCCAGGACCCCTACGGCTCGCTCAACCCGCGTATGACCGTCTACTCCGTCCTGGCCGAGGCACTCGCGGTACATCAGTTACGCCCGAGGGCCCAACGCCGCGATCGCGTCTACGAACTGCTCGAGCTCGTGGGCCTGCCGCCCGAAACCGCCGACCGCTATCCCAACGAGTTCAGCGGCGGCCAACGTCAACGCATCGGCATCGCGCGGGCGCTCGCCGTCGAGCCGGAACTGATCGTCGCCGACGAACCGGTCTCCGCGCTCGACGTGTCGATCCAGGCGCAGATCCTAAACCTGCTCGACGACCTGCAAGATCGCCTCGGCCTCACCTACCTCTTCATCGGCCACGATCTCTCCGTCGTGCGCCACATCGCCGACACAGTCGCCGTGATGTACCTCGGGCGCATTGTCGAGATGGGCCCTGTCGAGGAAGTCTTCACGCGCCCCATTCACCCCTACACCAAGGCGCTGCTAAGTGCGGTGCCCGTCGCCGATCCGGCGTCGAATCGCCACCGCATCCTGCTCGAGGGCGATATCCCCAGCCCCCTCAATCCCCCGAGCGGTTGCCGCTTCCACCCCCGTTGCGGCGATTGCCGGGCCGAATGCAAAACCGCCGACCCCGCGCTCGAGACCGTCCGCGACGGCCACCAAGCCGCCTGCCTAGTCCACGCGCCCCGCCAATAAAGATCCCGTCGGCGCCCGGCCTCACTCCACCTGCATGGCCACGCAGTTGAGATAAGCCGTCTCCGGCATCGAGAGCAACACGGGATGATCCGCCGCGGCCCCTCGAACGCACAAAATCCGCGCGCGCCGTTGCGCCGCCGATGCGGCGCGCTTGAGCATCTCGACAAAGGCCACGCCGTCGACAAAGTGGCTGCACGAACTTGTAATCAGCACGCCGCCGGGAACGAGACATTTCAACGCGTCGCGATTGAGCGCCAGATAAAGCCCGAGCGCCTTCTCCGTTTGCGGGCGCGCCTTGGCCAGCGCGGGCGGATCGAGGATGGCCACGTCCCAGGACTCGCCGCGCTCGAGCACGGTTTGCACGCCCGCGCGCTCGAAACGGCACTGTCCCGAAACGCCGTTCAGCGCGGCGTGACGTTCGGCGGCCTCGAGGGCCGGCGCCGAGGTGTCCACCCCCACGACTTCCCGCGCCCCCCATCGCGCGGCATGGCAGGCCCACGCGCCGACGTAGCAATGGCCATCGAAGACGCGCGCGTCCTTCGCGAAGGGTCGCATCAATGACCAGTTCTCCCGTTGGTCGAGGAAGAGACCGGTCTTCTGGCCCGCGACGGGATCGACGTCGAAGGCGACGCCGTTGACCGTGCAGCGAACGGGCCGCGGCACCTCGCCAAAAGTCTCCGCGCTGACCGGCGTGCTAAAGCGGATGCCCTCGACGCCCTCGCAGGCCAGGAATGCCTCCGCGATCGGCTGCGCCGCCTCCGCATAAAACTTCGACGAGGCTTGCGCTGACACTGCCGCGCCATACCGATCCGCGACAAACCCGGGCAGCCCGTCGCTCTCGCCGAAGATCCAGCGGTACACCGTCTCGCCCGGATACAGCGCCGCGCGCAGCCGCAAGGCCCTGGCGATGCGTTCGGCGAAGAACGCCGCGTCGACGGGCCGGTCGTCGAAGGTCAACACCCGCGCCGCGATGCCGCCCTCGGCCTGGTAGTATCCCCGGCCGATGAATCGCCCCCGGTCCGACACGATGTCCACAAGGGCGCCGTCGGCGATCGGTTCCGCCAGGGGTTCGAGCTCATTGCGAAAAGCCCAAAGGTGCCCGCGCAACAGCCGCCGTTCTTCCTTCGGTTTAAGGACAAGCCTTTGCGGGGCCGTCATGCGAACCAACGCTCATCGATCACGAATCGAATCCTCAATGCCGTTTTCCCCGCGCCACATGCGCCGGGCCGTTGTACTTCCCGAAAAACATCTTCCCGTCCATCCGCCTCAATGACCCACACCCCCGGACGGCCAATACACTATGGACAATTCCCCCCGCATTCGGCAATGATCTTGCCCGCAATCCCGGCCTTCGTCCGGAACCCAAGGAGCACCCATGACGTTCAAGACCACCGACCTTTGCGACGCCCACTCCTCCAAGTTGCAAATCGCCGCGCCCCTCTTCCGCGACTACGGCGGCAAGACCGCGTTCGCCGGGCCCATCCAGACCATCAAGACCTACGAGGACAACAGCCAGGTCCGCGTCCAACTCGAGAAACCCGGCGAGGGCCGCGTACTCGTGGTCGACGGCGGCGGTTCGCGCGGCTGCGCGTTGCTGGGCGATCAACTCGCCGGTCTCGCCTTCAGCAACGGGTGGAGCGGCGTCGTCGTTCATGGCTGCATCCGCGACGCGCAGGAAATATTCAGCCTCCCCATTGGCGTCAAGGCCCTGGCCACCCACCCGCTCAAGAGCGTCAAGAATAACTACGGAAATGCCGGTGCCCCCGTCACCTTCGCCGGCGTCACCTTCGTCCCCGGCGAATATCTCTATGCCGACATCGACGGCATCGTCGTGTCCAAGACCCGGATCGAATGACCCCGCCGGCGTCGCGGCGCACCCGGTCTACGCAATGAGCCCCGGCACGACGTGGCCGTACACGTCGGTCAGCCGGTAATCGCGGCCCGCGTAGCGGTAGGTCAGCTTCTCGTGGTCGAAGCCCATCAGGTGCATGATGGTCGCCTGCAAGTCGTGGACATGCACTTTGTCGACCGCCGCTTGGAACCCGAACTCGTCCGTCGCGCCATGGACGTACCCCGCCTTCACGCCGCCCCCCGCCAGCCAATAGGTGAAGCCGTGGTTGTTGTGATCGCGGCCGTTGATTTTCCCCTGGTTCGATCCCGGCGTGGGCAGCTCGACCGTCGGCGTGCGCCCGAATTCGCCGCCGCAGATCACCAGCGTGTCCTCCAGCAGGCCCCTTTGTTTCAAGTCCTTCAACAGCGCCGCAAGCCCCTGATCGCATTCCTTCGCCAACCGCGCATGCCCCTCAGAGAGGTCGTCGTGATGGTCCCAAGGCTGCCCCGCCCCGTGCCACACTTGCACGAATCGGACGCCCCGCTCGATCAAGCGCCGCGCGATGAGCAACTGGCGCGACTGCACGCTCGAGCCGTACAGGTCCCGGATGTAGTCCGGCTCCCGGTTTACGTCGAATGCGTCCGTCGCGGCGAGCTGCATGCGGTAGGCCAGCTCGAAAGACTGGATGCGCGCCTCGAGCTCGGCGTCGCCCGCGCGCTCGCGTTGGTGCCGGTCGTTGAGTTCGAGCAGTAGGTCGAGTTGTTTGCGCTGGCCACAGAGCGACATGTAATTGTTCTTCACGTCCTCGACCAGCTTCTCGATCTCCGTGTTCCGCGTGTTGATGTACGTCCCCTGGTACACGCCGGGTAGGAACGCCGACTGCCAGTTCTGCGACTCCTGGATCGGGTATCCGTCCGGGCACATCGAGATGAAGCCGGGGAGGTCCTCGTTCTCCGTCCCGAGGCCGTAGGTCAGCCACGACCCCATGCTCGGCCGGATCAGCCGCGCCTCGCCGCAATTCATCAGCATCAGCGAGGGCTCGTGGTTCGGCACGTCCGCATGCATCGAGCGCACGATGCACATGTCGTCCACGCACTCGCGCAGGTTCGGGAAGAGATCGCTCACCGGGATTCCACTCTGTCCCCCCGGCCGGAATTCCCAGAACGAGGGCAACGCCGCCCCGGTCTTGCGCTCCGTCGAGAGGTTCTCGGTGGGCAACATCTTGCCCTCGTAGGTCTTGAGGGCCGGCTTCGGATCGAAGGAGTCCACGTGCGAGGGACCGCCGTTCATGAACACGAAAATGATCCGCTTCGCCTTCGCCGCGAAATGAGGCATCCGCGCGGCAAGGGGATGCGACGCATCGACCGGGGCTGTTCCCGCAGCTGTACCCGCCGAGGCCGTCAGCGCCCCGGGGCCCAACAGCCCCGCCAGCCCCATCGCGCCAAAACCCATCCCTGTCCGCCGCAGGAAATCGCGGCGGCCGAGGATGAAGTCGTCAATGGTGCGGGGGTGGTGAGGCATTCGGGGCGACCTGAATCCAACTAGTTTACGGTGCCGTTTAGTAGATTAACGTGGTCAATTCTAACACAACGCGCGAAGAGCGTTCTTGCGGAATCCTCCTTTGTCGGCGGAGCGCGATGCATTGCGGTTCGACCGCCGTTTCAAGGATAATCCGCGCATGTGGATCGCGGGACTACTCATCGCGGCCGCGGCGCTTTCGCAGGCGCCGGGACAGGCCGATGCCCACACGTGGGTCATCACGAAAAAGAACGGCGAACGCATGTTCGGAGTCGCCGCCGAGGACCAGTTCAAGACCATGATCGTCAAAGTCCGCCGCGACGAACCCTGGCTCGGCCCGGCCGGCGGGGACGAAGTCAGCATTCGCGCGAAGGATATCGAGGATCGCTACCTCGAGCCCGCCGGTGCCCGGCGCGACCGCATACGCAAGGGATGGGAAGAGCACGGCGGCATCGAGATCGAGACCGCCAACGGCCCCGGATGGGTACTCAAGGAAGAATACGAACTTGCCGAGAAAGCGCGCCGGATGGCCGGCGCGGCACCGGTGCCGTCCCCGGACGGTACGCCGCCCGCGGATGAAGTGGCTCCGGCGGAAAATGCCCCGGCTCCCGGCGTCTCCCCCCCGGGGTTCTTGTCGCAGTGGGGCGTCCATCTGGGTATCGCCGCCGCCGCCACCGCGCTCTTGGCGCTTGTCGCGCGGACATTAATCCTTCTATAGCGCCTCGATTGGGCGGCGCGAGGGGAACGTCCTGTCCCGCTTGCGCCGCCCGCTTTCCTTCGATACCGGGCGCCCCCCCCCGCCGGCATCAATCCGCGATTGACTGATACGCGAGGTGTTTGAACATCTCGTTATACCGGAAAGGCGGCGGCAGGATTTGAATCATGTACACGCCGATCAGTTTTTCCTTCGGGTCAATCCAGAACCCCGTGCCGGCGGCGCCGCCCCAGTTAAACTCGCCCAGCGTGCCGTTGAGGCCGCTGCGCGAATGGTCCTCGGCCACGGCGAAGCCCAGGCCGAATCCGTAGCCGCCCGCGAGGACCCCGGTGCGATTCGGAACGTCGCCCGTGTGATCGATGGTCATCAGCTCGACCGTCTTCCGGCTCAGGATTCGCGCCCCGTCCAGTTCGCCCCCGTTGAGCATCATCTGGCAGAAGCGCAGGTAGTCCGTTGCTGTCGACACCATGCCGCCGCCGCCCGAGAAAAACGTCGGCGCATTGACGTAGTTGCGCGACAGATTCGGGTCCGCGACACTCAGCCCGCCCTCGCGTTTCGGGCTGTACATCTGCGCGAATCGGTCCATCTTTTCCTTCGGCACATAGAACCCCGTGTCGACCATTCCCAACGGATCGAAGATATGCGTCTTCAGGTATTGGTCGAAGGGCATTCCGGACAGCACCTCGACGAGGCGCCCCTGGACGTCGACGGCGACGCTGTAATGCCACGTCGATCCCGGTTGGAACATCAGGGGAATCTTGCCGAGCTTGGCGCACATCTCGGCGAGGTCCTTGTCGTCCGCGATAAGCCCTGCGTTCCGGTACATTTTGTCTACGGAAGAGTTACCGAAGAACCCATAAGTAAGACCGGCGGTGTGGCGGAGCAGATCCTGGATCGTCATGTCGCGCGTCGCCGGCTCCGTGTGGTGTTTACCGATGGCCTCTTCCGGCTTGACCACCTTGCCCGAGGCGTCGGCGCTCGGGAGCGCAAATGTGGGACGCGGATCGACGGCTTCGTCCTCCACGAGAACCTGGAGACCGCCCAGCTCGGGAATGTGCTTCGACACAGGATCGGTGAGGAAAAACTTCCCTTCCTCGTAAAGCGTCATCAACGCCACGCCGGTGATGGGCTTCGACATCGAGTAGATACGGAAGATCGTGTCCTCGCGCATCGGGACTTTGTTCTCCGCGTCGGCCATGCCGCGCGACTCAAAGTACGCGATCTTCCCCTCGCGCGCGACCAGCGCCACGCCCCCCGGCAAACGGCCCGCGGCGATGTCATCCTCGAGCGTCGCAGTCACGCGGTCGAGACGCTCCTCGCTCAACCCAACGGTGTCCGGCTTGGCCCGCGGAATTTCCTTCCCCGTTCCCGCCCGCGCGGGTATCGGGGCGACGACGATGAGTGCAAGTAGCAGCGATAGGATAGATGGGCGTTTCATTCGGTTCTCCAAGTTCATGCGATTCAAACGGGCGGCGCAATCGCCCCCGCGTTCGTCGCTAATGCGGGACGGAAGTCTATCACTCGTCGGGTGTGCGTCAGAAAAGTAGGAATCACGCGGCGCGCTGATCCCAGTAGTCTGTGAATCGGTTTTGTGACAGGGTTGCGCAACGCAGGGCGATGATGCTGTTGGCGCCACGGACGGTCCATTGCATGCCGGATTGCTTGAGGCGTTTTCCGACGAGGTTTTTGCATGCGGCCTCGATGACGCCCGAGCCGATGAACAGGCCTTGTTCCCGGAATTGGGCGTAGCGCATCTGTTCCTTGTTTTTGTTGAGGTACTCGATTTCCCTGCGTGCGTCCTTGTTTGCGGCGGGGTCGCGGGGCAGATGGCCGGTGGCCTGTTCGATGATGCCCTCGATGTCGCCTTGCGCCAGCAGGCCCCACCATCGCTC
>CANKTP010000156.1 GCA_947486375.1 Candidatus Hydrogenedentota bacterium | reverse complement strand
CTGGCGCACCAGGACGTCGTGCCGGTCATCCCCGGCACCGAGACGGATTGGGAACAGCCGCCGTTCGATGGCGTCGTGGCGGACGGGTTCGTGTGGGGCCGTGGCGCGCTGGACGACAAGATGAGCATCACGAGCGAACTCGAGGCCATTGAACTCTTCGCCGCCAAGGGCGAAAAGCCCAAGCGCACCGTCTATCTCTTCATGGGTCACGACGAGGAGATCGGCGGCGAGCAGGGGGCGCATTTTGGCGCCGCGCTGCTCAAGGAACGGGGCGTGGAGGCGGAGTTCGTGCTCGACGAGGGCATGGCGATTCTCGAGGGCGTGATGCCGGGGATCGAAAAACCGATCGGCCTGATTGGGGTCGCCGAGAAGGGTTACGCGAGCCTCTCGATGGAGGTCGAGGCGGAGGGGGGCCATTCGTCGCAACCGCCGCGAGAAACGGCGATCGGGATTCTCGCCAATGCGGTCCGCAAGGTGGAAGGCAATCCAATGCCGGCGGGCATCGCCGGTCCCGCGCGCGACCTTTTCGACGCGCTAGGCCCCGAGATGCCGTTCGGCATGCGTCTGGTATTGGCGAACCTCTGGCTTACTGCCCCGTTGGTCCAGGCGCAGCTCGGCGGGGCGCCGGAGATTAACGCGTTGCTCCGCACGACGACCGCGCCGACCTTGTTCAATGCGGGGATCAAGGACAATGTCCTTCCGATTCGGGCCAGCGCCGTGATCAATTTTCGGCTCCTTCCGGGAGACACGATCGCGTCGGTGACGGCGCACGTGAAGCGGGTGGTCAACGACGAGCGGGTGATCGTGAGCGTCATGCAAGGCGCGAAGGAGCCCTCGGCCGTGTCGCCGTCCGATTCGGATGCGTTCGGCGTCATCGCGAAAACTATCCGGGAGATTATGCCGGGCGCGGTAATCGCCCCCGGCCTTGTGCTCGGCGGGACGGATTCTCGCCATTTCGAGATTGTCAGCCCGAACGTGTTGCGCTTTGGCCCGGAGCGATTGAGCTCGGAAGACTTGAAGCGGATTCATGGGACAAACGAACGGATCGGGGTCGAGGACTATGTGCGGATGATTCGGTTCTTTCACCGATTGCTCGAGAACGTGGCGATGTGATTTCGGGATGGACGGAGACGCGAGCGGATAGCGTCCGTTTTGAGCGGGCGTCGATCCGGGCGGTGCGGTTTCCTATGCTACACTTTGGGCGGGAGACCGCTCGTTGAGTAGGCGCACATCTTCGGAGAATGACACCCCATCGACCCTGTTAATTGCCGGGGCGGACGCGGATTTCGTGGCGACGCTGGCGTCGTTCATGGAGGGCGGCACGTACCGCGTCGAGCGTTGCGCTTCGGCGAAGGACGTTTATTACAAGGCGGGGCGCCAGGCCTTCGACGTGGTCGTGCTGGATCTAGCATTGGGCGAGCGCGCCGATCTCGAGCTGGTCTCGTTCATCCGGCGGCAGTCCCCGGACACCCAGATCATCCTGCTTTTCGACATGGCGCAAGTGGAGCGGGCGATCGAGGGGGTCCGGCAGGGGGCCTTTTTCTACCTGCCCCGGAGCTGCCAGCCTTCGGACGTGGCGCTTATTGTCGAGAAGGCGGTCCGCGTCCTCCGGACCCAGGCCGCAGTCCGGGCGTACGAGCAGGCGGCGTTCGAGCAATTGGTCGGCAGTACGCCCGCCATGAAACGTGTCATCGAGCTGATCACGAAGGTAGCGCCGACGGACAGCACCGTCCTGCTCCTCGGGGAGAGCGGGACCGGGAAGGAACTGCTCGCGAACACCATCCACCGGCTCAGTCCGCGGCGCGACAAGGCCTTCATCGCGATCAACTGTGCTGCTTTGCCCGAACCACTCCTCGAGAGCGAACTCTTTGGCCACATCAAGGGCGCGTTCACGGGGGCGGAGTCGGACAAGACGGGCCTCTTTGAGGAGGCCGACGGCGGGACGATGTTTCTCGACGAAGTGGGCGACACCTCGCCCGCGATGCAGGCGAAATTGCTACGCGTCCTCCAGGGGGGCGACATCCGGCGGGTGGGCGACTCCGCCGTGCGGCGCGTCGACGTGCGCGTGCTGGCCGCGACGAACCGGAATTTGACCGAGGCCGTGGCGAAGAAGGAGTTTCGCGAGGACCTTTATTTCCGGCTCAACGTGATCCAAGTAGTCATTCCGCCCTTGCGCGAACGCTTGGATTCGCTTCCGGCCCTGGTAAAGCAATTGCTCCAGCGCGCCAACACGCGCTTCAGCCGCGCCGTTCGCAACATCGACGAACATGCGTGGGGCTTGTTGCAGGGCTATGACTATCCCGGCAACATTCGCGAACTTGAGAGCATCATCTTCCATGCCGTGATACTTGGCGAGGGCGACACGATCCATGCGGCGGACCTCCCTGACCCGGTGCGCTTTGGCCGCGGGCTTCGGCTCGCGCTGCCCATGCCCGCCGAGGAACCGCTGCCGACGCTCCAGGAAATGGAGAGGCGCCTCATCGAGAGCGCCTTGGAACGCCTTGACGGAAACCAGTCCGAAGTGGCGAAGCGCATGGGCATCTCGCGCTCGACCCTTTGGAGGAAGATGAAAGAGTATGACATTGCGCGACCGGGGGATGCGGCGAATGGCTGATGCCCGAATCGCGTGCAACGTGCCGGCCGCATCCATCGCGAAAGGCCCCACCTCATGCTCTGCAGCCGGTACTAATCGATGCCACAGCCATTAATCCTTGTCACGAACGACGACGGCGTTGCCGCGCCCGGCATCGCGGCCCTCGCCTCGGCGCTCGAGCCAATCGGCGAAGTCTGGGTCTATGCCCCCGACCGCAACCAGAGCGCCGTCGGGCATGGCGTGTCGCTGCACCGTCCGCTTCGCGTCGTGCCCATCCGCGAGCGTTGGTTCAGTGTTGATGGGACCCCGACGGACTGCGTCATGCTTGCGGTTCGCAGCCTGCTTGGGCGGCGTCCCGACGTGGTGGTCTCGGGGATCAACAACGGGCCGAACATGGGCGACGATGTGACGTACTCGGGGACCGTGGCCGGCGCGTTCGAGGGGATGCTTCTTGGAATCCCGGCGGTCGCGGTGTCGAACCTCGGGCGTGTCTCGCGACATTTGGAGGCCTCGGGAAATGTCGCACGCGCCATCGTAGAGTCGGTCCTCGAGCACGGCATGCCGGCGGAGACCGTGCTCAACGTGAACATTCCCGATCTGCCGCTCGATGAACTTGGGGCCGTCGAGATTACCCGCATGGGACGGCGCACGTACGAGGATGTCATCGTCGAGCGGAAAGATCCGCGGGGGATATCGTATTATTGGATCGGCGGGAATGACCCGAGCCACGTCATCGAGACCGGGACGGACTTCGACGCGATCGAGCGCGGGTGCGTCAGCGTCACCCCGCTCCACCGCGACCTGACGAATCATGAGGGCCACCGTGCACTGCAACAGCACCCCATCAACTTGCCCAGAAATTCCAAGGAATAGTCCATGTGCGGGATAGTCGGATACATCGGTGACGGCAATGCCGTCGAAGTGGTCATCTCGGGATTGCGCAAGCTCGAATACCGGGGCTACGACTCGGCGGGGATCGCCGTGGTGCGGAACGGGCGCCTCGACGCGCTGAAGCAGCGCGGCAAGCTGGGCGCGCTGGAGGAGGCGCTTGCGCGGACGGACCTTAGCGCGCCGGTCGGCATCGGCCACACGCGCTGGGCCACGCACGGATCGCCGACGGAGGCGAACGCGCACCCGCATTTCGACGCGCCGATGGACATCGCGGTGGTGCATAACGGCATCATCGAAAACTACCAGGCGCTGCGCAAGCGTCTCGCGGCGGACGGCGTGGAGTTTCGCAGCCAGACCGACACGGAGACGCTGGCGCACCTCATCCGGACGCACTTCAAAGGCGATCTTTTCGCCGCGGTGCAGGCGGCGCTGCGCGAGGTCCACGGGGCGTACGCGATTGCCGTCGTCTGCAAGGACCGGCCCGACGTGATTATCGCGGCGCGAAAGGGCAGCCCGCTCATCATCGGCCTGGGGGAAGGCGAATCGTACATCGCCTCGGACGTGCCCGCGATCATGAAGTACACGCGCAAGGTTGTGTACCTCGATAACGGTCAGGTGGCGGAGGTCCGCCGGGACGGGTGCCGGATCGAGACCCTTGACGGAGTCCACATCGAGGCGCGCATCGAGCACATCGATTGGGACGATGCCGCCGCCGAGAAGGATGGCTACCCCCATTTCATGTTGAAGGAGATTCACCAACAACCCGACGTGATCCGGAACACCCTGCACGGGCGGGTGTCGGCGGACTCGGGCGACATCGTCCTCGAGGGCATCGGCGAGGGTCATGAGGCCCTGCGGACCTGCAGCCGGATATTTATTGTCGCCTGCGGCACCGCCTGGCACGCGGGCCTTGTCGGCAAGCGGCTGATCGAGAAGTTCGCGCGCGTTCCGGTCGAGGTGGACATCGCCTCGGAGTTCCGCTACCGCGATCCGATCATTCCGGAGGGTTCGGTCGTAATCCCGATCACCCAATCGGGCGAGACGGCCGACACGCTCGAGGCGATCCGCGTGGCAAAGGCCAAGGGCGCGCGCGTGATCGGCATCGTGAACGTGGTCGGCTCGAGCATAGCCCGCGAAGCGGACGGCGTGATTTACACGCAGGCGGGCCCGGAGATCGGCGTCGCGTCGACGAAGGCGTACACCTCGCAGTTGACGGCGCTCGCCCTGTTGGCCCTGTACCTGGGCAAGGCGCGCGGAACGCTGACGGGGGACGACGTGCGCGAGCGGGTCGCCCAATTGCGCGAACTCCCCGGGAAGGTCCAGTGGTGCCTCGAGAACCAGGACACGATTCGCCGCTGCGCGACCGACCCGAAGTATCGCGATCCGCAGAGCGCGTTCTTCATGGGCCGGGGCTTCAATTTCCCGAGCGCGCTGGAGGGGGCGCTCAAGTTGAAGGAGATTAGTTACATCCATGCAGAGGGCTATGGGGCGGGCGAGATGAAGCACGGCCCGATCGCGCTCATCACGGATCGCGTGCCGATGATCTGCATCGCGGTGAAGAGTCCGATCTACGAGAAGATGATTTCGAACATCCAGGAAATCCGGGCGCGGTCCGGGATTATCCTGAGCATCGCGACGGAGGGGGACGCGGAGGCGGCGCGGCACAGCGACGACGTCATCTTCGTACCGGAATGCGACGAGGCGTTCAGCCCGATCGTCGTGGCGGCGCCGTTGCAACTGTTGTCGTACTACATCGCGGTGAACCGGGGTTGCGACGTGGATCAGCCGCGCAACCTGGCGAAGAGCGTGACGGTGGAGTAGGGACGCGGGGGATCGAGGGGGATTGATGGACGATATGGACTGACGCGGCCTGGGGGTTTGGGTACCGCGTTGGGGAGGCGGGTCGAGGCCGGGGGCGTGTTATAATTTGGGCGTCCCATGTATTTCTCGCCGAACGACATTGCCTCGCTTGTGCCGCCGTGTTATGCGGACTTTCGCCCGTTAATCCTGGACGGGATCGGTTTTTTCCTCGATACGTTGCCTGCGCGCCGCGTCGAGGCGATTGGGGCGAGGCTGGCTGCGCTGCCGAACGGGGCCACGCCCGCGGAGCGCGCGCTGGAGTTGATGCGGGAATGCCCGTCGCTTCATAAGCTCGGTCAGGTGATGGCGCGGAACCCGAACCTCGATCCCGATTTCCGGCTGCTCCTCCAGCAACTTGAATCCTTCGCGGCCCGGCAGGGAATGGACGCCGTCGCGGATCGGCTGCGCACGGAACTGGGCGAATCCATCGCGAGATACCGGATTGAACTCGACCCCACGCCATTGGCGGAGGCCAGCGTCGCGGTGGTCGTGGGATGCCGTTGGCGGACTCCCTCGGGGCGCGGTCCGGCGCGCGACGCCGTCCTGAAGGTACTCAAGCCGGGGATCGAGGAACGGCTTCGGGAGGAACTCGCGGTGCTCGCGCGGATGTCGGATTACCTCGATGCCCGCCGGGGGGCGTATGCGTTATCGGGCCTGCGTTATCGCGAGACCTTCGAGGCGGTGCGGGCGCAATTGCTGTTCGAATTGCAGCTGGATCGGGAACAGAAGAACCTCCGGGCGGCCCGAAGGGCGCTCGGCGGTGTCCGGGGGGCGTTCGTTCCGAAGGTATTGCCGTTTTCGACGCCGCGGGTCACCGCGATGGAGCGCGTCCACGGACATCACCCGGGGTTGGCCGCATGTCCGGGAAGCGCACGCGGGCGCTCGGAGGCATTGGTCGACGCGACGATCGCGGGTGTGCTCGTGTCGCCAGAGGCGCAAGCGATCTTCCACGCGGACCCGCACGCGGGAAACTTGATGGCGATGGAGGACGGGCGCATTGCATTGATCGATTGGGCGCTCGCCGGGCGGCTGCATCGCGGCCAGCGAGAGGCGATGGTGCGCGCCGTCCTGGGCGCGGTGCGGTTCGACGCGGCGCGGATTGCGGCGGCCTTGGGCGATCTCGCCTTGCATCCGCCGGCCCCGGGCGTTCTCGAGGGCCCCGTCGCGGCGGCGTTGCGGCAGGTGCGCAAGGGCCGGGTCCCCGGGCCGTCGTGGTTGATGGAGTTGGTGGATGCGGCGGTCTTTCAAGGCGTCGTGTTCCCGCCGGAATTGATTCTATTCCGGAAAGCGATCTTCACGTTGGATGGCGTGATTCGCGATCTCGACCCCGGGGTCTCGGTCGATCGGCTCTTTGCATTGGCCATCGTCAAACGCATTGCGCGCGAGGTGCCTCGCCGCCTGCGGGGAGTCAGCAGCATCGCGATTCCCGCCGCGCTGGGGGACTTCGCGGGGCTTTACGCGGCAACGCCGAAGAGCGCGCTCAATTTCTGGGGCCAGACGATTCGCGACCTATTGCCGGCGAAGCGGGCGAAATCCCCGGCGTCAGTGGTGCGAGAAGCAACGCTCTAGGCTGAAGACCATCGCCGTGTGGGTGGAATTGCACTCGTCGATGGCGTCGTAGTCGTTCATGCTTCCGCCGGGCTGCACGATGGCGGTGATGCCGTGATCGGTGGCCGAACGAACGGCGTCGCGGAAGGGAAAGAACCCGTCGCTCGACATGACCGCGCCCTGCATCGTCTCGCGGCCCTTGTATTTTTTCTCCGCCTTGATCATGGCCTGATCGACGGCGCCCACCCTGTCCTGTTCGCCGGTGCCGACGGCGAGGGTCTGGCCGTTCTTGGCGATGACGACGCCGTTGGAGCGGACGTGGATGTTCACGTACCAGGCGAAGAGGAGGTCGTCCAGTTCGCGCGCGTCCGGTTTACGCGCGATGTCGATGCGGCCTTGCTTTGCGTTCTCCGCATAGGCGGGCACGAGGTCGGCGGTGGATTTAACCCGGGACAAGTAGGGCGCGGCGAGAACGATGGAGCCGTCGTCGAAGACTTTGAGCTCCCGCACGTCCGTGCCGTCATCGATGAAGCGCGGAAGGGCCTTGTAGTCCGGCAACCGGACGATCCGGATCTCGCGGTTACGCTTGAAGCGATCCGCGTTGTTGAATGCCGCGAGGGCTTCCTCGCTGAAGCCCGGCGCCGCCACGCCCTCGACGATGGTCTGCATGATTTCCTCCGCCGTCGCGCCATCGACCGGGGTGTTGAAGGCGACGACGGAGCCGAATGCGGCCTGGGCGTCGGCGTCGCGGGCGCGTTGGTAGACCTCGACGAGCGGCATCTCCCCCACTTCGATCGCGACGCCCGAGGGGTTGCAATGCTTCATCACGGCGCAGGCGGGGCGCCCCATGTATTTGAGGATTCCAACGGCGTGGTGCATGTCCTCGATGTTGGTCTGGGAAAGGCCACTCTTGCCGGTCTTGAGAATTTCGTGGGCACCGAGCACCAACTTGCCGTCCGTGGGACGGTAGAAGGCTGCCGGTTGATGGGGGTTCGTGCCGTAACGCAGGTCCTCGACCTTGACGTAGCTTCGGCCTAGGAGCTCGAATGACGCGGGGAAATCGCCGAGATTTCGGGTTTTGTACATGTCTTTTAGGTTTTTTTCGGGCATGAAACTCCGCTCCAGTGAAGGCATTGGGGAGAAAGCGGGAGTATAGAGAGTTTTGGTTCGCGGTGTCGAGCGGAGGGGAGGGAGGGATGGAAGGGTAGGGGGATGAGGAGGATGAGGATGAGGACGAGGTGGGTGAGGGTGGGGGTGGGCGGAAGCAAAAGATTGTACTCCCACACTAACCGAGTTCAAGACCGAAGTGCACGGGCCCGCCCCATAAT
>CANKTP010000155.1 GCA_947486375.1 Candidatus Hydrogenedentota bacterium | reverse complement strand
TTGTTGGTAGGTATTCTCATACTCGAGCTTCAGGCCGAGCTTGTCGTTCGCCGCCGATGCAACGGAATCCCCGATCGGCTCCTTGGCCACCTTGCCGTTGACGATGACCGTGATGTTGTCCGGGCCCAGGTTCGCGCCGCCGGAGGCGCTGATGATCTGCACAACCGCCGCCAGTTCCGACGCGGCAAGTTTCCTGGAGGTGTCCAGCGTGACGGCCGCCTTCGCGGGTTGTTGCTCGTCGGCGAATAGCCGTTCCTGCGCCTCGGTGATGACCACGTGCGCCGAGCGAACGAAATCGAATTCCTGGAGGATCCGCTGCGCCTCGCCGACAATCGCGCGGCGCAATTGGACGTTTTGCTGCCACTCATTGCTCATGAGGTTCTGGGTGTCGAAAATCTCGAAGCCCGGCGCGCCGCCGAATGCCTTGGGCATCCCCTGGCCGGCCAGCTCAAGGCGGACGGCCTGCCGATCCCTGGCTTGGACGCGCACCGTCGCGCCATCGTTGCGGACCTCGTATTTCCCCGAGTAGCCATTGCTCTCGAGCCACGCGACAATTTCTTGCGCTTCCTTGGGATCAAGGGCGGGATAGAGATCGACGTAAGGCTGTGAACTGCCGCGCACGACGACAAAGAGCAACAGGGCCATCGTCAGGAAGGCCGCGAGTCCGAGTTGGACACGGGCGTTCATCGACAGACGCTGCCACGCGTCGCGGATTCCCTCTCCCAAGCGGCGTAGAAATTCGAGCACGGTACTTCCTCGTCCTGGGCAACACCACCGCCCATTGGAATCGCGGTCACCCCGGGCGCATACTAAACGCCCAAGGACTTCTCGCGCCCCCCTTGCTCAAAAAATCAGGAATGCCCCGCACGGCACTCCCCGCATTGCGCTGCATGATTAACAGCGCCCTTCGCGATCCCGGGAGATCGCAGTGGTATTACCTGAGCGATTCAATTGTCAACTCCGCGCGATGATCCTTGCCTACTCCAGCAAGGATCATGTTCCGAAAACCGCTCTCGCGGCCCTCTCCGGGACTGCCCCAAGGCATCCCCGGCTATACGGGTTGACGAATAAGGCTTCAGGACTTCTATGATACCGCCGCGGCACAAACCGCGGTTCAACTGACACGAATTAGTACGGCGTGCTACACCTGCATTCGCATGATTTCTTCGTACGCGGCGACCATCTTGTTCCTCACCGCCATCATCGTCTGGAATGAAACGTCCGCTTTCTCGACCGCGACCATCGCCTCGGTCACGTCCGTGATTTCGCCGGCCACCAATTTGCGGATCGAGGTGTCCGCCTCGGTCTGGAGGCGTTGCACTTCGCCCACCGTGTCGGCCAGCACGTCCTTGAACGACGGCGTCTCGACGACCGGCGCGGGCGAGGCCACGCGCATCCGCCGGGGATCCACCTCGAGCGGCCTCGAGGCCACATCCGGTATGATGAATCGTTCGCCCATCGTCGTAATCCTATTCCTTACGCTTGGATGATTTCCAGGGACTTCTGCGTCATCCGGCGCCCCTGGAGAAGCACGTCGACACTGGCCTCATACGCGCGCTGCGCCGAGAGCAGGTCGATCATTTCCGTCGGAAGATTGATGTTCGGATATGCCACTATCCCGTCCGCGTTCGCGTCCGGGTGCGTCGGATCGAATACCATCCGGAAAGGGGAGGTATCGTCCTCGACCGACTTTACGGACACGCCGAATTTATCCTCGCCCCCGGAGATGCCCATTTGCTCCCCGCGCAACACTACCAGTTGGCGGCGAAACGGCCCGCCCTCGGGAGTGCGCGTGGACTGGGCATTCGCGATGTTGTTGGCGATGATATTCATGCGCACGCGCTGGGCACGAATGCCCTGCATGGCGATGTCTGAAGCCGACACGGATTCGAACATAACTACTTGCTACCTCGCATTTTGCAACATAGATTTTATCTGCTGGAATTGCTTGACCAAGAGACTTCCGAAGACATTGTAACGACCGGAGTTTTTCGAGAGATTCGCGATCTCATGATCTATGTCAACTTTATTGTAGTCGTTTTTCGAGGAAAAAGCAATAGCCTCGATCTCCGGGCGAAAGCGCCGCCTATCGAAGTGTTGGGGTCTCGTCTCGCGGAGAGAGATACGGCCCCTTCCTTCGATGGCATTGCGCAAGGTCGCCTCGAAATCCATCACCACCGGATTGTACCCAGGCGTGTCCACATTGGCGATGTTATTGGCGATGTAGCGATGGTTGTCTTGAGCCAGCTTCATGCCCGTCACCAACAATGTGGAAGTATCCACCCCAGCGTACGGCTGCACCCGCTCCTCCTTTCCTGAAACCGTCATTCGTCGCTAACGACTACGCAATAATCATACCGAGCGACGGGACTTTTTAAGTTGTTTAATTCCAGCTACTTGCAATTATTCGTCCATATCATGGATTTGGAATGGACGGAATATTCTGCCTATGCATACCTCAAACGTCCCGTTAGTCTCGGTATTCATTCAACTTATTCCGGAGCGTGCGGATGGATATGTCGAGAATTTCCGCCGCCCGGGTACGATTGTCCCCGCAGTGTTCCAAGGTCTTCAGAATAAGTTCCTTTTCCATTTGCGCCACGCTGTTGCCCACGCGCGGCCCGGCACCGCCGTTGCCGGGTTCTTTGCGACGGGACGGCAACTGAAAATCGTCAATGTCCGGTCCGGTCCCCGTGGCAAGGATGACGGCGCGTTCGATCGCATTTTGGAGTTCCCGCACGTTTCCCGGCCAGTGATATTCCATCAGGCGGGCAAGAATCGTTGCATCCCACGGGGCGTACGCCTTGCCGTTCTCCCGGGCAAACCGCCGGGCGAAATGCTCGACCAATCCCGGGATGTCCCCCGGCCGGTCGCGGAGGGGCGGCAACTGAATCGGGATGACGTTCAAGCGGAAGAACAAATCCTCGCGCATGGTCCCGGCTTCGACGGATTTTTCAAGATCGCGATTCGAGGTCGCGATGATGCGCGTGTCGACGTTGATCGAGCGGGTCCCTCCCACGCGATCGATTTCGCGCTCTTGGAGGGCGCGCAGGAGCTTGGGTTGCAACTCGAGGCCCATCTCGCTCACCTCGTCGAGCAACAGCGTCCCCGTGTCCGCCAACTCGAAGCGCCCAATGCGCCGGTCGTGGGCGCCGGTGAAGGAACCCTTCTCGTGGCCGAATAGCTCGCTCTCGAGCAGCCCCGCGGAAAGCGCCGCGCAGTTGACCTTGATGAAGGGACGCTCGCGGCGGTCGCTCGAGAAGTGAATGGCGCGGGCCACGAGTTCCTTGCCCGTCCCGCTCTCGCCGCGAATCAGGATGGTTGCACGCGTGGCGGCGACCTTCCTGACCTGCTCATGCACCCGTTGGATGGCGGCGCTATCGCCCACCATGGATCCGAAATCGTAGGCTTCGTTGATGGCGTTGCGTAGATAACGGTTCTCCTCGGCCAGCCGGCGCTTCTCGATGACGCGGGCTATCGCGAGCTCGAGTTCGTCGGGCGCGAAGGGTTTCAAGATGTAGTCGTCCGCGCCTTCGCGCATGGCCTCGACCGCCGTCTCGATGGTCCCGTAGGCGGTCATGACGATGCAGCTCGTCCCGGGGTATTCCTTGATCGTCCGCCGGACCACCTCGATGCCGTTCATCGGCACCATCTTGAGGTCCGTGACGACGATGTCGTGGCCCTTGGCGGCGAGGCGGGCGAGCCCGTCCACGCCACTGGCGACGCTATCGACCTCGTGCCCGGCGCGCAGGAGGGCCTCCTCGACGTACTCGCGCATCAGGTCCTCATCGTCAATTACCAATATGCGCGACTTCACATCGTCTCCCGATCGTTCATGAATGCGCGCCAAGCGCGGGTTGCATCGCCGGGTCTCCCTTGGGCAGGCGAATACGAAACTCCGACCCTTGGCCCACCGTGCTCGACACCTCGACCTGCCCGCCGTGACGCTCGATTATCTTCTGGGCGATGGCAAGCCCCAAGCCGGTACCCTTTACCTTGGTGGTAAAAAACGGGGAGAAGAGCCGTCCGATTTCCTCTTCGGGTATCCCACATCCCGAGTCGCGGATCGTAAGGCTAACGATGTCTCTTTCGTCGTGGGAGCGGATTTCGATTGAACCCGCCCCCTCGATACTTTGCCGGGCGTTGAGCAGGATATTGAGCAACACTTGGCGAAGCCGGTCGGGATCGCCGAGAATCGCCGTGGAAGACTCGACCAGGTTACTCACGGTCACCTCGCCGCCGGTGTCGAGCATCGCCACGGCCGCATCCACAAGTTCGCGGCATTTCAGCGGCCGCGATCGGATCTCGATGGGGCGCGTGTATTCGAGCAGGTCCGTCACCACGCGGTCGAGGTTCTTGGTCCCCGTGAGGATTTTCTCGATCAGCCGGCGCCGGGGGTCCTCGGCCGGCGTGTCGCGCTGGAGCAAGGTCGCGAACCCGCGGATGCCGCCAAGCGGGTTGCGGATTTCGTGCGCCACCGTGGCCGCCATTTCGCCGATGGCCGCGAGACGCTCCTTGAGGCGCACCTGTTCGCGCAAGGACTCGATCTCGCGCACGTCCTGGAACACCTTGACCGATCCAAGCCGCGTGTTGCTGCGGTCGGCGATCGGGGCGTTGCGCTCGGTGATGGGGACCGCGTTCCCGCCGCGCGCGGCCAATTCCATCGACCGCCGGCCCGGGAACACGATGAACTGATGGCCGAAGACGGCGCGAAACGTCTTGCCCAGGACATCCTCCGGCGCATAGCCCAGGATCTCGCGGGCGGCGCGGTTGAAGGTGGTGATGACGCCGTCGGTGTTCACCGCGATGACGCCGTCGGACATGCTGTCGAGGATGGAATTTAGGTAGTCCGTGGTCAGGGCGAGTTCATGGTTCCGCACCTGCAATTCCTGGTCGAGCGACTGGAGGCGTTCCTCGAGCCGGCGGTACGACTCCTCCATCGACTGGGTTGTCTTGGTGAACAATTCGAAGGCCTGCGTCAAGGCCCTCATGTCCAAATCGGGCGGCGCCGGGGTGTCGCTCATGCCTGCCTGTCCACGTTTCCCGAAATGCGCGGGGGTTCCGAGCGGTATTTACCCAGCATGTCCCGGCCCCGGCTAAGCCCGTCGATTTCCCGCGACACCTCCTTGGCGCGGGCATTGGCCGCGGATGCGCCTTCCTCGAAGCGGATGCGCAACGTGGCGCAGAGCGCGTCGGCCTTCGCGGCCAGCGCCTTGACCCGCCGCCGGGAAGCGTCCGGGATACCGGGTGTGGCGTTCCACTCTTTCAGTAAACTGGCATACTCGTCCACCAGGGCCCCGGTGCGCGCGTCCTCCGCGGTGCGCCGTGCAAGGAGCGCCTCCGCGCCGTCCCCCTCGAGGCCGGGCCAGGGGCCGGCGGATCCGGCCAACAGGGTCTCGAACCAGGCGAGCTGCCGCTCGAGGAGGTCGCTCATTCGATCTGCGATCGCGGGGCCCATGGGAATCAATCCGTGGATTGAAGCGGCCGCGCCTTCCCGCCGCGAAGTTCCTGTTCCAAGCGCGCCGCCTGGGCCATGACCTGCGCATCGCGGGCATAGCGCAAGGTCGATCCCGCCACGCGATCCAGCAGCGGGATGGCGCCGTCGAAATCGGCCAGCCGCGCCAGCGCGTTGGCACGCTGGTACATGGGCCATCCCTTCGGCGCCTCGAGCGGCATCGCCTCGGCGCCGCCCGGGACGGAAGCGTCGCCGCCGCCAAGGACCATGCCATAGGCGTCTGCCGCCGCCCGATAGTCTCGCTCCCGGTAGAGATAGTCGGCCCACGCCGTGGCCGCCTCGCGGAACTGGGGCTTCAGCAAGGGCTCCAGGTCCACGCGGGCCTGCAGTTCCGACACGATTGCCCGGGCGCGGTTTGGCCGGTTGAGCGCGAGGTTCGTCTCGATGAGTTGGCGGTCCCCGCCGGGCGTGCGTTCCTTCGGGTAGGATTCGTAGGCTTGTTCGAGCTTCTCGAGCCCCCGCCTCGGATCGACGCGCAATAGCGCCGAGCCCTGGCGGGACATCATCGCGTATGCCGCCGCATCCGGCACCCTGGAAACGTCCACCCGTTCGGCGACAGGCAGCCCCTCGTCCGGGGCGTCGGCATCGAACAAGGCGATCGCCGTCTTCGCGAGCAATTCCGGCTCGGTCGTCAACGCGGCGAGCTTGGCGTACAGCTTGCGCGTGGGCTCTTTCAACCCCAACTCGCGGTAGATGTCGCCGAGGGCCACGAGCACGGGCAGTTCCCGCGGCGTGTCCTTCGTGTCGTCCAGGAGACTTTCCAAGTGGCGATGGGCTTTCTCGATCCGCCCGTCGGTCATCTCGACTTCCGCCAGCGCGATCGTGCCCTCGAAGGCCTGCGGCGTCCCCGGATACCGTTCGTTCAACAGGGCGAAGGCGTCGCGCGCGTCGCCGGTCACGCCCGTCCCCGCGAAATATTTTCCCGCGGCGAGGAGCAAGTCCGGATCGTCCACGCCGGCCCGGTGGGCGCTAATCACGGCCTGCCACGCGGGCGAGTTCAAGCCCGCCTTGTTCAGCAGCGTGATCGCCGTCCGAAGCAGCCGCGCGTCGCCGGGAAACTTTTGGATGGCCTGGGTCGCGACGCGGATCGCGCTGTCCTCCTCCCCCAGGTCGTCCAGCACATTCGATAGTTCCGCGTAGGCCTCGGGCAGATCTTCGGACTGCGGGAAGAACTCGATCACTTTCTCGAGCGTGTCCCGCGCGTCTTCCTGGCGGTCCGCCGCGCGGTACGCCTTGGCGAGGAGCAAATGGATGTGCTCGTTCCCCTCGGCCTCCGTGGCCGTCGCCAGCCGCGCTTCCAGTTCACGGATCGCGCCGGCATGGTCCCCTTGCCCGAACGAGAGTCGCCCCAGTTTTTCGTAGGCCCGCGTGGCCAGTTCGCCCGTGGGGTTGTCCTGGATCGATTGCAAATAGTAGGCCCTGGCGCCCGTCTCGTCGCCCATCGTGGCCATGGCGTCGGCCGCCAGCAACCGCGCCATCGGGACCTCGGGAGCGCTGCCGTGCGCCGTAAGCAGGCGGTCAAAACTTTGCGCGGCCGCCGCCGCGTCGCCCGTGGCCATCGCCATTTCGCCCTCGCCAAGAAGGGCGGACGCGCGATTGGGCGCGTTCGGATATTGGGCGAGGAGCCCCGCGTAGGCCGCGCGCGCCGCCGGGAGGTTCCCGGCTCGGCGGTAGATGGAGGCCTTCATCTCCAACAGTTCCGGGGCGCGCGCATGCACCGGGGCGTTCTCGAGGAGTAGGTCCATTTCCCCGAGGATGCGCTCGGTGTTCCGATCGTCCAAGCGCTCGGGCAGTCCGTGATACAGCGCATCGACCTTCAGGTACTCGGCATCGACCCGCTCCGGGGAAAGGGCCGCGTTTGCGATGGCTTCGTCCAAGACATTCGCGGCTTGGTCGTAGAAACCCCGGTCCAGTTTCTCCTTTGCGGAGGCGACCGCCTCCTCGAGGCTCATTCCGGATACCGGGGACGGCGGGGCCGAGTCTTCGTAGGGGCGCACGGGATGGCCGGACAGGTACGAATAGGTCAGGATCGATAGTCCCAAGCCCGCAATAAGGCTCGCGGCCGCCCGGGTAACCCCGCGCAGCCATCTCGCCGCCCGGGGCGAACCCAGCACCGCGGCCGCCTTCTTTGACGGGCCCGCAGCTTCCCCTTCCCCGGGAGTTTCCGCTGTGGCCGACGGGGGCGCGAGTTCCGCGACGACCGCGGCCGCCAGCGGGGCAACGGGCACCGAGGCCACGGGGGGAGACGCAGGGGCCTTGGCGGAGGTTTCGGCGGCTTGGGCTTCTTGAAGCAAGCTATCCAAGAGAGACTGCGAAAGCATCGGCGCGGCTGCCACGGCGCTTGGGGTGCTGCCAGCCGCCGCGTTCTCGCTTCCGACGGACTCTTGCGTTGCCTTCGACGCGGGCGCAGGGGGAGCGGGAAGCGCCGGAGCGGCAGCCACGGATTGGGCGATCAGTTGATCCAATTCCGATTGATCGGCGGCGGCGGGCCCGCCCGGTGGCGCGTCCAGCCGGTCGTCCAACTCGCGATCGTCGAGCGCGCGCTCGGCATTTCCCAAGCGAATCAACGCATCCGCATCGCCCGTAACCGAGTCGCTCGCGGCCGCAAGAAGCGCGTCGATGGCCGCCTGATCCAAGGGACTATCGTCCGCGGGAACGGTTGCGGGGGCCGAGGCCTGCGACAACAGGGCGTCGATGGCCGCCTGATCCAAGGGACTATCGTCCGCGGGAACGGTTGCTGGGGCCGAGGCCTGCGACAACAGGGCGTCGATGGCCGCCTGATCCAAGGGACTATCGTCCGCGGGAACGGTCGCGGGGGCCGAT
>CANKTP010000154.1 GCA_947486375.1 Candidatus Hydrogenedentota bacterium | reverse complement strand
GCGCCGGGCGATGGGGCGCGGCTGTTCGTGCTCGAGCAGGTCTCGGCGCGTGTCCTCATCGTGCGGGGCGGGGAGGTGTCGGCGACGCCTTTCCTCGACATCAACGCGAAGGTCAGCAATGACGGCGGCGAGCGCGGACTGTTTTCGCTCGCATTTCACCCGGACTACGCGGCGAACGGGCTTTTCTTCGTGTGCTATTCGGACAACGGCGGCGCGACGGTGATCGAGCGCTACCGTGTATCGGCGAACGCGGACGCGGCGGACCCGGCGAGCGGCTTGATCGTTCTCGCGGTGGCGCAACCTTTTGCGAACCACAATGGGGGGATGATCGCGTTTAGCCCGGTTGACGGGTTTCTCTATGCCGGGCTGGGCGACGGCGGCAGCGCGAACGACCCGGAAGGGAATGGACAGGACAGGGCGGCGTTACTCGGGAAGATGTTGCGCATCGACGTGGACGGGGCCGCGCCGTATGCCATCCCGGCGTCGAACCCCTTCGCGGATGGCGTGGGCGGCGCGCCGGAGATTTGGGCGTATGGCCTGCGCAACCCCTGGCGGTTCTCGTTCGACCGGGAGACCGGGGACCTGTACATTGGCGACGTGGGCCAGGGCGCGCGCGAGGAGATCGACTTCCAGCCCTTCGACAGTCCCGGCGGCGAGAATTACGGGTGGAACATTGCCGAGGGCTTCGCGTGCCCGGGCGGCGAAGGCGCCTGCGGCACGAACGCGGGCTTCACGCCGCCCATTCACGACTACAGCCAAGGCATCGCGCGATCGGTCACCGGCGGTTACGTCTACCGGGGCAGCGCCATGCCGGCCGAAGTGGGGAACTATTTCTTTGCCGATTACGTGTCGGGCAAGGTCTGGTCGTTCCGGCGCGATGGGACCGGCGTGGCGGATTTGCGCGACCGGACGGCGGACTTTGGCGGCATCGAGGGAATCGCGTCGTTCGGCGAGGATGCGGATGGCGAGCTTTACGTATTGAGCCTCAGCTCGGGCGAGGTGTTCCGCCTCGTTCCGAGCTTGGCCGCGGAATAAACCAGGGGCCGCTTCAAACGGCGGCAAACATGAGACCCGCCACGCGAGGAAATCGAATGAACTCCGTATCGTACCGGCCGGCAACGGCGGCAGCTATCCTTGTCTTGATGGGTCTGTTCCCGGCGCCCGCCGAGGTCACCGTCTCGGTCACCATCAGCGGGACGATCGAGGAATTGATCCCCATCCTCCAAAAGCTCAAGGAGCTGGGCATCGAGACCGGCGCGGCCCCGGGGGAAGACGGACTTATAGTGGACCTCCACAGCGTCGCCGAAGGCGAGGCCCCGGCGCCGGCACCCGAGCCGGAACCGGTCAAGCCGCCGTTGTCCCTGGCAAAGTTGACGGTCGAGCCGGCGGAGGTGGCCCCTGGCGCCGCGATCGTCATCAGCGCCGGGATCACCGATCCCGATGGCGTCGTGGACACCGTGGTCGCGACGGTCCACACGCAGACGGCGCTGACGTATGACCTCTACGACAACGGGGAGAAGGGGGACCTCACCGCAAGGGACGGCATCTGGTCGCTCGCGATCGAGGTGCCCGGGGGCGCGGCGCTCGGCGAGTACCGGGTCAGCGCGACGGCCTTCGACCGGAACGGCGAACCGGTCGCGGGGCCGGACGGCAACCCGCTCGGGGTGGAGACTTCCTTCCGCGTCAACCGGTAGCGCTATTCCACCGGCGCGACGATCTCGGTCGCGCGCGGAAACGGACGCCCCGGTTTCACGTCGATATAGCGCAGTCCGCCGTCGAGGGCCGCCGGACCGGTCAACGCTAGGGTGTGTCCCCACGGGATGATGACCTCGTCCGTGGCATTCTCCCGATGGAGGGACCCGAAGAGGAGGAAATCCAGCGGCGTGTCGACGAAGAGCGCCAATTGTGCGCGCATCCCCATCGCGGGCGTGTAGCGATAGGTTAATCCCGCCTGCCAGCGGGCGGACTTGATGTCGCGCCGCAGCCTTTCGATTATGCCCGCCTCGGGACCGAGATCGTCGGTGGGCGCCGTCCTACTCGTGTCGAACGCGAGGTAACCGTCCTCGCCGAAGCGGAAGGCGTATTCCGGCGGACCGAAAAATTGTTCGTATACGCGGTCTCCCGCGGTGCCCCGATCGTTCGTGCCGGGCGTGACAAAGCTGGGCAGGTCGCACGCTTCCATCGCGCCGATGAATTCCTTGAATTCCTCGGCCGTTCCGTGCTCGGTGAGATCGCCCGTGACCGCCACGAAGGCCGCGCCCGAGGCGTTCGCGTGGGCGACTATGTCCCCCAGGATTGCCGCTGCGGGCCGCGTGTGCGCATTCGATCCCACGTGCGGATCGGTCAGGTGCGCGACCGCATAGGTCCCCGGGAACGAGCGGTAGACGAACACCGCGCGCGTATTGACGTCGCCGCCCCCTTCGAGCGCATACATCCCCGGTTCGGTGCCCGGCGGAATGGAGCACAGGGCCTTTTGAAGTCCGCCTTCGGCGCGCCATGCGCAATCCAGCACGACCCGGATGTCGCCCGACACCAATGCCAACGAAGCCCGGTCGCGGCAGGCGGCCTCGAAATTTCCCCCGTCGAGCGCCAGCGCGGGCACGCCGCTGTTGGGCGTGACGATCCTATCGAGCAGACCGTTCGCGTCCCGCGCGAGGGCGGTCGTGGCGGCCAGCATCCAGAACCCGGCAAGCCCAATGCCCCGCGCGCTCATTCGCCCGCTCCCGAGGGGCGCCACGCCGGGGCAAATTCCGCGAGCGATGGTTGCGCCGCAAGGGCCACGGTCTGGCCGTCCTCGAGGTTGACGGCATACAGGTTCGGTTCGCCCGACCTGTCCGACACGAAGGCAATCCATGAGTCGTCGGGGGACCAACTCGGGGCCCAATTCTCGCACGATCCCGAGGCGGCCACCGGCATGACGCGGTCCGTCTCGTTGTGTACGCGATAGATTCCCCGGCGTCCGCCCCGGAGTGACTCGAAGGCGAGCCACGATCCGCCATTGGACCACACCGGGTTCCAATCCGCCGCGCGGTGGTTGCTGATGTCGTAGACCCCGCGCGGCCCAAGCACGAAAATATCGCGGTCGCCGCCGTCGTTCGACTCGAAGGCGATCCCGTTTCCGCGCGGCGACGGGGCGACGTTCCACTCCTCGTACCGTCCCTTGGACGGAAGGATCGAATCCGGAAACGGCAACGCCCCGTGGAGCGTCACGGCGTGGATGTCCGTCGTAAATGTTCCAGGGGGCCCCGCGATCCCGATCGCGAGCACGGCGGGCACCTTCGTTTCGCCGGAGTTTCCGAGGAGTTTCGCCGAGGTCTCCTTGTCCATCCCGAGGGGCTCGACCAATCGTTGCAGCGCGCCGTCGGGAAGCCAGGCGGGAAGTAGCATGCCCGTGGGACGAAGCGGGTCCGGTTCGGTGGGCGCGCCCCCCCAGCGCGTCTCGATTCTCGTATCGAGGTCGACCACCACGATGCCGCGCCCGGGCCCGGACCCGGCCGAGTAGGCAATGCGCGTGCCGTCGGCCGACCATGCCGGCGATTCGTTCCAGGGCGATGCATGGGGTAGCAGGCCCCCGCTGCTGCCGTCTCCCCGCACGAGGTAGATGCCCTGCCCGCCGGGCGTCGCCGTCTCGAACGCGAGCCACAATCCGTGCCGCGACCAGCGCGGCGCGCCGTCGCGCTGGCCCGGACCGACGGCGCGCGATTCGCCGGAGGCGAGGTCGAGCACGCGGACTTGGCGTCGATCCGGATCCAGTCCCGCGGTGTAGGCGATCTGGCCTCCGGGAGCGGCGGCGAGGGCGGCGATCAGGATGCTGGCGAGCATCGGCGGATTGTAGCACAGCGGTTTCGTCGCCATCGGGGCCGATGCCGTATATAATGGGGGGAACGCACGAGGAGTTCGCATGATGATTGAAGTCGAAGTCTTGGGGGTCAGCGAGGGGCCCAGCCACCCGATGGTGTTGCTGCGCCACGAGGAGCGGGTGCTCCCCATCGTCGTCGGCATCAGCGAGGCCAACGCCATCCAGATGGGCCTGGCCAAGGAGAAGCTCGGCCGCCCGATGACGCACGACCTGTTGTGCAATGTCCTTGCCGGGCTCGGCGGCGAACTCAAGTCCGTCACCATCTACAAGCTCGAGAACGAGACCTTTTTCGCCCACCTGAACGTGGAACAGAAGAACATCGCCGGGGACATCGAGCAGATGCTCAAGGTCGATTCGCGCCCGAGCGACGGCGTCGCCATCGCCGTCCGCACCGGGTGCCCGATATACGTCGCCGAGAGCGTCATGGACGCCGCGGGGCAGGACGTCGCCATGATCAATCCCGGGGAAGAACCCGACGACGCCGAGGACTTCGACTCGCACTGAGCGGTTCGCGCAAACCGGCGGGCGCGACATCATCCACGGCGGTCTCATGCCCCGCTTCAACGCGGTGAAGCGTAGGGGGCCGTTCGTCGGGGAATCGACGCCCTCACTTGGATCAATTCAGTTTGATCCGCACCAAGCGAAAACAATCGGCGCTTCCAATCACCGTGTCCCGCCATTCTTGTCCTTGATGGCCGTAGGTTATCTGTACGCCGCGGATCTTCCCAGTCGATAGCAACTCGTAGGCGTCAAAAACGGAAATGGTACCCGTGGGGCGCACCATTCGCTCGGGGTGTTCCTTGAGACGGATTTCGAATACTCGGCAATGGCCCACGATATCCTGGAACAATTTCTCGCACAGCTCCCGGTCGAGAGTGGCTTCGTGCAGGTCCGGGATCTCGATCATGGAAGCCGGCCTGCTGGGGCCTGGTCCAGCGCCGCGCTGGGCGCGTGGCATTGCAGGCAGGATTGGCGTTCCGGGTGCGTGGATCGTAACCCGGGCAGCCCTGCGGGGCCGTGACAACTGAGGCAGTCGCCGCGCATGTGGGTGGCATGGGGAAGAATCGGCGGCGCTCCCCGCCACGCACGTTGTCCCTCGATCGGCGCGGGAACGCCATCGAAAGCATTGGCAATGCCACTCCTGTCCTGCGCGGACAACCCTGCCGCCGGGGCGTGGCATTGGAGGCAGTTCGCGAAGTGCTCGTGGCTCATCTTCGGGATCGTCAGATCGCCCAAGACGGACCCGTTGCCGTGGCACGCGAGGCAGGACCCGGCGGACCGCTGGTCCGTTTCGTGGGGGACGATCGGCGGAGCGCCGTTGTACGCCCGCCGCGATGCGCGACGTGCCAGCGATGACTCCTTGAGGGCGAGCAGTGTTGTCGCATCCGGCAACGCGAACGCAGGCGGCGCCACGGCAAGTGCCGCCCAAGTCACTTCGGGAGGGATGCCGGTGGAATCGATCTCGCGGTACGATGGAGCGCTTGGGTGGACGTGATCGGCACGCATCGATCGCGCGGGCGTCTCGCGAGGGGGGACACGAGGCGTCTCCCTCGTCCCGACGAGGAACCCCGCAAGGGACAAGGCGATAACGCACGCGCCCAAGATCTGGTAAGGGCGCGACAAGGTGGCCGGGGCGTTGAAGCGGTCGGTGAGCCTTCTCCCGGCGCGCCGGTGTGATGTGTTGGCCGGCGTGGTCATGCGGTGGCGGCCGCCGGGGGCATTTTCCGGATCCGCGCCGCGCATTTTTTGTAATCGGGCTGTTTCGAGAATAGGTCGAAGGCCTCGAGCGTCAGGTCGTTGATCGGTTTCTTCTCGTCGAAGAATGGCACGAACACCGTGCCCGGGGGCGAACTTCCCCGGCCGTCGATCCATACGGACAGTTCGATCGAGCCCCGGCGCGTCTCGACGATCACGGTCTCGCCGTCGTGGATTCCGGCCCGAGCGGCATCTTCGGCGTTGACTTCGACATAGGCGCCGGGCATCGCGCGGCGCAACTGCGGTATCCGCATGGTCATCGTGCCGCTGTGCCAATGCTCCAAGACCCGCCCCGTGCAAAGCCAGAACGGATAGTCATCATCCGGCGATTCGGGCGGGGGAACGTAGGGCCTGAACCAAACTTGGGCGCGCCCGTCGTGGGTCGGGGAATGGTAGAACTGGATTTCCTTCCCCTTCTCGACGTACGGATCGTCGAAGCCCGCGAAGCGGTACCGCGTCTCGCGCCAGGTCCCGTCCGGCTGTTCGACGACGGGCCAGCGCAATCCGCGCGCCTCGACGTAGGCGTCGTAGGGGGCGAGGTCCTTGTGTTTCATGCGCGTGAACTGGCGGTATTCCTCGAAGACATGTTTGTCGACATTCATGTCGTAGAAATGGTCCCAGTCCCACGCGGGAACGACCGCGCCGTCCGCGCCGCGCATCGCGAAGAGAAACTCGCCGTCCTTGTCCCGCATCGAGGGATGGCCCCGATCGAAAAGTTCGCGGGCCACGGCCAGCATCATCCATGCGTCCGGCCGCGCTTCGCCCGGCGGATCGACCATCTTGAACCATTGCTGCGTGCGCCGCTCGGAGTTCCCGAACACGCCGTTCTTCTCGACCCACATCGCCGCGGGCAGGACGAGATCGGCGAGTTCGGTTGTCGCCGTCGGATATACGTCCGACACGATCAGGAATTTCTCGGGCAGCGAACTCTTGGCGGTAAAAAGCGCCTTTCGGTTCGGTAGTGTCTGGCCGGGGTTGGTGACCTGTACCCAGATCGTGTCGATGTCGCCACCCTCCGCCGCGGCAGTACAAAACCGGCGCCACATCTCGATCGTGTGATGTCCCGGCTTCGGGTTGATGCGTCCCGCCTCGACGTTCCAGAGGGCCTCGGCATCGCGCCGGTGCGATTCCTCGGTGACCACCCGTCCGCCCGGGAGGCCATGGGACAAGGTGCCGACTTCCCTCACCGTCCCGCAGGCGCTTGGCTGTCCCGTCAGGCTGGTCGGGGCATCGCCGGGGCGTCCGAAGTGACCGCTGAGCAGGTGAATCCCGTGGACGAGCGTGTTGATGGCCGTGCCCTGGGTATGCTGGTTCATCCCCATGCACCACAGGCTGGTGATGCGAATGTCACGGCGGCCGAACAGGTCCGCAAGCAGGTGGAGCTTCTCCACGGACACTCCCGAGAGTTCGGCGACATAGGCGGGCGTATACGGTTCGAGAAATTGCTTGTACTCCTCGAACGAGATGGGGCGACCGTGCAGTTCCGCCGGATCGGAATCGGCCTTAAAGGCGCAATACGTCTCCACGAAAGACTTGTCGTAGGTATCGTTCTTGATCAGCAGGTGCGCGATGCCGTTCGCGATCGCGAGGTCGGTCTGGGGCTTGAAGTTCAGGTACTCGTCGCAATGTTCGGTCGTGCGGGTCCGCCGCGTCCCGATGTCGATCAAGGTGACGGTCTCGCCGCGCGACCTCCGGTCGATGACGCGGCTGAACAGGACCGGGTGCATTTCGGCGGGGTTGTTGCCCCACATGATGAGCACGTCGCATTTGTCCAGGTCGTCGTAGCACCCGGCGGGCTCATCGACGCCGTAGGTGCTTAGGAACCCCGTCACCGCCGAGGCCATGCACAGGCGCGCGTTGGGGTCGATATGGTTGTTGGCCAGCCCCCCCTTCATGAACTTTTGCGCGATGTATCCCTCGGGGATCGTCCACTGGCCGCTGCCGTATAGCGCGAAGCGCCCAGGGGCGGCCTCGATTTTGTCCGCGACGATCTTGATCGCCTCGGGCCACTCGATCGGCTGGAGCTGCCCGTTGACGCGCAATAGCGGACGGGTGAGACGGTCTTCCCCATACAAGATGGCGCCGACGTGGTAGCCCTTCACGCAGAGGAGACCCTTGTTCACTTCGGCCTTTTGGTCGCCCATGATCGCGCGGACGCGCCCTTCTCCCACGCCGACCATGACGTGGCATCCCGTGCCGCAAAACCTGCAAGGGGCCTTGGCCCAAGTCAACTCTGGGGAGAGTACCGCCGGCTGCGGTGCGCTGCCACCCGCCTCCTGCCCAAGCGATATGGTGCGGCCACCGGCGACCGCCGTCGCCGCCATCATGGCCATCAGTTTGTTGAAGGTTCGCCTGTCCATGACCGAATTAGTCCGAATAGGCCGCTGTCATGGCGGGATCGCCATCGACAGGATCCAGCGCGATATACACGACATCGACGAACACGACGCCCGCCAGCGAGTTGAGCCATTCCCAGTGCCGCCGGTTTTCCGATTCGTTCGGAGTATCGAGCACCCCGGCGACGCGGGAGCCGAAGGCTTCGCCGAGGACGAGGGACCGATTGGCGGCCAGGGCGGTCCGGGCCTGACCGGCCGTTTGGCCGTCGCCGGCCAGCGTGATGACGAGTCCAGTGATAGGCATTTCTATGTCCTCCCATGAGGTTGAAACCAGTCTATGTCAAATTAAACACGAAATCAAGATAAAAAACTCTTGATTTCTCTATTGACTTCAAGTAGGATGCCCGAATGAAAGAAACACAGGCCCAATGCAGATGAAAAACACCGGCTACATACTGATTCCGCTGGCGGTCTTGGGTACCCTTGCGGCCATTTTTAGGGCCTTTTCGGAGGTGCCCAGTCCAGACGAGGTCCCCGGTTATGTCCCCGGGGGACGTTTCCCGGTGACGACCCGGCCCACGAACACCCGGCCCGAGATCGCGATCCGGGGCCTCGATGGAGCGTTAGT
>CANKTP010000153.1 GCA_947486375.1 Candidatus Hydrogenedentota bacterium | reverse complement strand
GCCGCGCGTCGCCGGTTCCGCCGCGCTTGCCGCCGGCGTCTGCACGGCATCGCCCGCGTAGCGGGGCAGATATATCGAGAATGTCGTTCCCAAGCCCGGCTCGCTGTCGACATTGACAAAACCCCGGTTTTGCCGCACCGCGCCATAGACAGTGGCAAGCCCCAGGCCCGTGCCCTCGCCCACGCCCTTCGTGGTGAAGAAGGGCTCGAATATTTGGGCCTGCGTTTCCTTGTCCATGCCCAAGCCATCGTCGCTGACCGCCAGCCGCACATACTCGCCGGGCACGAAGGCCGTCTGGTTGGCGCAATAGCCCTCGTCGAAGGTGCAGTTCCCCGTCTCGATGATAACCTTGCCGACATCGGCGATGGCGTCCCGGGCATTGACGCACAGGTTCGCCAATATCTGGTCAATTTGGGACGGGTCGACCTTGACCGGCCACAGACTCGCGTCCGGTTTCCACTCGAGGCGGATGTCCTCGCCGATCATCCGTTGAAGCATCTTGAGCATGCTGGACACGGTCTCGTTCAGATCCAGCACTTTGGGGGCAACCGCCTCCTTTCGCGCAAAAACCAACAGTTGGCGGGTAAGTTCGACGGAGTGCTTCGCCGCCTTGTGGATTTCCTCAAGACTGGCGTATATCGGCTGCGCGGAATCCGTCTGGGACATGCACAGGTCGACATAACCGAGGATTACGCCCAACATGTTATTGAAATCGTGGGCCACCCCGCCCGCCAACCGGCCGACCGATTCCATTTTCTGGGCTTGGTTAAACTGGGCCTGAAGTTTTTCCTGTTCCTCCTCGGCCCGCTTGCGCTCGGTGATGTCGATCTCGATTCCGTCCCACGTCATGCGGCCCCCGGGTAGCCGGCGCGGCTGGGAAAAGAACTGGGACCAGCGCACCTCACCGTTCGGAAGCCGCCGCCGCAGCACGACGTTGAAGGTGCCCATCGAGTTGAACGATGCATCCTCGGCGGCGGCAAGGGCGGGCGCGTCTTCCTCGAATATCTGGCCATAGAGCACGGCCGGGTCGCGCAGGACAGCGTCCGCGCAAACCCCGTGGAGCCGTTCAACGCCAGCGCTCACATATTCAAAACGCATTTTCCCATCGGGCTCGCGGATCAGCTGGTAGATCATGCTCTCGGGCAGGTTGTCGCTGACCGCGCGCAGTCGCGCCTCGCTCTCCCGCATCGCCTCCTCGGCGCGCTTGCGCTCGGAAATCTCGCGCTTGAGATATTCCAGCTTGCTCAATTGGAGATGGGCGCGCACGCGCGCCAAGACCTCTTTCTCCTGGAAGGGCTTGACCACATAGTCGACCCCGCCGGCCTCGAAGGCCCGCACCTTGTACTCGACATCTTGCGCGGCGCTGACGAAGATCACCGGGATATTCCGGGTCATCTCGTTCGCCTTGAGGCGCCGGATGGTCTCGTACCCGTCGATTCCCGGCATTTGGATATCGAGCAGGATCAAGTCCGGGGCGCTCGCCTCGACTGCCCGCAGGGCGATTTCCCCGGACAGGGCGGGCCTTACATCGAAGCCGGCCAGCTCGAGCATCTCGCCCAATACCTTGAGGTTGTCGGGGATATCGTCCACGATGAGTATCGTGCCTGCATTATCCATTGACATTACCTGTCGTCGTTGACTCACACATGGAAACGATCCGATCGAAGCGAAATTCCGCCGCGAGCCTCGTCAACCCAGCATAAAGGATCGGATGTCCATCGTCAAACCGGGCCACGATCTCGCGCACCTCCCTCAGATCGAGACGGCCCGCCGCCGCCCCGAGTTCCCGGACCGTCTCCAGCGGCAAGACGGAGAGATCGAGATCCACTGCTCCCGATGATACCGGCGCGGCGGCTTGGATGACCTCGGTCTCGAACGCGACCCCGGCATGGCGGGCCAATACATCGAATAGTTCCTCGACCCGGAAGGGCTTGGAGATGAAGGCGTTGATCCCGGCCTCGAGGAAGCGCCGCTCGTCGTCCGCGAATGCGCTGGCGCTGATCCCGATGATGGCGGTGGATTCAGGCGGCAAGGTATCCCGGAGGATTCGGGTCGCCTCGATCCCGCTCATGCCGGGCATGACCAAGTCCATCAGGACGATGCGCGGCAAACCGGAGGTCGCCTTCGCAATGGCTTCCGGTCCGTCACAGGCCTCGTCGACGATGAATCCCGCCAGTTCGAGCATCTCCCTCAGCAAGAACCGGTTGGTGGGATTGTCGTCCGCCACCAGGACATGGATCGTTCCCTGGCCGGGGGCGAGGGCGGTGACCCTCCGGCCCGTTTCCGCGGCAACGGGCGCCGCCTCGGCGCTCGCCGCACGGAACTCGAAGCGAAAGCAACTTCCCTGGCCCTCGCCACTCTCGACGCTGATTTCTCCGCCCATCAGGTGGGCGTACTCGCGGCTGATGGCCAGCCCGAGGCCGGTGCCGCCCGCCGCCTGCTCGCCGGCGCGGGTCCGCTCGAAGGGACGGAAAACGTCCCCCAGTTCCCCGGGGCTTATGCCTATTCCGGTGTCGCGCACCTCGACGGCAATCCGGTCTGTCCCGGCCGCGCGGGCGATCAGCGTGATTGATCCCTGCTTGGTGAACTTGACGGCGTTACCCAGCAGGTTGATCAACACTTGACGCAGCTTCCCGGTATCGGCCATAACGACCCGGGGAAGGTCCTCACCATAGTCGAGGGTAAAGGAAAGCCCCTTCTCCTCGGCGCGTACGCGGAACATGACGGCCAAGTCATCCAGCAAATTATGCAGGTCGACCGGCCCGGTGCGCAGCTCGACCCGTCCGGCCTCGATGCGCGACATCTCCAAAATGTCGTTGATGATGCCGAGCAGGTGCTCCCCGCTCTTCATGATGGTGGCCACTTTTTCCCGGGCCGGCGGCGACAGGGACCCGTCACGCTCGAGCAGCTGGGCAAATCCAAGGACGGCGTTCATCGGGGTGCGGATTTCATGGCTCATGTTGGCCAGGAAGACGCTCTTGGCCTGATTGGCCGCTTCGGCCGCGTTCTTGGCGCTGTCGAGTTCCCGGGTGCGTGCCTCCACCAATTCCTCGAGGTGGTGGCGATGCTGATCGAGTTCGGTCTCCACGAGCTTGCGGCCGGTAAAGTCATAACTGATGCCGATCATGCGCAGGGGCTTCCCGTCCGCGGCGCGAAACGTTTGGGACACGGACTTGATGTGGCGAACCGATCGGTCCGGCCAAATGATACGGAACTCTTCCTCAAATTCCCGTTCGCCGCGGAGCGCGGCTTGAATTTCACCCTCGGCGTGGTCCTTGTCATCCGGGTGGAGGCTTTTTGACTATGCGTCGAATTCCCCGCTGAAATCCTTCTTGTCGATACCGTAAAGGGTATACATGGATTCGTCCCACGAAAGCGTATTGGTGGCGATGTCCCAATCCCAGACGCCAATCAGGCCCGCCCGCGTGGCGAGTTGGAGGCGCTCCTTGCTGGCTTGGAGTTCAAGATACCTGGAATGGAGGAGGCCGAGCGTTTGATTGAGGGAATCGCGCAGCGTCTGGAGTTCGCCGACAAACCGGATGTCGCGAAGTGGGGGAATGGCGTCGGGGTTGGTATTGCTCGAAATGGAGGCGGCATAGGATTCGATGGATTCGAGCGGGTTGATGACCAATATTCGGAGCGAGACGTAGAGTGCGTAGACAAGGATGAGGTCGACGAGGAGGAACCCGAAAATGTTCTGGCGGAGCGAGGATTCGAGCTGCGATTCGAGAAGATGAGTGGAGGCGGATACGGCGAGGGTTGCGATGGTGCGGCCGGCGAATTCCACGGGCAGCTCGAGGGCGATGGCGTTGGCCTCGATGGACGGAAGGAGATCGACCTGGACGGGATTACCCGCGGCATCGCGGCTGAAGTTGTAGGCGCGCTCGGGCGTGGCGAGCGAAACGGTGGCGATCTTGGGGTCTCGCATGAGGGCCTCGATATTCCGGACGATCTGGGGAGGATCGACATTCCAAATCGGGATGGCCAGGCCCGAGGCGAGTTGGGCGGCGCTGGTTTCGGCTTGCACGGCGAGTTGGTTGACGGCCTCCGCGCGCGTCCGGAAATAGTCGATCAAGGCGAAGGCGACGAGGGTCGTCGAGACGACGGCGAGGAGGATGGCGCCGATGATCGGGGCCAGGGAGTTTAAGCGCCTGGTCATTGCCGGTATCTCGCGAAGATTCGGTCGTAGGTGCCGTCCTGGCGGATGTCTTGAAGCGCCTGGTTGAATCGATCCCGCAAGGATTCGGAACGGAACGCGGCGAAGTAATCGAGGTTGGAGGCATCCGGGACATCGCGCAACCGGAGGGTCTCCGCCTTGGGAAGATTGAGGGCCGGGAACTGCCTCGATGATGCAGAGAGAATCCACAGGAGAAGGACTTGATCGATGACGATAGCATCGAAGTCCCCGGCGGCCCATTGAAAGACCTGCTCCCGCTGGTCGGAGAATTCGGAATAGCGGGCGAATCGCGGGACGGCGTCGGCAAAGCGTTGGCCAAGATCACTCCTGGCCATTTGCCACGCGGCCACGCGGCGATCCTTGAGGTCGGGCCAATCGTGGAAATCGAGGTTGTCGGCGGCTCGGGTGACAACCACATCGTGATAGGTCATGAAGACGTCCGAATAGTGAAAATCGGGGGAGAATTTTTGGACCTCGACGGCAATGTCGACGGCCCCGGACGCGAGCTCAAGTTCCATGCGCTGATTGGGGCCAAACGAGGGACTGGCGATGAGATTCATGCGGCGGAAGGCCTCGAATGCGAGGTCCACCGAGATGCCGCGGCGTTCCTGATCCATGACGAAGGGAGGCCTGGAAATGCCGAACATGACTGGGACGGGTTTGTTGATCGCGGCTGGCGACGGGGAATGATCGGGGATGTATTGGGCGATGATGGGGTCAATCTCGCCATTCGCGCGCATGAGCAGGAGTTGCTCATCGAAGGCGTCGCGCACGGTTCTGTTGCGGAAACCCATGTAGTACGAATTCACGCCGGGAAAGATGAAATGGTAGGTGAATTCCCCGGGGGCGGCGTCCTTCGGGGCACGCTGCGCGTGCCACCACTGGAAGATGAATTTGTCGATCACGACGGCGTCGATCTTGTCTTCAGCCAGCATCGTGTATTGGGCCTGTTGATCGACAATCTCGGAGTAGCTTGGGTTGTCGCGGGTGACGGCGGTGAAGGCGGGGCCGAGGTCGGTCGAGGCGCCTTGCCAGGCGACGAAGCGGAGGGGTTTAAGGTCCCCGATGGAGTTAATGACGAGGTTCGAGGATTTTTTTGTAATGGCATAATTTTGGCAGTTGGCGACGGGCTGGGAATAGTAGACGCCCGTCTCAGGCGGGCCGGACGTTGCGCCGGCATCAAGGTTGCCGGAGGCGATATCCGAAATGATGCGCGCATGTGACTGAAATGAGGGTTTGAATGTATACCCCGCGCGGGAGAGTGCGGTTTGGAAGATGTCGACTTGAAACCCGAGGGGCGGGTGGCCGGGGGCGTAGGGATCGATGTCAGCGAATTGGTTCGGGACCATGTAGGGCGGTGCGGCGAAATTGAAGCCGACCTGAAGAAATTGGGATTCGGAGGCGGATGAGGACGCGGTGGAGACGGGTGCAGCCGATTGGGGAGCCGTGGAAGGTCGCGATGACGATCGGAAGTAGGCAAACATTGCGACGGCGAAGATGGCGGCGACGGTAAACGCGAACAGTACGCTGCGATGGGACACGGACGGCTTCCTTCACATGCACGCGGAGATTGGTTGATTCCAAGTACCGATGAATGTCGGTTACCCTGACACGCAACACATTATAAAACGGGTCGCAAGGAACTCTTGGTTTGCCCGCCCCACCGATTCCACGGCGACACGGATTAGAATACACTGCGCCCCATGTGCCGCGAAAGTCCGGGAAACGGGGCGCTCCATGCGCCATCCCGCCCGCATATCGAGAGCGCCGTTCTACGCCCGGACAGGGAAGGTCGTCCGCGGGCGCCTGAACATCAAACCGGGGTCCATTATGTTGGTTCCAAGCCGGCCCGTCGGTAGATGCAACGGCCGGGGAAAGCGGGAGGGCGCGGCGAGTATACTCCCGCGACGAATTGCGCTTACGCAACGCAAGATTGGAATGTTTTGTCCGCCGCGCGTACACTTTGGGTCTCGGGAGACGGGGTTTGGCCTTGAACGAACTTGTTCTTGAATTGAAGGGGATCGCGAAGCGCTTTCCGGGCGTGCTTGCGCTGGACGGCGTAGACCTTGAGTTGCGTGCGGGGGAAGTGCATTGCCTGCTCGGGGAGAACGGCGCGGGAAAGTCGACGTTGATGAAGATTCTCGCGGGGGCGCAGCCGATGGACTCGGGGCGCATCCTGCTTGGGGGCGCGGCGGTCGATATCCAGTCGCCGCACCACGCGCAGACGCTGGGCATCAGCATGATTTACCAGGAATTCAATCTCTGCCCGCATTTGAATGTCGCGGAGAATATTTTCCTGGGCCGCGAACCGCGCCTTGGGTGGACGCCGTTCATCGACTGGCGAAAATTGTATGGCGACGCGCGCGCGGTGTTGTCGCGCATCGGCGTCGACCTCGATCTCCGGATGCCGGTCCGGGAGTGCAGCGTGGCGCAGCAACAGATGGTCGAGATCGCGAAGGCGTTGTCGTTTAATTCGAAGATCATCGTCATGGACGAACCCTCGGCGACGCTGACGGGGCACGAACTCAAGGCCCTTTTCGCCCTGATTCGCGACCTCAAGCGCCAGGGGATCGGGCTTATCTACATCTCGCACCGGCTCGATGAAGTATTCGAGATCGGCGACCGGGTCACTGTCATGCGCGACGGGAAGCGCATCGACACGCGCGCGATCGGGGACCTTACCCGCGACGAAATCATCCGCATGATGGTGGGGCGCGATCTCACCGAGGAATTCCCGAAGGAGATTTTTCCGAAGGGGGAGGAAATTCTCCGTGCCGAGGGACTTTCCCGCGCGGGCGCGTTTTCGAACGTCAGCCTTCGGCTACACCGGGGCGAGATTGTCGGGATCACGGGGCTCGTCGGGGCAGGGCGCACCGAGGTGGCGCGGGCGCTCTTCGGCGCGGACCCCATCGAGGGCGGGACGATCCACTTGAACGGTAACCGGCTCGCTCTTCGTTCGCCGATGCACGCGATTCGCGAGGGGATTGGGCTGTTGACGGAGGACCGCAAGCAGCAGGGCCTCGTCCTTGGGATGACGGTCCGGGAGAACACGACGCTCGCGAACCTCAAGTCGCTGGCTTGGGGACCCTTCGTAAACCGGAAGGCCGAGCGCGCCGCGGCGGAAAAGTACGTGGGCGAGCTCCACATCAAGACACCGTCCATCGACCAGGTCACGCAGAACCTGAGCGGGGGGAACCAGCAAAAAGTCGTGCTGGCGAAGTGGCTGTTCACCGAGTCGAAGGTGTTGATCTTCGACGAGCCCACGCGGGGCATCGACGTGGGGGCGAAGGTCGAGATTTACAAGCTGATGAACGAGCTGGTCCGGCGCGGCGCGGGGGTGTTGATGATATCGAGCGAACTGCCGGAGATACTCGGGATGTGCGACCGTATTCTCGTGATGCACGAGGGGCGGATCGCGGGGGAACTGGCCCGTAGCGAGGCCACGCAGGAGGCGATCATGCGCCTCGCAACGGGGCTGGGGCTCGCCGGGGCCGCGTGACATCCCCCTTGATCCCCCTTCAAAGGGGGACTTGGACAGTTCCCGCTTCAAAGTAGGGTCTCGACCCCCGACCGGGCACGGACGAGATGGAGGTAGTGGACAATGGAACAATAGGGGCCGAGTTGGGCACGACCGAAATGACCTACAGCGCGCCGTTGGCGCGGAGTTCGTCGATGCCCGTCTGGACTTCGCCGGCGGACTTATGGAGCTCGGCATTCTCGGCGTCGCTCAGCTTGAGCTCGATGACTTTCTCGACGCCGTCTTTCCCGAGGATGACCGGCACGCCGATGTAGACGTCGTTTAGTCCGTACTGTCCGGTCATGTGCGCGGAGCAGGGGAGGACTTGCTTTTCGTCGCGGATGACGGCTTGGGCCATGCGCGCGGCGCTGGCACCGGGGGCGTAGTAGGCGCTGCCGGTCTTGAGCAACGCGACGATTTCGCCGCCGCCCTTGCGGGTCCGTTCGACAAGCGCATCGATCCGGTCCTTCGGCATCAGTTGGGTGATGGGAATGCCCGAGACCGTGGTGTATTGCGGAAGGGGGACCATGTCGTCACCGTGCGATCCAAGGACCATCGTGTCGACGTTCTTCATGTTGATGCCGAGCTCCATCGCGACGAAGCTGCGGAACCGCGCGCTATCGAGGCAGCCGGCCATGCCCATCACGCGGGCGGAGGGGAAGCCGAGTTTCTTGAACGCCACGTAGACCATCACGTCGAGCGGGTTCGTGACGACGATGACGACGCTCTCGGGGGCATGCTTCGCGATGTTCTCGCAGACCGCTTGGATGATCCCGGCGTTGGTCTTGAGCAGGTCGAGCCGCGTCATGCCGGGCTTGCGCGCGAGGCCGGCCGTCACGATGCAGACGTCCGCGCCCGCAATGTCCTTGTAATCATTCGTCCCGGTGACCATCGAGCCGTAGCCGCGGATGGGTCCCGCCTCGCTCAGGTCAAGGGCCTTCCCCTGGGGGAACCCCTCGAGGATGTCCGTCAGGACGACGTCGCCCAGTTCCATCTCCGCGCAATACTGGGCCGCCGACGCGCCCACGTT
>CANKTP010000152.1 GCA_947486375.1 Candidatus Hydrogenedentota bacterium | reverse complement strand
TGCCCGCGAGACATTGCGCGCTCCAAAGGAAGCCCTCCGAATCGACCGTGCATCCGTCCGGCGCGCTCGCGATTCCCATGGCCCGGAGATCGGCAAACACCCGCCGCGGTCCCACCGTACCGTCGTCGATGTCATAGTCGTAGGCGAAGATCGTGCTTCGCATCGAGTCGGTGAAGTAGAGCGTCTTGTTGTCAAGGCTCCAGCACGGCCCATTCGAGCAGACGATGCCCGAGTCGAGCTTCGTCACTTCGCGGTCTACGCCCAGGCTGTACAACGAACCCAGCGGCTCCGCGATTGGATTGTGCATCGTGCCCGCGACGTAGCGCCCCCGCCGGTCGGCTTTTCCGTCGTTGAAGCGGGTCGGGAGGCCGGTCTCGATGGGCTCTCCGATCCGTTCGACTTCCCCGGTATCGAAATCGTACGCAAAAAATCCGTCGGACATTGTGACCACGGCGCCGCCGCCTTCGCGCAAGGCCAGCGAACTCACCACGTCCGGCAGGAGCCATTCGGTGAATTGCCCCGTGTCCGGGACATACTTCCAGATTTTCTTGCCGAGCACGTCCACCCAATAAAGCGCGCCTTCCTCCGGGTCCCACAGCGGCCCCTCGCCGAGCAAATAGCGGTCCGTCCCGATCTGGGTGATCTCGATGTCCGGGGCCGTATTTGCCATCGCAGAACCTCCTGGTCATCCTGATGTCTCCATCAGGGGGTAAGGGACAGGCACCGCGTTTTGCCCAAACCGCCCGGCAAAAGGCGGAGCCAGTCCCCACCAAGCGCCGTTTTTAGATCCAGCCGATCCGCCTCGATTGAATCCGCGGCAATACTAGCCGGTCGCTTACAATAGCACGGCATTCGGGGTTGGCGTGGGAGAAGACGTAACCCGAACGCGCTCCCCTGTTAGAATGGGCGAAAGATCCACACGGCGACGAGTACCCCCGATGAGCGACATTGCGGTTTTCGACGGACACAACGACACCCTGCTTCGATTGTACGGCCCGGCGTCGCGGCGGGAACTTTCGTTCCTGGTGCGACAGGACGAGGGCCACAACGATCTGCCCCGCGCGGTCGAGGGACATTTTGCGGGCGGTTTCTACGCCGTCTTTGTCCCGTCCCCCTCGAGGCCCGGGGCGTTTACTGCGCTGGAAGTCAAGTTCACCGAGTCCGGATACGAGGTGCCGATGGAAGGGGCCATCGATCCGAACTATGCGCTGCATGCCGCTTTCGCCATGACCGCCGGCCTGCTCCAGCTCGAGCACGATTCCGCCGGGCGCGTCCGGGTCGTGCGCGCCAAGGCCGACTTGGACATTTGCCTGCGCGAGGACGTCCACGCGATGGTCCTTCATTTCGAGGGCGCGGAACCCATCGACGCGGACCTGAACGCGCTCCATACCTTCTTCCGCGTCGGGTTGCGGTCGCTCGGCATCGTCTGGAGCCGCCCGAATATTTTCGGCCACGGCGTGCCCTTCACCTTTCCCCATTCGCCCGACGCCGGGCCGGGCCTGACTCCGGCGGGCCACGCGCTCGTGAAGGCCTGTAACGAACTCGGCGTGCAAATAGACCTGTCGCATCTCACCGAAAAGGGCTTCTGGGACGTGTCCCGCTTGTCGAATGCGCCGCTGGTCGCCACGCACTCCGCCATGTTCGAGCTATGCCCCTCGCCGCGCAACCTGACGGACAAGCAACTGGACGCGATCCGCGATTCCGGCGGCATCGTCGGCATCAACTTCCACGTGGGGTTCCTCCACGAAAAGGGAAGTCTCGATCCCAACGCCCCCTTGAGCGAGATCGTCCGCCACATCGAGTACGCCGTCGGCCGAATGGGAATCGACCATGTCGGGTTCGGGTCCGATTTCGACGGGGCCACCGTGCCGAGGGAACTGGGCGACGTATCCGGTTGGCCCCGGCTGATCGCGGCACTGCGCGCACGCGGGTTCGACGACGCGGCCCTGCGCAAGCTGGCCCGCGAGAACTGGGCGCGGGTCATCCACGCCACCTGGAAGGACTGATTAGGCGAAGAGGCCCCGGTTCGCCTGGACCCAGTCGAACAGTTTCCGCGTGCCGTCCTCGACGCTGTGTTTGGGCCGCCAGCCCAGGTCTGCCTCTATCTTCCGTATGTCGCTGATATACACCGGCTGATCGCCGGGCCGCCAGTCCCCCTGGCTCACCGGGATCGCGCGTCCCAGCATGCGCTCCAACAGTGGCCCAAACTCCGCCCAGATGGACATAGTGAACGCCGGGCCGCCGCCCACGTTGTACACCTTTCCCGACACGAAATCCGGCCGTTCGGCGGCGAGGAAATAGGCGTCGATCAGGTCGTCGACATACAACACGTCGCGCACCTGTTTCCCATTGCCGTAAATCGTGACGGGCTTCCCGAGGACCGCCGCGATGACAAACCACGCGACCCAGCCCTGGTCCTCGACGCCGAACTGGCGCGGACCATAGATGCACGACTGGCGGCACACCATCGTGGGGATGCCGTAGATGCGGGCATAGTCGCGGAAATACTGGTCCGCGGCGCCCTTCGAGCAGCCGTAGGGCGAATGGAAATCGAGCGGGGCCGTCTCGGGAATCCCGAGCGGATAATCGCGGTAGGCGTAGCCTGTCCCGCGTTCCTCGATCGCGATCTCCTCCATGCCGCCGTAGACCTTGTTCGTCGACGCATAGATGAGGAGGGGCTTGACCCCCGCCTTTCGGACGCCCTCGAGGAGGTTCAGCGATCCCAGCGCGTTGATCTCGAAGTCCTCGCGTGGATTTTGCACCGAGGTCGTCACCGCCACCTGGCCCGCGAGATGCAGCACCACGTCCGCGTCGCCGTGATCGAGAAACAACCGTTCCATCGCCGCAGCGTCGCGGACGTCCGTCTCCACGAAATCGAAATCGCCGAGGGTGCGCAGCCAAGCCAGGTTCTGCGCGGTCCCCTTGCGGCTTAGATTATCGACGACCACAAGGCCGTCGCCCCGCTCCAGCACGCGCCGCGCGGCGTTGCAGCCGATGAATCCCGCGCCGCCGGTAACGAGGTATTTGGCCATGATAGATGCGTCGGTGTCCCAAGGGTTGAGGTTAGCGGCGCGCATTATGTCACGGCGCGGGGGACGCGTTCATGTGGGGTGGACAGGGGGCGGAAAAGGAGCGGACGGCACGGCCAACACGCGACACGCCCGTGATAAGATATTTTTTTCCCGGACTTGGAGATACAGTGGATGAAAGACCTACTCAGATATCCCCTCGTGCGCGGGGTCCGCGTGGATATTGGCGCCCTGCGCGTCCTCGCGCACCATTGCGAGCCGACGAATTGTTCCGTCCGCCGGAATTGCTGCAAGACCTACGAGGTGCTGGTCGACGCCCGCGAAGTCTCCGCCATCGTCGGCGCATTGCCGGATGCCGCCAAATACGCCCCGGGGCTATACGAGGACGGCATACCCATCGACCCGGTCGAGGACACGGAGCATCGCCAGACCTGCCTTGCCACCGACGAGGATGGCCTCTGCGTGTTCGCCTATCGGGACCGCGCCGGGGCCACCCTGTGCTCGTTGCACTCCGCCGCGATCGACCTTGGCCTGCCGCCGATCAAGGTGAAACCCAAGGCCTGCGTCTTATGGCCGCTCTTTCTCGTCGAGACCGATCCGCCCCTGTTGACCGTGCAATCGGACGCAACCGAGTTTGCGTGCAACAAGGCGCGGCGAAGCGTTGGGGACAAACTGGACGCTGGGGTGGCGGACATCATCCGGGCCGTATTTGGCGACGCATTTCTCGAGGAGGTCGAGGCGTTGGTCCGTAAACTCGATGGACGCGGCAAGTAACGCATTCCACGCAAAGCCCGGTACGCCGGAAGCGAGTGGAGAAACTTGATCGAAGACGTCCGCGTCTAGGCTTGCGGGGCTTTCAGGTGGCCCGGCTCGAAGGGAATGATGGCATCTTCCCGGCCCTCGCGGACTTTGTTCGCCCATTCGGGGTCGGACAATAGGGCCCGGCCGACGGCGACGAGATCGAACTCGCCCCTGTCGAGCCGCTCGATTAGCGCGTCGATGCGGGCAATGGCGGCGGGCTGGCCCGCATAGCTGCGGAGAAAGTCGGAGTCGAGGCCGACGCTGCCGACGGTGATGGCGGGTTTCCCCGTCAACTTTTTTGCCCAGCCCGCGAGGTTGAGCGGCGACCCCTCGAATTCGGGATCGTCGAAGCGGCGGTTGCTGGCATGAAACACGTCGACGCCCGCATCGGAGAGCGGCGCGAGGAATCGTTCGAGTTCGGCGGGGGTGCCGGCCATCTTGTGCCGGTAGTCGCCTTGCTTCCATTGCGAGAACCGCAACACCACGGGAAACTCGCGTGACACCGAGGCGCGCACGGCCTGAATCAGCTCGACGGCGAAGCGCGTGCGCTCCGCCAGGTCGCCGCCGTATTTGCCGGTCCGTCGATTGGTCTCCGACCAAAAGAATTGGTCGATCAAGTAGCTGTGGGCGCCGTGAATCTCGACCCCGTCGAACCCGAGCGCCTCGGCATGCCGCGCCGATAGGGCGAAGGCCTCGATGGTCTCATCGATGTCCCGCTGGGTCATTTCGTGCGGGGGCTGTCCCTTGCCCTGGAACGACGGATGGGGGACGGGGGACGGTCCGAACCCGGGCACGGACGGATCCGGTCCCATGCCCAATTGCCGAATGCTACCCACGTGCCAGAGCTGGGGGATGATGTGTCCGCCGGCGGCATGGACCTCATCGACCACGCGCTTCCATCCGGCAAGCGCCTCCTCGCCATCGAACGCGGGGACATCCGGGTATCCGCTCGACGCGGGGTGGCCGGGACTGGTCCCCTCGGTGATGATGAGCCCAACGCCGCCCTCGGCGCGGCGGCGATAATACGCCGCGGCGTTTTCGCCCGGAATATTTCCGGGGGACTGGCTGCGGGTCATCGGGGCCATGGCGACGCGGTTCCCGAGCGTCACGCGACCGAAGGAGAAGGGTTCGAACAGGGAACGCACGGCGGGTGCGATGGAGGCGGCGCTCACCCGGGATTACGCGCGTGCTGCGGCGCGTTTTTTGAGGAGCGCCTCGAACTGGTTGATCCGCGCCTCGAAGTAGCTCATGAGTTTCTTGTGCAATTCCCGGTTCGAGGCCGCGATCAGGGAACGCTGGTTCGTCACGGTCGAATCCAGCAGGAGAACATCGTCGAGCGGTTTTCCATAGGCGTCGGTCACGACGCACCCGGCCTCCTGCGCGATCAGCAGCGCGGCGGCCAAGTCGTAGGGGCAAATGCCCAACACGGCGCCGCGCCCCGCGTTGATGAAACGGTCCTCGACCACGCTGGGGATGTCGCGATAATACCGGTTCGCGAAATCGACGCAGGCATCGAGCTGGTTGGTCACCAGGCGGGTGAGGGTATACGCGGTGCTATTGCACGCGAAGAACCCGCCCTTGAGGCTGGTCAGATCGATCAGCTTCGCCGCGGTCTGGAAGATTAAGTCGGCCGGGCGCGCGGGCACGGTCATCGCCCACGCCACGGTCTCGAGGTTGGTGTTCGTGGAAAGCTTGATTCGTTTCGCGGCGCCATCGACGAACATCCGAGCGCCCTTTCCGCGTTCGGCATAGAACACCCGGTTTCCCAGCAGTTCCATCACGCAGCCATTGTCGACATTGCCGATCACGGGACGCTCGATCACCCGGGTGCTGCAGATGGACACGACGCAACTCTCGAACCCGCATTTCGCCGAGCGGCTCCCGTCGATCGGGTCCACCACGAGCAGGTTCGCCGGCTGCCCATTGGTGAAGGTCGTATACCCGGAATCCTCGCTGTAGTATGCCACCGGCATCTTCGCGCTCTTCAGGAACGAGAGCAAGGCCTTCTCGGCGACCTTGTCCAGTTCGAAGGTCGCGTCGCCGCTTGGGGCGGTCCCAACGACATCCCTGCCCCGGGACACGCTGATGAACGGGAGGACCGCGTCGCGAATCGCCCGGGCCATGTCGGTGAGGAATTCCCGGGTCAACATCTTTGCCTTCGACCCATTCGAATGGTCGGCGCTTGCAGCCAAGGTCGCGGGGGGGGGCGGGGTCGTCAGCTTGGGCGGAATCAGGGCTGGGATTACAATCGGGGCGGCACCGGCCGCAGGGATCAATTTCGCGACGGCCACCGGTCTGGCAGGGGCGGACTTTGTCTTCGCGGGGGCCGACGGCTTTGGCTTTGAGGGTATCGGGCGCACGGCCTTGACAGATTTTTTGGTGGCGGTCACCACGGGCTTGGATTTCTTTACGGTTCCACGGGTAGGCAGTTTGGCCTTGACCTTTGCGGGCGGACGCGGGGATTTCGCCGCGGGTTTCTTTGGCTTTGCCGATGACGCCTTCGAAGACTTGGGAGAACTGCCCTTGCTCTTGGATTTTATCCCAGACTTTGGCTTCGATCGCGGCGGCGTTTTCTTGGCGCCCTTTCCGCCGGCACGTGCGACGACAGGACGGATTGCGCGCTTTGGTTTCGCCAGTTTTTTTGTGCTCTTGGGTGCCATGCTTCCTTCGTCCCGTGGGGCCTATTCCCCGCGTAAGATTCAGGGTTGGATAAGAACCATTCCCATTTTGTCAGACAACCTAGGAACCCGCTGCACGAAACTCCGCAGATCCCAACTTTTCCCGCGTCCATGATTCATCTTGGCGAAACACCGCATACCATACGATGCCGTGCCTCGATATCAACCGTGGAACGTGTGAAACCACCGAATAGCCGTGTTTCAGCACAAACCGCCGAGTAAGCAATAGATTACACAACTCACTGATAGGCATTAGTTTAGCATGTCCGAAGAGAAATGTAAAGCCTGATTCTTCCCACGATTTTCCGAATAAGTAATTATGGTAGTTTGTCGGTTGCACTTCGATCCAAGTCCACAATTCGAAAATTTTATCTTGCTTGATCGGCATTTCCCCGGTAGAATTAGAAATAGGAAGCCGCCTACCCATTACGATGCAATTGATTTAATTGAGTTTGATAATCTCGCCGAAGTGGCCATTGCTGCTCATCTCCAATCGGTTTGCCCGGCACCCCTGTGCTCCGGTAACCATGCCGAACCTTATTATGATTCGACCCGTCCTCATGGGAAGGAAATTAATGTTTGATACCATACGGTTTCGCGATGGATGGCCATGTCAGTAACAGGATCGGGTCGCATACCGGATGTCCGTGACGCCCACCGTTCAGTCGATTCCGGTCCAGAAGGGCCCGATGCGCGGTACCGGTTCGCCGCCAAGATGGTCGCCTTTTACCTCGCGGTGCCCGTGGCGATGGTGGTTGGATCGAGGATAGTGGAAGGGGATTTCTCCCGCTTATCAGGTGTTGGGCGACGTACTTTCGTGCCTTGGTGCCGTATCTTTTGCGGGAATCAACCTGTATGTCCTGCGACGGCTCGGTGCGTCGGCGCTGGTCAAGGCCCTGGTGGGCTTCGGTTGCGCCGCCATCGTCCTCAATGAGCTTCTCTATTCGGCGCGCCATGCGAGCGGGGATTACGGCCCGTTTCTAATCGATGTCAACGGCCCCCTCGGCGATATCTTCGTGGATTACCTCTTCGTGGCGGTCGTGGTGGCGCTCACGGGGGGCTTCTACGCCTCGCTTTACGAGTTGGGGATGAGGAACCGTCGAAGCGAATCCGACCGGGAGGCGTTGGCGAAGAAAGTCGAGGAAATCGAACAGACGCAAGCGGCGATGCACGATGCGCAGGAGCGGTATCGCCAACTTTTCGAGGGTAGCCGCGACGGGGTGGTGTTACTGGATGAACAATTCCGGACAATCCAGTTCAATCCGCGCTTTGCCGAAATGTTCGGCTTCACCCAAGGCGAGATCGCCCGGATCAGCCCCGTCGATCTCATTCACCCCGATGACCGTGACATGGTGCTGGGGGCGCACCGGCAGCGAGTCGCGGATCGCGATATCGACCGGGTGTTCGAGTTTCGCATGCTACGGAAATCCGGCGAGCTTGTTTTTGTTTCCGGTAGTTTTGACGCGATTCGGCGAGGCGACGAATTCCTGTGCATGCATTGCGTGGTTCGCGACATTACCGAGCGCAAGTATGCGGAAGACGCACTAAGGTTCCGGCTGGACCTCGAGTCCATCGTCGCATCCGCGTCAAGCCGCTTTGTCGGTTCGGGGACCGGCCGCATGGACATCAACATCATGGAAACCATCCATGCGGTGGGCGAGTTCGCCGGGGCCGATCGCGCTTATGTCTTCCAATTTTCGCCGGACGCCAGGACAGTCTCGAACACCCACGAATGGTGCCGCGACGGTATCGCGGCGGAAATAGAGGGACTCAAGTCGATTGACGTGGATAGCGACCTGCCCGAATTCGCCGCTGTAATCCGCCAGTCTTCCCCCTATCTGGTGCCGGGTGTGGAGGGACTTAGCCATGACTCGGCGGAATACGGTCGTTTCAAGGATCAGTGCATCCAGTCGCTCTTCGTCGTTCCGCTGAATTTCGAGGGGACATTGATCGGCTTCTGGGGTCTTGATTTCGTGACGGAAAAGACCGCCTTGTCGAGGGACCATATCAAGCTGATGCAGACGGTCGGGGAAATCATGGCGGGGGCCATCGCGCGGCGCAGGGCCGAGGCGGACCTCCTGTCCAGCGAAGAGCGATACCGCACCATCCTCAACGACATTATCGAGGGGTATTACGAGGCGGACCTCGATGGCACGGTGTATTTTTGCAACGAATCGCTTGCCGCGATTTTCGGGTATTCGAGGGAGGAATTCCTTGGGCGCAACTATGAGGTATTGAACCCCGCGAGCGAGTATCCCCACATGGTGGCCAGCT
>CANKTP010000151.1 GCA_947486375.1 Candidatus Hydrogenedentota bacterium | reverse complement strand
GGGGGGGGGGGGGGGGTAAACAGTTTCATTCCTTGGGGCTCCTTGGATTTGACTGGCGCCGCGATGAAGCGTTATGGGGCCACGATACTCCCAAAGGTAAAATCTGTCAAGGGATTTTTATGGGAGGGGCGTAAGGGATTGGTGGGGCTTTGGTTATGGGGTATGGGAGGATTGGGAGGAATGGGGCGCATGGGGGGTATGGGGCAGCTGGGAGATTTTGCGCTGTGCGCTTCGCGAGGGGACTAGGCGGGGCTTCAAGAGACAGGGACGCGATCAGACCAAGTCCATGGGCAAGATGCCCATGCCATGGGATGAGGAGCGTGCCCCGAGAGTTCGCGGTTTTCAGGCGCACATCCGACGGCGATCCAGCCGTTGACATGATCCCTTGGATTCTCTATACTCGGCTTTGGACAGATTGCCTCTGCGGCCAGGTGCTGCGGTAAACCGGGCAGTCTTTGGAATTTCGTTTAGATCTGGAAGTTTCGAACCGGTTGCGGATGCGCGCGGAAACGTGCCGCCGCGCCGGGCCGAAGGGCGCCGATGGGCGTCGCAGGGACAGGTTCTCGCCGGTAGTGCGGCGGTTACGTTATATCCAATGAGCGAACGGGAGACGGAAAAAGTCGCCTAGGCAATGCGTGCCAACTCGGGGCGCATTGCGCGATGCCAGCGAATCCGCCGGGCGTGATTTGCCGATCGCGTCCCCGTCTTTGGTTGCCGACCGCACTTCGCGCTGGCCGTTTACCGCCAGCGAGGGCCCTCTCCCCGCCTAAGCCCATCGAGTATGTGTCGCCCGCGAGGCTTCCCGATCTGCGTCCCCAATCGGGGATGCGTACACGGGAGCAGGGCATATGGAAACAATCACTCTCACCGAACTCGCGATGGCCGTCGGGGGCCTCCTCTTGGGAGGCATCGCCGCCAACGTGCTGATGCGGGTCGTCGGGCGTAGCGTCCTCGGCCGGGCACGCCGCGACGCGGCCCAGACCATATCCGAGGCCGAACGCGAAGCCGCGACCATCTTGAAGGACGCCAGCACTTCCCTCAAGGAGAAGGAAATCGACCTTCGCGAAAAGGTCGAGAAGGAAGCCCAGCGCCAACGGTCGGAACTGGACGACCTCAAGCGCCGAATCCTCGTCAAGGAAGAGACCGTCGAGAAGCGCATCGACGCCCTCGAAACCAAGGCCACCAGCCTCAGCGCCCGCGACGAAAACCTCGCCAAGCGAGAGGAAGAACTCCGCAAGGACAAAGACCGCATCGCCACCCTCATCGTCGACCAAATGCGCATGCTCGAGAACATTTCCGGCCTCAGCGCCGACGAGGCACGCAAGATCATCCTCGACCGCCTCGAGACCGAGGTCCGGCGCGACGCCGCCCTGCGCCTCAAGCGCATCGAGGACGACATGGTCTCCACAGCCGAGAAGAAAGCCAAGCGCGTCCTCTCCGAGGCCATCCAGCGCTGCGCCGCCGACCATGTGGCCGAGCATTCCGTCTCCGTCGTGGCCCTTCCCAACGACGAGATGAAGGGACGCATCATCGGGCGCGAGGGACGCAACATCCGCGCGCTCGAGGCCGCCACCGGGATCAACCTCATCGTCGACGATACCCCAGAGGCCGTCGTCCTGTCCGGTTTCGACCCGATCCGCCGCGAAGTGGCCCGTATCACCCTCGAACGCCTGATCGCCGATGGACGCATCCATCCCGCGCGCATCGAGGAAGTCGTCGCCAAGGTCAACTCCGAGATGGATCAGACCATCATCGAGCTCGGCGAACAAGCCTGCATGGAGGTCGATGTTCACGGGCTCCACCCCGAAATCGTCAAGCTCCTAGGTCGGCTCAATTACCGCACGTCCTACGGCCAAAACGTATTGCGCCATTCCCAGGAGGTCTGCCATCTCGCCGGCATCATGGCTGCCGAAATCGGCGAAAACGTCCAGGTCGCCAAGCGCGCCGGGCTAATTCACGACATGGGCAAGGCCCTCACCCACGAGGTCGAGGGCTCGCACGCCCTCAACGGATACGATATCGCCAAGAAACACGGCGAAAGCGAGACCGTCGCCAATGCCATCGGGTCCCACCACAACGAGATGCCCCAGGAAACCGTCATCTCCGTGCTCGTACAGGCCGCCGACGCCTTGTCCGCCGCCCGCCCCGGCGCTCGCCGCGAGACCATCGACACCTACGTCAAGCGAATCCGCCAGCTCGAGGAAATCGCCCAAGAATTCCCCGGCGTCGAGAAATCCTTCGCCATCCAAGCCGGCCGCGAAGTCCGCATCATCGTCCAGCCCGACAAGGTAAGCGACGCCGAGGCCCACCAGTTGGCCCGCGACATCGCCCGCAAGGTCGAGCAAGACGTCACTTACCCCGGCCAGATTCGCGTGACCGTGGTCCGCGAAACCCGCGCGATGGACATCGCCCAATAACCAATCGATTCGCCGCGCCGCACGCCTGCGGCGCGGCCCCTGTCATTCACGACACCGAAAAAAGTCCACACCCATTCATAAGTCCCATACTTCACCATAAGTCCCATCCCGAATTCGCGCGCCCGCGCGATTCCGGGCAACCCCCAGAAGACCGGCTTACACCACTCCGGGCCGCGACATTCGGAGCAACCGATTCGTGGGTATTGCCGTCCCAAGGATGGCCAATAGGAAGCCGATCACGCTTCGCGCCATGAACTCCCCCCACCGCACCCCCATTTCATCCAAGTTGTTGATCCGCGGGTTGCTGGGCAGGTAACGGACTCCCAACAACTGACCTGGGAGAGAGTAACCGCGGAGCGCGGATGCATCGTAGACCGTCGATCCGAAATAGGTCTTGCCGTCAACATGAAACCGGTACATCAACGCACACTGGAACGCCCCGCAGTCCAATTGCACCGTCTGCCCCATGTCGATCAGCTTGGCCCCGCCCCGATAGAGTCGAAACTCAAGCGCTGTCATGGGGCCATTGAAATATAACAGCGTTAGCCCGCCGAGAAGCATGACGCCCGACAACGCCAGGATCGATATCGATTTCAGGTACGGTGTCATCGGGCCTCCAATGGTTCTCGTCCCGGAACCAAGTGTACGGGGAATCCAAGTCGGACGCAAGGCGATTTGTCGGCCCGCGAATGCGTTTTCTATATGAACTTGCTTCCGTTTCCGCTGAATCCTTCGCCGCTACGTTGAGGCCTGAACCCGCACAGTTCCGGGCAATTCCGAGTTCGATAAAGCGTCAACATACTGGCTTCCTGACCCCTTTGCTGTTGGGGCCGCACGGGAGGTTCCCCTATGATGGGATATCGGGCGTGGCAACGGGCGCGCACGCACATGGGCTGTCGCGTACGTGGCGGGCGCGCCGTTTCCCCTATAGTCGCAAGGTGCGTATCGGTACGCGCGTGCCCAATCCGTGGAAAACTTTCGAGGCACTACCACCACGTGGATACTTCATCGCCCGCTGCATCCTCCTCGTCGTAGCCCGTTCCGAGCTGCCTGAATCGTTCGGTAATCCCCGAGATGTCGTGCCAAAGTTGATGCACTTCTTCAAACGTGGCGCCGATCTCCACCTCGGTGAGTTCAAAGGCGGCACGAAGATCATCGATCGCATCAAACAAATCCCACAAGGGGCCCGGATCATCGGCGTTTTGCTCTATGGCACCTTGCACCTCGTCCCCATTGACACGTGTCGCGGTACCCAACGCGATGAACCGGCGCATGACTTCGCCCCCACGGACAAGTACGGGAACCAACAACCTGCACATCGCGCTCACGACCTTGATGCGGTCCTTTGCCCGATCGTTCTCAACTTCCTGATAGTACCCTGCCACGACTGCTCCAATGCGGTCGGCAACATGGGGTGGAATCGTTTCCAATTCCGGCTGATTTGGTTTTCGATTCGCTGGTCGCGAGGCTCGGGGCAAAAGCTTCGAATCCGCAAACCGTTCGCGCCTCTCGACCGTGCGGCCAAGGATGATCAGATGTTTCCCGCGTGCCAGCGCCGTACCGAGACTTTCCGGAGAAACGGTCTTGATGGGGCCCGATTCATTCAATTGAAATAGAGGAGTTAGCCTTCACAAAAGCAATGGAGGGATTCCAGTAGCCTGTCGAAGTTGTGGACAACCTCGACTGGGGCGATACGTTTCCATTTCGGCCCAGTCCTCTGTTCGAATCGCCGATTGAAACCCGGCGTGAACCCGCATACCCATGCGGTGTCGTTCTCCAGTTTCGACATATGGCCGTGGTAATCGAACTCGTCCGCACGTCCCGAAATGCATCCATCGCTTGCGCCAGCAAGACCCAGATCCCCCTCGCCTTCCGGTCTCACACGAAGTCGCCGGAGGCCCATGATTCTCTCCCCGATGTCCCATGCCCGCAATCCAAATTCCCTCTCCATCAGCCTAAGGGAAGAATGAATCTCCAACAATCGACCCATCAAGAAATCGAACTTGCCGGCGTCCGTCCGGTCTTCTTCGCGTATCGAAGTTTGCGCTCCTTTATAGGATGACACCCACGATTTCAGTGCGGGGATGAATCTCCTTCCAAAGGAAACACACAGATAGACAGAGCGACAGGCCCCATCGATGACCCAAGCCAGTTCCTGGCTATATTCAATGGGTAGTCCCCTAAGCTCAAGGAGAAGGGCCGATCGGATTCTCCCTGCATCCTCGCCGGACTCCCAACGAGAGTACTCGGCAAACGGATCCGGGATCGGTTGCGTCACGACATTCGGGTAGATCAAGATGATGTGGCAATCTTCCGCCGCGCACTGAACCGTGAGAAAATTGCTGAGGATTCCGCCCGTGCCAGTCTCCTCGTCAGTTGGCGACGGCCATTCAATCGGGAGGATATTTCGCGTCCTGATTGCGTCCTCGATTCGTAGAATCGCTGAACACAACTCCCCTAACTGGCCGACCCAGAAGAAAATATGCCCCGCATTGTCGTTTCCCTCCCACGCCCGCAACATCGCCGCCTCGAGCCAGTGCCGAAGCTCCGGCGAGAACCCGTCTACCGAGATATCGTCCATCGCTCGTGCCCTCGGGCATTCACATTATCACGTGTCAATCCCGCATTCGCCTACGAACCCCGCGGACGTTCCAAACCGAATATGGCGAACGCGCACTCGAGTCGGGCAATTTCGAAAGTCCGCAGGTCGAATTCCGCTAATCGTGGTTCGGATGTGGTGCCAGCCACCGGGAAATCCGCGGCACATAGTTCCTTGACGACCGCCGACCACACGGTATCAATCACCAGTGACGCCCGGTCCCAAATTACTTCATTACCCGGGCTAACTTTCTCGCGAACCGCAACAACGACGAAAGCACGTTTTTAAGCTCTCGCTTCCCTGGAAATGTCGCGGACACCTCGGGCACAGGCGCCACGAAGTGGGAGGATTCGCGAAGGCGAGCGGCATACTTGCCACGAACGGCAGGCCCCGACAGGCTCGACAAGTCGTATTCAGGACGCATATCGTCCTCATCCATAGACACGGACTTCTTCATATTTGGGTCAGTCGTTTGGAGTCACTTTGTCCACGCGATTCGCGCAGGCCAATCGACTTGCATGCGAGAATCATATCACGCCATTCGATCGGACCTTGCCCCCGGAATCTAGGTCTGCTACAGCCACGCACGCGGCCGTCATTTCGGTCCCTTCCGTCCCTCCCGTCCCTTCCCCAAACCCGTCCAAAACAGTACTCGGGCTCAGTGTCTATGAGAAATGGGAAAAAAAGAGGGAGCGGCGGGTCTTGGGGGCCCGCCGCTCAATGCGGGGAGTGCCGGAACTGGATATCCGTGGATCTTAAGGCGCAAGAGGGTCACGGTTGGAAACGACGTTTTAGAAACCTTCAGGGCTGCGGTCATCGGGTTTCAATCGCTTCCGGTGTGTCGGTCTATGTTGGGCCTGGGCTGCGTTAAACCTTCATGCTGGGATGAAGTGTTGAGGCCCGACCGACACCGTTTAGTTCCAGACACCGGAATCAAAGTAACACAACATATGGTAGATGTCAAGTCTTTTTTACATTGAAATAAATTCGATAAAATATCAATGTTTTTCAACATTTATGTGCCGAGATCATCGTCGAATACTATTAGTTGATGATCGTTCGGCTTCATACAACGTATCTTTTCATTCTATTCAAGGGATAATATATCTATATGTGGTGGCAATATCCGGCACCGACAAACGGCGATCCTACCGAAAACACCCCCTAAATCCACGCCTATTTACATCTCGGTACCGCCATTGCTACACTTTCGCCGGAGGATTCACCCTATGCCCTTGTTCCAGTACCAATGCGCCGATTGCGGTAGGGATCAGGAGATACTCGTCCGCGGAAACGAATCGCCGGTTTGCCTCGCCTGCCGTTCGGCCCTCCTCAAAAAGCAGATAAGCCGGCCGGCGGCCCTAATCGGGGGAAGCGCTGCGCCCATGGGATGCGGCGCGGAATCCTGTTGCCGCATCGACGGCGGTTCCTGCATGAATTAGGACCCTGCGTCCCGGCTGTCCGGGGCGGCATGGTGTACAATTCAAGGGGAGTCATGGCCGAATGGATCGTCAACGTCCCCCAGAACCTCGTCCGAATACGCTGCGCCAGTATTTCTGGCGTTCGATGCGCGAGGCCCATCGTCGGCGCCCCATCAGTTTCTACCTGATGTTCGCCATTCTCGCGGTGGTCTGCTTGGGCGGTCAGGTCGTGTATGTCCGCGATGACCCGAAACGATTCGCAACCTTCCTCGCGTTGAATTTCATTGTGTTCGGGGTCATCGCCGCGCGGGCGATCATGGATTTCTTCGACATCGCCCGCGCCCACTTTCGCGAGAGAGAAGTACTCTTCCGCACCACCCTCGGCGAGGAAGAGTTCGTGCGCACCCTTGGAAATCGGGTCGCCGAGCACCGCGACACCGGGCCGGAGGCGTAGCGATTGGTGCGCGCAAGGGCGGCATGACGTACGATTCCGTGAAACGTGTCCTCGCGATCGTCCCAAATTGGCTGGGCGACGTGGCGATGGCGACGCCGGCGTTGCGGGCGTTGCACAGGCGTTTTCCGCAGGCCGAACTTTCCGTGTCAGGGCCTCCCGCCGCCTGCGCCCTGCTCGATGGCCTTCCGTGGATTAGCCATTTCCTGCCGGTGCCGCCCCGCGCGCGCGTCGTCGATTTGTTTCATGCCGCGACGCGGTTGCGCCCCAAGGCGCGCGACATCGCGGTCGTGTTTCCGCATTCGTTTCGCGCCGCGTTGTTGGCCCGGCTCTCCGGCGCGCGGCGCCGTGTGGGCCATGCCCGCGACGGACGGCGCTTCCTGCTTACCGACCGGGTCGAGCCACACCGCGAAGATGGACGCATCGCGCCCGTCTACATGGCGACCGAATACCTCGACATCGTGAAGGCACTCGGTTGCGAAGACGACCACCGGGGGCTCGAGCTCGCCGCGTCGGCCCGCGCCATCGCGGAAGTGCGGGAGCATCTCGTCGGCCCCGGTTCTTTGGTCGGCATCGCCCCCGGAGCGGCCTTTGGCCCGAGCAAACGCTGGGCACCCGAGCGCTATGCCGAGGTCGCCGACCGGTTGCGCGAGGCGAGCGGCGCCCAATGCGTCCTGCTGACGGGACCCGGCGAGGAAGACACGCGCCGCGCGGTACAGAAAGCGGCGCGCCAACCGCTCGTCGAGTGCGACGAGGGACGGCCGACCATCGACTCGCTCAAGGCCGCCATTTCGCAACTCGACCTGCTCATCGGCAACGATTCCGGCCCCCGCCATGTTGCCATCGCGTTTCACGTCCCCACGATTTGCATCATGGGCCCCACGAGGCCGGTCTATTCCGCTGGCCCCTATGAACGGGGGACCGTCATCCGCGTGGATGTCGATTGCGGCCCGTGCCAGCGGCCCGTCTGCACGGAGGACCACCGCTGCATGACCCGCATCACCCCCGACCGCGTCGTCGAGTCCGCCCTCGCGTATCTCCCCGCCGCGCGGGTTTGATCGGGCCTGGCTCGCTTGAACCTCGTGCCCCAGTCGCGCTCAGCAACCTCCGAACAGGAGCGTAATCAGGAAGGGCAGCGCAAGGAGAGACCCAAAACATCCCTCGACCGCGAGTGCCAGCAACACCGTATCCCAGATGTTGCCACTCCAATCGCGACAGCGATTCATCCATGCCATGGACCGAAATCTCCAGCCTTGTTAGTCCGAAATTTCTACGCGACGCCGTCCACCCAAGCTTAACAAATCGCCGATAAACCGCCCCGCCCAGACCTGCAAGTCGTCGAAGAAGGTATAGAACAGCGGCACGACGAACAAGGTCAGAAAGGTGCCTGTCGTCATTCCCCCGATCATCGAACGCCCGAGTCCGGTTATCGCGTCGGCACCGGGGCTCCCTCCGATCGCCATCGGCACCGCACCGAGGATGGTCGTGAGCGCGGTCATCAACACGGGCCGGAGCCGGTCGCGTCCGGCGGCGATCACCGCCTCGTAACGATTCGTGCCCTCGCGCCGCAAATTGTTGATGTGATCGACGATGACGATGCCGTTATTGACGACCACGCCGACCATCAGGATGCACCCCACGAAGGCGATCGTGTCCATCGGGGAACCCGTGATAAACATGAACCAATATACCCCGAGGAACGCCAAGGGGACCGAGGTCAGGATGGACAACGGGAGCACCCAGGACTCGAACAACGCCGCCATCACCACGTACACGAGCACAATGGCCAGTCCCAGGGTCGCGACGAACCCGGCGACGCTCGCTTGCAGCGCCTCGAGGTCGTCGCCCATCGAGACGCTATATCCCGGCGGCAAATCGAGGCCATTGGCGATATCCAACATGCTCGCCCCTATTCCCGCCATGTCCTTGTCGGATGTCTTGACGTTGATCCAGACGTAATTCTTGCCGTCGGTCCGCTCGATGTTCCTCGGGCTCGTCCCGTGCTCGAAATTCACGAGCTGGGTCAGGGGAACCAGATTGCCCGTGTCGCCGAGCAACATCACGTTGTCGAGGTTGGCCTTGGATTTCCGATC
>CANKTP010000150.1 GCA_947486375.1 Candidatus Hydrogenedentota bacterium | reverse complement strand
CCCGCGCACCCCATCGCAAGACTTTTGTCGGTGGCGATATCGTTGATCTATCGAATGCGTGTATGCTCTCGGGGGTGTACAAAAACCGGTGGAGCCAAGAAAGGGAAACGACATGAGCTGGTATCTCGAAGTACTCAAGAAGTACGCGGTGTTCGACGGGAGGGCAAGACGGAGGGAGTATTGGATGTTCTTCCTCTTCAACGTGATTATCGCATTCGTGCTTGGTTTCGTCGAGGGGATCATTGGTGGCCCCGGTGTCCTTGGACTGCTCTACTCGTTAGCCGTGCTCGTTCCGGGGATCGCTGTTTCGATGCGACGGCTTCACGACACAGGCCGAAGCGGTTAGTGGCTGCTCATCGGGTTTTTACCACTGATAAATCTTGTCCTACTCGTTTTCATGATCCTGGACAGCGAGGACGGTAGTAACGACTATGGTCCCTATCCGAAGTAATACAGGGCACAGGGTCCTCGTGGCGCATGCCGGTCCTGTCCCGCGCCGGCCCGCCTGTTCGGATCGGGCGCGGGCACGCCGGTCGGCGCGGCGTTTGCACTCGGGGATGCCCTCGCGTTCGCCAGCGCGGGCCTGGCATCGATGGCCCTCCGGCGGCGCGACGCATAACCCTAAAAACGGCAGTTGCCGGGGACAGACTCCGCGTTTTGCCCGAACCGCCGGGCAAAACGCGGAGTCTGTCCCTTACCCCAATTGCCGGATTTAGGTTGAACGCCCCTCGCTACTTCCGGACGCCGGAAATCACTCGACGATAAACCCGTCCTTCTCGAGTTGCTTCGCGAGTTCCGCCTTTGTGACTTTTCCGTACCCGATCGTCCGTTGCGAGTCGATCGGGGTGAAGAACTTGGCGAATTTGCGCCGGTGCATCAGGTCGGCCATCACGAGCGAATCGTCGGCCTCGATCACCTGGATGGTCTTGATGCGCACCCGCCGCAACCCGCCGCGCCAATCGTCGAGGGTCATCATGACGTTCGAGGGCAGCGTGCCGCCGCGATTGTGGGCCAGGAGGAACGAGACGAATGCATCCCCATCATGCCCTTCCTGGAGTGCCTCGGTGAAACTCTCCTTGCCCAGATGATACACGGTGGCCCGGCCCGTGCTCTGCCGCACCGCGAATTGATCGAGCGGCACGACCAGCAACGGGTCCATGTCCTGCGTCGGTACGACAATGTCGAAGTTAGGCTGGACGATGATCTCGCCCGCGCGTTTGGCGAACTCGGCGCGCATGGCCTCGTGGCCCACGTCCGACAGCAGGCTGCGCCCGAGGTTGGTGACCCGGAAATACGTGTCCAACCCGTCGCTGGATTTTTCGACGACGCCGAGCCAGGCCAGGGTTTCCTCGATTGACCGGGCGAGGGTCTTCTCGGCCCCCGAGGCGGCCGTCGGGCTCACGTAGCGGTAATGTCCGCCCTGGGCCTTGAGCACGAATTGCGCGTTTTCTTCCTGCGCCCTCGATACGAACTTCACGCATTCCATCACCGTGCACCACGCGCCGCCCTTGAGCTCGTCGAGCACGCTCGAGAGAATCCGCCGCGATTCGCCCTCGTTGCCGGTCGTCATGAGCCAATTGAACAACAGGCGGTGCCGGTCATAGCGCGAGAGCGGCAACAACTCCTCGAGCGGGCCCGCCTTCAACTCGTTGTCCACGCGGGCAATCCAGCCCAGGCCCTGGGCGGCCCATAAGCACGTCGCCAGCGAAGGCTCCGCGTCCTCCGGGACGATGTCGGACAAGCGGCGTTGGTCCTCGCGAAATAGTTCGCCGTCGCCCCGGAGGCGCGCGGCCTTGGCCGCCATGGAGGCGACAAGCCGGCAGACCGCGTCGCTGAACTCGAGGTCGCGCGATTCCGGTTCGGCGGGCGCCGAGCGCGTCGTCTTGAGGGTCTTCCTCTTCTTCTGGTTTTTGTTGCTTTCTTCGCGCCACTGCCGGATTTCCGAGAGGAGGCCCGCCACGCGGATGAGCCGGTCCTCGGCGTCGAATCGAAACATCTCGAACAGGGCGAGCCCCCGGACAAGTTCCCACAGCGCCTGCTCGACGTCGTAGGCGGTTCCTCCCCACGCCGCGCGAATCTTCGAGACGGGCATGAGGCCGCCCGGCAGTTGCCATACGATGTCGAACACCTCGCGCGCCTTCGTCGAGAATCCCCGCGCTGCCACATACTCGACGATCGAGTCGGGCTGGCAATAGACCTGGAGAATCAGTTCCTCGGCCACCGCCTTCTTGGCCCCGGGGCGGTCAATGTCGAGTTGCTCCTCGAGGCGGCGAAAATCGTGCGGGCTAAGGGACTTGATTCCGCGGTAGAGCGAGGGAACGTCGCCGAGATTCTCGAGGCCGTCCGAGATGCGCTTGACCGCGGGGAAGCCCTCCGGCACGAGCCGGATTTTGGTCAGGTCGGTGTAGAGGAAATCGTGGTTAAGCTCGACGAGATACTCGACTTCTTCCTCCGGCAGCTCGAGCTTCTTCGACAGAAAACGGACCGTCAGCCCCGAACGGCTGTTCTGGGTGAGTTCCTTTGTAATGCGAAAGACGGGCCGCGAGATCCCCTCCATCGCGGCGAGCATGTTTGCGCCATGTCGCATACAGGTACGCGCTCCCTCGAATGAAAATCGTGAACTGGCGATTATAGCCAACATCCGCCGCCTTGACAAGGGAGAACGCGCGAAGATAGATCGCGGGCTCGAGCAGCAAACTGGCGAGATGCTTGATCCGCTCCAAGGCCCGCCGTACACTTGCCCGCACTGGGCCGGAATACAACGCGCGATGGGAGATGGCCATGCGACTGATCACAATGAGGATGCTCGCCGCGGTGTCGATGGCGGCAATGACGAACGCCGCGCCCGCGTGGGCGCAGGAGCTGCCCGCCGGGGCCGTGCTCATCGGAGAGGGCTATTCCTTCCCCGAGGGGCCCGCCATCGACAAAGAGGGCACGCTCTTCTTCAGCGACGCCCGCGGAAACACCATCTCGAAGTGGAGCGGCGGCAAGGCCGAGGTCGTCCTAAACGACACCCAGGCGGGAAACGGCACGGCCTTCGACAAGCAAGGCAATCTCTACATCTGCCAGGGCGGCGGCCAGGCCATCCTCAAGATGACGCCAGACGGCAATGCCACGCAGTGGGTGACGACGGCGGACGGCGGGAAAACGCTGAACCGCCCGAACGATGCCGTGTTCGACCTCGAGGGCAATTTCTTCTTCACCAACCCGGCGAAGGGAGTCGGGGAGACGCCGGTCGGCGTGGTGCGGGTGCGTCCCGATGGGACCGCCATGACGGTCGCGACCGACCAGCAATATCCGAACGGCATCGACATTAGCCCGGACGGCAAGACGCTCTACGTGAACGATTTCTCCGGGCCCGGCGTCATCTGGAAATATGCGATCGCGCCCGGGGGCGAATTGGGCAAGGGCGAGATATTCGTCCAGTTGGGCGGGGGCGGTCCCGATGGCATCGCGGTGGCCGCGAGCGGAAACGTCTATGCGGTCTTGAACATGGCCTCGAAGATCGCCGTCATTGCGCCGGACGGGAAGGTCGCGAGGGAGATTCCGTTCCCGAAGGGAAGCGGCGTGACGAACCTCTGTTTCGGCGGGCCCGATTTCAAGACGATGTTCGTCACCGTCGGGATGAAGGGGGCCGTGTACAAAATGCCGGTGGACGAGCCGGGGATGAAGCTCTACTCGCACCGCTGAGAAGACGGAAATACCGGCAGATACGGCTAGTCAAGTCCCCCTTTGAAGATGCCAACGACAAAAGTCACACACGCATCCATAGGTCCCATAAGTCCTATAAGTCCCATGCCGCATTTGCTGTCCTTTTTGCCGATCGAGCGTCTGCATGGAAGCCCCGCGTACCCCCTCGCAAGACTTTCGTCGGTCGCGCCTTGGAAGGGGGATCAAGGGGGATGTCGAGCGTTACTTCAATCGCGGTAGTCGATTTCCTAAAACCCCATCGCCCGCCCGATGATTTCCTTCATGATCTCCGTCGTGCCGCCGTAGATCGTCTGCACCCGGCTGTCGACGAACATCTTCGCGATCGGGTATTCCATCATGTAACCGTAGCCGCCGTGGAGTTGAAGGCAGGTGTCGACGATCTTCTTTTGAAGCTCCGTCGTCCACCACTTCGCCATCGCGGCCTTCTCGACGGTCAGTTCGCCCCGGTTGTGCAGCTCGATGCAATGATCGAGAAACACCCGGGCGACCTCGGCCTCCGTCTTGACCTCGGCGAGCTTGAAGCGCGAGTTCTGAAACGTGCCGATCGGTTTCCCGAAGGCGTGCCGCTCCTTGCAATACTGGACTGTCAGGTCGAGCGCCATCTCGCAGGCCTCGACCGCCACGACCGCGATGCTCAACCGTTCCTGCGGCAGCTGCTGCATCAATTGGATAAAGCCCAAGCCCTCCGCGCCGCCCAGGATGTTCTCCTTCGGCACGTGGACGTTGTTGAAAAACAACTCCGCCGTGTCCTGCGCATGCAGGCCCAGCTTTTGCATCTTGCGCGCCGGCTCATAGCCTTCCATGCCCCGCTCGACGATGACCAGGCTGATCGCCGTGTGGCCCTTCTCCTTGCTCGTCCGCGCGACGACGATCACGAAGTTGTTCAGGATGCCGTTCGTGATGAAGGTCTTCTGCCCGTTCACGACATAGCCGTCGCCCGTGGGCAACGCCGTCGTCTTGATGCCTTGCAGGTCGCTGCCCGTGCCCGGCTCCGTCATCGCGATCGCCGAGATGATTTCGCCCGACACGAACTTCGGCAGGTACTTCTTCTTCTGCTCCTCGGTGCCGTAATTAATCAGGTAGCCCACGGTGATGTCGTTCTGGAGCGTGAAGCCCGGCCCCGACGATCCTGCCCGCACCATCTCCTCGCCGATGATCGCGTTGTACCGGAAATCCTTCAGCCCAAGCCCGCCATACTCCTCCGGCACGTCCATGCACAAGAAGCCCTGCGCCCCCGCCTTCAGCCAAAGCTCACGCGGAACAACCCCGTCCTTCTCCCACTGCTCGTTGTACGGCGTGATCTCCGCCTCGCAAAACTTGCGAAACGAGCTCCGGAACATCCGGTGTTCTTCTTCAAAGATGGTGCGTTCCATGAGGGGTCTCCGCTAACGGGCCGGTAGTTAACATGTAGACCGCCATTATACACACGGTGCGGGGCCCAGCGATTACAGGGGTTGCCTGTGAGCAGTAGCGGGAAGGCCGTTGACGAAATTCGGTTCTTGGCGTAGGATGAGTAGTTACCCCATCCGCGAGCGTCACATCCGGGCGTCGGCGGGTGTCTTTTCTCCAAGGGCGCTCTTGACGAATACCCGATACCGTGTTACTGTATCGACACTCAATAAAAATATCCAAGCCTAAATCCGTCTTCCGCACACCCGATCTTCATTCTTTCCCGATTGGGTGATCGTTTGACGAACTTTCGGTCATCATTCACTTACCACCCGTGTCCGAACACCCGCATTGCGGGCGCCGCCACGGCCTCACGTTGCGTGTGTAGTCTCAGGCTCGAACTCTGGAGACAGGCCCTATGGGATCGAATGCGCGGTGGATTGGGCTGGCAATTCTCGTTGTCGCCTTCGCGGGACTGATGTACTGGCGGCTGACGCTGCCGTTGGCCGAGCCGGACACGCCGGGTGCGCCGACATCGGAGACGGTCGCGGCCACGCAGGATGCGCCGCCCGCAGAACCCGCGCCGGAAACGGAAGCAGCGGCCAAGCCGGAACGCCCCCGCATCCGCACCCTCCCCGGCGAGGCCCCGGCGAAGGAGGACTCCGCAAAGAAGGAAAAGCCGAAGCGCGAATTCGTGGGCAAGGGCGTGATCAATGTCAGCGTGACCGGCCTCGACGGCAAACCCGCGGCAAACGCGAACGTGATGATCGAGCGCATCGATTGGGAACTAAACGAACGTCCGCCTGCCGAGGGCGTCATGCAGGAAAACTTCACGGGCCCGGACGGCGCCGTGAGTTTCGACAAGCTTCCGGACGGCGGCTACGTCGCGCGGGCTTACACCGCGAACGGGATGCAAAGCGAGAACGCCTATCTCGGCGACGACCAAAAGGTGGAGAACGTGGTCCTGACCTTGTGGGAATCCGCCCCGCTCGATGGACATGTCGTGGACGGGAACGGCAAGGGCGTGGCGAACGCGCTTGTCTACGTATACGAAACGGACCGCTTCGCCATCGGCCCGCTGACCAGCAGCCGCGCCACGCAGTCCCGTCAAGTCGCCGACGAGAACGGAAAATTCCAATTCGCCGCGCTATGGACCGGCAAATGGAAACTCTACGCGCAGGCCGACGGCTTCGCATCGAGCGTCACCGACTGGCTCACGGTGCCGACGGGCCATGTACAAATTATTCTGGGCGACGGCGGCATTGTGTCCGGTAGCGTGGCCGACGCCCTCACCGGCAAGCCGGTCCCGGGGACCAACGTCGCCGTGCTCACCGGATTTGCTCGGGACGATCACCAGGTCAAGGCCGACGCCGAAGGACGCTTCTCGATCGCCGGCATCCGCGCGGGCGACATTCGGCTGACAGTGAAGGACCACGAGGTGGTGCCGCAATCGGGTCCCGTTCCAGCGACGGTAATCGACGGGCGCGAGACCGGGGGCATCGAGCTGCGCGTCGTGCCGGGGGGAATCGTTCGCGGACGGTTCTACGACAAGGACACGGGCAAAGGCATCATCGGCGCGCAACTCGGGGCCTACTCGCAAGACGAGGCCTACGAATCCCAGCGCGAAATCGAATCGGGAATCGACGGTGCCTACGAGGTCCGCGGCCTCGGCAGCGCGGTCTACGAGATCATGCCCCGGGAAGTCGAGGGATACCCGAGCAATATCTTCGAGCTTCGTAAAAGCCTCGGCGTCCAGGCGGGTCAGGTATACGAAGGCATCGACTTCGCGCTCGACCGCGGACTGGTCTTGAGCGGGCGCGTCGTGGACGACCAAGGAGTGGGTATCCCGGCCGCGAAGCTCAACGCGAAAAATGCCAGCGGCGGCGGTTATTACGCGCAAGACACCGCCGACGAATTGGGCAGGTTCGAACTCGCGGGACTTGGCGTCGGCGATGTTCAAACAGAAGCCTATAAGGACGGGTACGGTCGAAAATTCGCGAACTTCAAGCTCGAAAGCGACGGGCTTTCCGGGGTCGAGATTGTGCTCGGCTCGGAAGCCGTCGTCACCGGCATCGTGGTCGATACCCGCAACAGCCCCGTGGCCCTCGTGCCGCTGCATGCCCGTGCCGGTCGCGCGTTCTCCGGAAACCAAGTCACATCGCAACCCGACGGGACCTTCCGACTGGGTGGCCTGGGCGAGGGCGAGTATCACGTCTACATGGCCCGGATCGGTCAGGAACCGTGGAATGGCAAGGCCGTCGAGACGGTGACCCTCAAGGCGGGCGAGACGCTGGAAGGCCTGCGCCTCGTCTACGACTTTTCCGCCGGGGGACGTGTCGCCGGTCGGGGGACCGACCGCGAGGGGAAACCCATTGCAGGCGTCACGCTCGACGGGTGGAGTCAAAACGGCGGACAAATCAACACCCAGACCGACAGCGATGGACGGTACGCCGTCGAGGGGCTGGAGCCGGGCTTCGTCCATCTCGAGGCCCAGCACATGGCCTACAGTTCGGTCTCCTTTAGCGCCTCGGTGGATTCCGAGGACAACGACTTTGTCATGGACGGTCGCGGCGCGATCTCGGGAAGGGTCATCGACGCGGGCAATGGCTCGGCCCTCGGGACCTTCGAGATCGCGCATTCGAAGGGAGACGGCGCCGACGGAAACCAGTATTACGTCGACTACCGGATGATCGTGGAGAGTAGTGGCGAGTTTCTCATAGAAAACGTGGAGGTGGGACCAAACACCGTCTTCGCGAAGGCTGAAGGGTTTGCAAAGTCCTTCGTGGTCGTACCGGATGTCCGCGCGGGCGAAACGGTGAGCGGCGTCGAGCTGCGCCTGGACTCAGCCGCGGCGGTCGAGGGGACCGTGGTCGACAAACGCGGAAACGCGATCGCCGGCGCGATGGTCTTCGACGGACCCCTGCCCGATACCTGGGTCCGCGATCGCGCCGCGGCAGCCACCACGGACGCAAACGGCGAATTCCGAATCGAGACCATGTCGCCCGACGCCACCGAGATTTGGGCCTATCACGTCGACTATCTCGAGGGGGCCGCCGCCGTGTCGCTATCGCCCAATTCCACGAACCGCGTCGAGATCGTCCTGCCCGACGGCGGCACGGTCGAGGGCCTGGTGCGCGTAGGCGGCGCGCCGAAGGAAGGCGTCTACGTCAACGCCTACGATCAAACAAACCCGAACTCCCAGCGCAACGCGCAAACCGGCGCCGATGGACGCTACCGCATCGGAGGCTTGGCGCCTGGTCCGCTGAACATTGGAGCGCATGTCTCGACGCAAAACAATAGGAACCGATCGAGCAACAAGCAGGTCGAGGTCGACGAGGGCATGAGCGCCACCGTGAACTTCGATTTCAACGCCGACGCTACGCTCGAGGGCTACGTCACGCGAAGCGGGGAACCCGTCAAACATGCGTGGATTGGAGTCACGATCGGGTCGCCGGACGACGGCGGGGAAAACGTCGGCACCGAGACCGACGGCAACGGGTACTTCCGGATCGAGGGCATCGCCTCGGGAGCGGCAACCGTAACCGCCAACGACAATCAAGGCGGGTCGAAGCGCGTCCAAACCACCCTGACGAGCGGCACCGTGACCCGCGTGGACATCGATCTCGATTCGGGACAGCGAGTCGTCGCGTCCATTTCGGGGCTTACTGCCGGGCTCGACGGCAGCGCCGTGTTACTGACCGCGGACGCGCCCGGCGATTGCGGCGATCTTCAGTGAAACTGACCGGTGATGAACGCGGACCCGGCCAACATGATCGCCCCATCCACACACGGCAAACCTCCTGGAGTGCGGGAGCTCGCTCCCGCTTTCACGGCCCCGGCTCCGCGCCGCAGCACGCTATCACACCACGGTAATAGATAAATGACGAAAAAATAAAAGGGCGAATTCCAAGACAAAAATAATTTGACATTCCGATCTGGATTCGCTACAAAGTGCTAGGCGTCTCTTTAGTTAATGATAATTGTGCTAAAATAGCATCGGTGGCAAAACCGGAGAGGGAACTGTTCATGGTCTCGCAAATTGAATGCACTTCGGCCCATCAACGTCACACGACGGCTTACGACGGGAAT